>JBCCYK010000055.1:0-29078 GCA_039189905.1 Planctomycetota bacterium
CCGCGTCCGAGTGCGCAGAAGTATGACTTCGATGAGTTGAGTGCTGGCGACGACATCATTTTGATCGAACTCGAAGGGACCCGATACGAACTCAAACGGACTCGTAGCGGACGACTCGTATTGCATAAGTAGAATGACTGCAACAACTGCCCAAACACTCTATGTCGAACTGGAACGCCTGCTTGAGATGGGTGAGATTGAAAGCTCACTCGACAAGCTCGATCAAATCTGCTTGCACCATTGTGACCATGGCGGCGCGTGGGAGCTGCGAGGATTGCTGGAAGCCAAGGCAGACCGCCCCAATCGTTCCGTGGAGTGTTTGGAACGCGCGAGTTCCCTCGTGCCGCTTGAGCCTTGGTCGTCCAGAGTCCTGGCATTTCAATACATTCAGATTGGCAAGCGGGATCTGGGCGTCGACCTGCTCCACCAACTTGGTATCTCAGGGCTGGTTAGCACAAACATGGTCCGTGTGCTCACGCACGACTTGTTGAAGCTCGGTCACCCCGACCTGGCCGCTAGCATGATATGGACGGCGATCACTTCCGACCAGGACAATCCCGTCTTGTGGCACGAACTCTGCGCTGTCCAGTCGGTTCTTGGGGAGGAGCCCGGGATCTGCTTGCAGTCGGTGGAACGCGCCATTCAGCTCGACCCCAATACAGTCGAGTATCGCGTGACGGCCGCCACACTGTTGATTAGCTTGGACCAAGCCATGGAAGCCTATCAGCTTGTGCGACAAGTCGTTTCGCATACCGGCATCAACCTGGACTGCCCCTGTTGTCTTTGGCGATTGATTTGTTTATTCGATTGCTTCGACGATCACGCGCGCATGAAGGTCTGCTACGACCGACTTGCCAGCGCCAGTGTCAGCTGTGCCCACACTTGCTAGGCGTTAATTTGATTCGCGGCAGTCCAGTCAAGTCAGCAGGTTCAATCCGCTGAGTCGCAGGCCGTCGTACCCGAGAGACACGTGCTCAGGTAACTGGGCTTCGACCGGACCATGATCCACGTCGTGCGAGAGGTGCGTCAGGTAAGCGCGCCGCGGTTTCAGCTCTTCGATGATGGCAAGGGCTTCTTCAATCGAAAAGTGAGTTGGGTGCGGGGAGAAGCGGAGGGCTCCCAGAACCAAAGTGTCGAGGTTTCGTAGGCGGCCCATCGACGTGGGTGGGATGTGATTGGTATCGGTGCAGTAGGCAAAGTCACCGACACGAAATCCCAGGACATCAAAATGAGGCCCATGTTTGAGCGGAATCGGTTGAATCGCACATCCCAACACTTCAAAGGCATCGTCCGCGATGTTTTCAAAGGTCAAACGTGGCGTTGCACCCGGGTGAGTTTGGGGGCGATCTTGGAAGGCGTAATCATAGGAGTGCCGGATCCGAGCTTCCACAGCTTCGTTGCAGTAGAGTGGAACCGGCGCTTGCAGTCGAAAAGGGAACAAACGCAGGTCGTCCAAGCCGAAGAGGTGATCGGCGTGCTCATGGGTGAACAGCACGGCATGGATGAGGCCGATGTCTTCGCGCAACAGCTGCGTTCGCAGGTCGGGTGGGGTGTCGACTAGCAGGTTGCCCCGGGGGAGGCGAAAGACGATCGAGCAACGTGTGCGTTTGTTTCGGGGGTCGTCGCTCTTGCAAACCGCGCACCCGCATCCAATCGTTGGCACGCCAACGCTGGTGCCCGTGCCAAGGAATACCACGTCTGCCTCGGTCGTCGAAACCACCGGCTCCTCATTTGCGTCGTGATTCACGCGTGCGGCTCAATAGTGAGGAGGTTTCTCATCGCCCGCATCCACAACAGGCCCACCAAGATCCTTGTTTGCTTTGAGGGCCTTGACCTCCGCAACCAGCGCTTTGATGGTCCGATCTCGTTGCGTCATCTGGCGCGACATCTCCGTGACCACTTCATTCAGCTGTTCCGTCAGACGCTGCATGATTGCCAGCTGCTCTTCCATTTGAATCAAACGTGAAACACTTCCGTCATGCATTTCATCCCGCGGGGCAGATGTCTTGGCGTGTGGGTCGCTCATGGTTCCGCTGCCGAAGCCAACGCTTCCGAGCCATGGGGGCGCGTGCTGATGACGCCTTCGACGGGGCTGCTTGCTGTCCCGTAGAGACGCGAGGGAATGCGGCCCGCTCGAAAGGCCTCCCGCCCCGCGATCACGGCATGTTTCATCGCGCGCGCCATTCGGACCGGATCCCTGGCATGTGCGATCGCCGTATTCAGAAGCACGCCATCGGCACCCAGCTCCATCGCAACGGAAACATCACTGGCAGTCCCCACCCCGGCGTCGATGATCACGGGGTAGTGCGCGTCCTCTTCTTTCAGGTACTCCAGGATGATCCGAAGGTTGCTTGGATTCAGGATGCATTGGCCACTCCCAATCGGGCTACCGGCTGGCATGACGCTTGCAGCTCCAACGGACTTCAGCCGTTGGGCCGTGACCGGGCAATCGCTGGTGTAGCAAAGCACTTGAAACCCGTCGGCCGCCAGCTCACGACAGGCTGAGATGGTTTCGGTCGGGTCGGGCAGCAGCGTCTTGCTATCACCGAGTACTTCCAGCTTGACCCAGTCGGCGCCTGGATTGCCAAGTGTGCGCAGGATTTCCCGACCCAGCTTTGCGGCGCGAATGGCGTCTCTGGCTGTATAGCATCCGGCTGTATTTGGTAGCAGCGTGTAGCGATCTGGATCGATGAAATCGAGGATGTTCCGGCCCTGTCGGTCATAGAGGCGCTCGCGCCGGACTGCGACGGTCACACAGTCGGCGCCGGACTCCTCGAGTGAGTCTCGCATTTGCTCCATGGTGTCATAGCGACCTGTCCCAACAATGAGGCGGCTGGAAAGGACGTGTCCGCCAACAACAAACGAACGTTCTTCGCTGATCTGAGACGCGCCCGCTTGAGAATCGATGTGCTGGGACATGCTCAACCTCCACCGACCAAGGTCACGACTTCAACGTGGTCCCCGTCGCTAACACGAACGAGGCCATGGTTTTCTCGGGGAATGACCTCTTCGTTCACTTCAACCGCAAGGTAATTCGGGGGCACATCGACCAAGCTGAGCAGCTCCAAGATCGAGACCGACCCAGGAAGCTGGTGGGTTTCGCCGTTTACATGCACATGGATCATCGAAAGACCAACCCGAGTTGAACGCAGTTAACAGCCCTCAACCGTACCAAGCCCATGGACAAGTTAGAAGCCACTGGGTTCATCCCAAGTGTGGATGACGGCTTGACTTCCAACAGCGAAGGAATCGTCAGTCGTTGGCTTCATCAAATGCTGCATCGAAAGCCCTGCCTGAAGGCGCAAAATCCAGTTTCTTGGTGAAGGCGCACGCTTCGCGAGCACCAAAGGTTCTTTCCATCCCGCTATCCTCCCATTCGATCGACAGGGGGCCCTGGTAATCGATGTCGTTGAGTGCGCGGATGATTTCCTCGAAATTCACGCCCCCACGACCGGGAGAGCGAAAGTCCCATCCCCGTCGCGAGTCACCAAAGTTGAGATGGCTGGCCAGGATCCCTGCCGTCCCATCGAGGTTGACGATGGCGTCCTTGATATGGACGTGATAAATACGATCGGGGAAGGCACGCAGGAATTTGACCGGGTCCACTCCCTGCCAAATCAAGTGGCTGGGATCAAAGTTGAAACCGAACTCGGGCCGATGATCCAAGGCTTCCAGTGCACGCTGCGCTGTGTGAATGTCGAACGCGATCTCGGTGGGGTGAACCTCCAATGCGAATTTGACACCACATTCGCCGAAAACATCGAGGATCGGATTGAAACGCTCTGCCAGCAGATCGAATCCCGCGTCGATCATTTTGGGTGGGACAGGCGGGAACGAATACAGAAGGTGCCAGATGCTACTACCTGTGAACCCATTGACCACGCCGACGCCGAACTTTTGGGCGGCCCGTGCGGTCGCCATCAATTCTTCGGCTGCTCGCTGGTTCACGCCAGCAGGATCGCCATCACCCCAGACGTAATCCGGCAAAATGGCCTGGTGACGCGCGTCGATCAAGTCTAGGACAGCCTGCCCCACCAAGTGGGCACTGATCGAATAAGCCTGAAGGTTGTGCTCGGCCAGCAACGCGTGCTTCTGGTCACAGTAGTCGTCCTCCGCATTGGCACGATCAACCTCGAAGTGGTCTCCCCAGCACGCCAACTCAATCCCGTCGTAGCCGAAGTCGGCGGTCATCGAAGCCATTTCGGCAATCGGAAGGTCAGCCCACTGGCCGGTGAAGAGGGTGACGGGACGTGCCATGAATTGCTCCAGAAGGTTGGAAGGTGACTGCCTGTGTACCGCCCATCAGCTTGGCTGTTCGCTGAGTCAGCCATGCCAAGGCGAAATTCACGACCCAAAATGTACCGGAAGGTGACCGATTCGCAATTGGAGATCTCGGCGGCCGCAGCTCGTGCCGCCCGGCTCCATCTCGGACCCGATCTCGCGTTTTGACTGGCTCAAAAGGCAATGATTCACTCAACAAGAGCTCTTGATGGGCCGCGTGGCTGTCGATAATCTCTCGTTCTCTGCGGGGCGCGGTCGGTTATTGGCCACACCTCACGAGATTGACTACAGCGCGGCGTCCACCGGAGGGGCCGTTCGCAACTCCACCATCCTCAACCCGATAAACTGTCATGACGTTGGATCCCAGCCTGAAGGTCAAAGCCGGGGCAATCAAGACGCGAAACGTGCTGACGCGAGCGGAGCGTGTGGCTCGTCTCAAGGAGTTGGATCGATTCGACGAGGAAATGGCTATCGTCGGGATGCCAAAGGTTCGCGTTCAGAAGATCTCTTTGAAGAAGAAGAAGAAAGTCAAAAAGGCAGACGACGACAAGAAGTAGGGCTGCCCATACGGTGGTCCTGTCTTTGAGTGAGGAACCGTTCTGGGGGGGCCATACTTGCGTCCTTAGCGTCGCTGTCTTTTTGACATGCAGGAGGGGTGAGGGGTGCATGGATGGAGGTCCCCAGGTGCGGCCTGATGAACGCACACACACGACCCTACCTGCACGGGAATAAGCAGGAAAATGTTGCCCGACCCGGCACGATCTGAGAATTGGGCTGTAGGCGTTGCATACTGCTCACGCGTCGGCGAGCCACCAGGGGCCAGAACAGCACCTGCTTGAGTGCGTGGAAACAGATCGAGCGAGCCGGCCACCCGCAGTAGCTCAACTCGAGGACCGCGGCGTTCGTGGCGCCGGTGACTTGCGGTGCGACGCGAAAACCGAATCAAAAGGGGTGGCTGAGGGGACTCGAACCCCCGACATCTGGAACCACAATCCAGCGCTCTAACCAACTGAGCTACAGCCACCGTGTCCTCGACGCGGGGATGGTATCGAGAGACCAAAAACCGGTCAATGGGCGGCGTGCTGTGGGGAGCGGGGAGCCAGGAAATCAACGAAGCTGGACTCCTTTATTTCAGATGCCATTCGGTTTAACCGCAAAAGAATGGCAATCGTACTCGAGGTAGCATAACTAGATTAGGACGCCGGAAAGATTGAGCGAGTGGGGCAGGTTCGAATCGCGGACGACATCCTGGCGATAATCGAGCGCTTGTGATTGTGTTTCTTCATGATTCAAAGTATTGACGGGCTTGTTTGTGACTCCTTGACGATCCATGGGATCCAAAGACTCCAACGATGAGTGACAGCGAACCACTCGACTTCAACAACGACGATACGTTTCGACCGAATAGCCAACGAGAAACATCGACCGCAGATTCGGAGACGTGTGGCACGCCCCCACGATCGCGACGCGAACGAACTCATGTTCAGCCCCTGGCGTTGGGCTCAGAGTTCGGGAACATGCGATTGAAATCGGTTCTGGGATCGGGTTTCGGCGGCTGGATCTATGAAGCGGAAGAAATCGGGAGTGGCTTCCCCTATGCCGTGAAAGTCCTCACTTCCCAGCGTCCCATTGAACTGAGTCGTGCTCGGGCTGGATTTCGACGCATGTCAAAGCTCAGTCACGCCGGACTGCTGCGATTGGACCGGATCTTGGACTCAGGAGGGTATTCGGGGTATTCAATGGAGAAAGTGGATGGCCACGATCTGGGCACACAGTTCCGCAGTTGGGCCGAACTGCCGTTGGAGGAAGCATGCGAACAATTGGTGCGTGCAACCCGCCAGGCTGCTGCCGCGTTGCACTGGATGCATTCACGCGGCTTCGTTCACCGGGACGTGAAGCCAAGCAACCTGATGTATGTGCCCAAGACGGGGCGCGTTGTCTTGATCGACTATGACTTGGTTGGGACTTTCGACTTGCTAGAAGATCCGTTGGGTTTTCGTCCTTATGTGATTCTGTCCAAGATGTATGCCAGCCCAGAGGGCTTGGCACGACAAGCGTACGGGCCGAAGGGCGACGTGTTTTCGCTTGGCATTTCTCTGCTGGAATGCCTGCGAATGATCACAGCCAAGCAACTTGAACGTGATCGTCACGAGGCAGCGAGCGCCCACCTGGAGCGTCCTGGCAACGTTTCGATTGGTTCCGATACGGGGGCCATCGCACGTGACGACCGTAACGAGGACATGGATCGCAGTTTGTTGCATGGCGCAGTGGCGTGTCTCCATGAACGCATTCCGGACTACCTGCGTGTGGCCGTCTCTTCGATGGTCGAAACCGATCCGGATGATCGACTGGATGCACTGCGCGTTTCTCAATTGGGTCTCGACAGGAACGAACGTGCGCCTGAGGCTCGACTGCGAAACTACCCTGCCGTGAATCCCACCGAACTGTGGGGGCGCGAGGATGCATTGGAAACGTCTCGCGTGTGGACAGACCGCATCACACGCGGCGGCACAGGGAGGCTCCACATCGAGGGTGATTCAGGGGCCGGTAAGTCGACACTGCTCAACGCGCTCTTGGATCATTTGAAGACGAATTCGTGGGCGAACTCGTTTATGGCCGAATGTGATCGTCGTGAACAACAGCCGCTCCAGGCATTCACGCAGATCACGGATGAGATCGTGACGCGTTATCGCCAACGCGTGCTTTCCAGAATCAACGTCGACGACGTGACTCATTCCATTTTGGCGCGTGCACTCCCAGGCTTTGCCGCCGCGATCAAGGTCGATCCAGCCATGCCGAATCTGGTCACGTCTGAGTCGCGTGCCGGTGGCTTGGAGGCGGCGCTGCTGGTTGTCAATCAACTGCGCCGTGTCGGTCCTTTGTTTTTTATCGTCGACAACTGCCAATTCGCGGATGCCGATACCGTCAACGTGTTGGACTATCTCCAGAAGTGCGCGGTCGAATCAAGTGACCCAGATCTCGAGGGTTTTGGCATCATAACGGTCGGTTTGGGGGGAGCCGACAAGCAGGAGGTTGCACCGGATAGTCGGATTGAGCTTGGTGGTCTTGAGGATGAAACGGTTGCCAATGTCATTGATGACCATTGCCAAGAACTCTCCCTGTCGATCACGGATGAATTGCGTGACCAGTGGGTGGCTCGTGTGGATGGTTCCCCGTTCTTGTTGGAAGAATTCATCGACGACCTGAATGAATCCTGGCTGTGCCCGCCGGAGGCAGAATCCAAAGATGCTGGGTCTTCGTCCGTGTCGACGCCGCTTCATCGAACGGACGGCCTGGCGCGAATTGGGAGTCTGTGGCAACATCGCTTGAACGCGCTGGCGACGCCGACCCGCCACATCCTGCAGCTACTAGCCGTTGCCGGACGAGATGTGACCGTGGAGGAGTTGCTCTACGCGATCGGCCCACGCGCCTCGGCATACAACCGGTCCCTCTCGAATGCGTCGGGAGCTGATCTTGACCAACAGTTACGAGAATTGATTGACAAACGTTTTGTTCGACGCGTCGGAGGGCATTTCGGGGTGCGTCACGATCGAGTTCGCGAGCGGATCATCGCGGCCATGGAAAGCCTTTTCGTCGAGCGATGTCACGGCCGTTGGGCCGACACACTGGCATCTCAGGCTGACAACTCGATGGCTGCGGCGGTCGTCGATCACCTCACGCAATCCGAACGCAAGTCTGAGATTGGTCCCCACGCTTGTCGAGCGGCTGAATTTGCGGATTCCATCTACGCGCACGTGGAGGCGGGGCGTTGGTTTGCCGTGGCGGCGGATCATCTGACCGGTTCCGAAGGCACCAGCGCGCGTCGTTCGTCGGCGGAAGCATTTCGAACCGGGGGGCAGTTGGTTTCGGCGGCGGACCAGTTTCATCGTCTCTCGGGCCAGGTAACCGGTCGCAGCAAACTGAACGCGGAACTTGGCGAGATTGATTGCTTGATTCGATCAGGACGGATCGGGTTGTTGCGACACCGGCTGCGAGCTTTGAGCAAGCGATTGGGCTTGCCCGCTCCAAAAGCTCGGATTCTGAGTCTCGCTTGCGTCGTTCTTCGAAGCACTTGGCGGCGTGTTCAGTCGCGTGGCCTGTTTCGCATTGATCGGGATGCTCTTCCGGAACGCACTTCCGAACAGGAAGAAAGGCTAACCGCGTGCTTGCGTTTGGTCCGTCCGCTGTCGCTCCTGGATAACCTGCTGAGTGCCGAGTGGAATCTTTGGGCTGCCACGGCTGTCGAGCACTACGGCGCTCCCGGCGAGTGTTTGGAGGTCGCCGTTGGTGAGTTGGTTTACGGTTGCTATCGACCTGGCAAGAAACGCGAGCGCGCCGAAGGCTTGATTCAAGTCCTGCATGAGCAGCTCGAAGCGACCGACGATCCGTCCTGGCACGGGGACGTTCACGCGGGCTGGGCGTTTATCGATTTGCTCTCGTTCCGATGGGACCGTGTTCCAATTCGTGTTGCCACTGCTCGGGCGGCCTATCAAGCTTGTGATCAGACTCATCGATTCAAGATCACGCATCTGACATGGGCTGAATGTATCGCCATGTTTCATCTGGGTGATATCCACCAGCTTGTCCGGCTTACGGACGACTTGGTCGTCGAGGCAGACGCAACCAACGACGAACTGATGCGATTCATGGGGACGAATGGATTCTCAGTTGCCCGTCATTTGGCCATGGACCGTATTGATCGGTACCGCAGGGAGTCGGGGCAAGTCATGTTCCGGGAACATCTTGGGCGAACCGTGCTCGCGTTTCTTGCCCCATTAGCGTCGGTGGTGGCTGACATTTATGAGGGGGACCTGGAACGAGCTGAGAGAACGATGAGTCAGCTCAGCGACGTGACGCAACGCGGGGCTCCTGCTTCCATTCAATGTGTGCGGCTGGTCGCCTTGCAAATCGAGGCGAGTTTTTTGATCGCCCGCCTCACCAACGAAACAAGTCCCAGGACCCTGGAAGGGATGGCATCACGAACTCGGCTGTTGCAGTGTGTGAACAAGCTTCGACGTCTGGATCTCGATGTCAGTCGCTTGATGGCGGATGTCTACGAGGCAGTCGAAATCCGCATTGCGAATGATCATGCTCGATTTGTGGCGGCCGAAGCAAACTTGGTGCGTGCGGTGGCGAAGGCGTCAGACAGCGGCCTCACACCCTGGAAGCTGTTCGCAGAAGATGAGCGAGACTGGTTCAGCGGGAAGTCGCTGGGAACGCGTTTGGAAGCACATCTCAAGCTTCAGAATGTCGTGGCTCCCGGAAAATTCGCGCGAGTCTATCGCGGCTACTGATTGACGCTTTCCGAGATTATTTCCCCCTCCATCATGGCGTTGCGGCGCGAACGCGGACGTCGGATTGCGAGCCGCGTTGCTTCCGATACGATTCCATTCTCAGAGACGACGCAAGGTGACTCTCTGTGTGATTTGGGGTGAGTCCGAGAGAGTTTTGACGACGATGTTGGAACGCCCTGTTATTCGGTTTTGACAGCGATTCAAGGCAAACATGCGATACGCGATCTGCAACGAGACCTTTGGTGACTGGGACTTGGATCGAGCACTTCAGTTGGCCGCCAGTGCCGGGTACACAGGATGGGAGGTGGCTCCATTCATGCTTGCCGAGCATGTGGACGATTTTTCTTCCTCGCTGCGGGAATCCTACCGGCAAAAAGTGGAAAGCGCGGGTCTTCAGGTCGTCGGTTTGCATTGGTTGCTGGCCAAGACACAAGGGTTTCACTTGACCACCCGTGATGGCTCCACACGGGAACGCACGGCAGAACACATTCGAAAACTGATCTGCCTGTGTCGCGACTTGGGGGGCGATGTGATGGTGCTTGGGTCTCCCCAGCAGCGGAATCGCACGGAGGGTCAGTCGATGGAGGAGGCAATGCAGAACGCCGCACTGGTGCTCGGCTCGGTTGTGGACGCACTCCATGAGCATGAGGTGAAGATTGCGCTCGAGCCGCTCGGCCCGGAAGAAGGCGATTTCTTGAACACCGCCGAATCGGCTCGTGAGCTTCAGTCGCGAATTGGCGACGATCACATTGGGTTGCACTTGGATGTAAAAGCCATGAGCACGGAAGCGGAATCCATCGAAAAGATCATTGTGGATAACGCAGACGTCATGATGCACTTTCACGCCAACGATCCGAATCGAAAGGGCCCCGGTATGGGTGACGTTGCGTTTGCCCCCATTTTGGCGACGCTACAACGCGTTGGATACGACGGCTGGATCAGTGTCGAAGTGTTCGACTACTCGCCTGGTGTTGAGTGCCTCGTCGAGGAGAGCATTGGGAACTTGAAGCGGGCACTCGCCGAGGCTACCACGTGATCATGTGGTTCACCGGTGAGACAAAAATCTTGCCATCGCCAATCTCACCTTGGCTTCCCATCTTGGCAGCGGATCGGATGATTCCAACCACTTCGTCGAGGTCCATCTCGTTCACCAGGACTTCGACGATCACCTTGCGAAGCAACTCAATTTTGTATTCGTTGCCACGGAACAGGGGTGTTTGGCCCTTCTGTCGTCCGTAGCCCAGGGCATCCGTGACGCTGATCGTCTCATGGCCCGCTTCTTCCAAGGCCGCTTGAACGGCCGAAAGTTTGATGGGCTGGATGATCGCTCGCAACTGCAACATCATCTGGCTTTCTCCAACTCGACGGGCCCACGTTCTACGATCGATCGTTCCACCGCCTGGACGATGGCTTGCGTGTTCAGTGAGTGCCTTTGAAAAGGCTGCCGATCAGTATCACCGGCGAAACGACGAATCATCCTCCGTTCTTGGTGGCATTCAAAAGATTTGCGATGCACCTTGCCGAAGGGCTCACGAACCCAGCATCGCGCTGGCATAGGCGGGTCGTCCGCTTGGGGCTGCCATGGACGCGTGAAATCATCACAAACAATGGAAGCGGAACTCCCGGCAATTTCAAACCATTTGCGCGTCGCTGTGTCAAAGGCGCATGAGAGTGTCGCGGACACACCGCTGGGGAAACGCATCATTGCGGTCACGCGGTGGGCAACGCCGTTTTGCTGATTCGATTCTGCCCAAACAGACGCCGGAAGCTCCCCCGTTGCAAACTGGATCAGACTGGCCGCATACCATCCCAGATCGAGCAGGCAGCCTCCGCCTAGGCCTGCGTCCATACGATGGTCGCCCGACTGGAACGGGTTCGTAAACGAGACAGCGGCGCTGATATGCCTGAGTTCTCCGATACCAAACTCGGGCTGAACATCCGCGGCCCCGGCTGTCCTCGGCAACCACGATTCGATGGCGTCTGTCCTTTCATGGTGCAGCCAAGCCGTGGCATCCATCAGACGCAGCGACTTCTCGTTGGCACGCTCAACCAGCTCGACGGAGTGTGCGAGCGTTGTCGTCAATGGTTTTTCGCAAAGCACATGATTCCCCGCTTCCAAACAAGCCAGCGTCCATTCGTGATGCAATGACGGGGGGAGGGCCACGTAAACGGCATCGACGTCGTCTCTGTCAATGAGGTCTTGGTAGCCATGGACGCCATGAGGAATGCCGTAAGAGTCCGCGTACCACGCGGCTCTGTCTTGGGTACGACTTGCAATCGCGGTGACCGATACCTCCGAAACACTCTGCAGATCCGCTACCAACCTCCGAGTGATCCTGCCTGTCCCAAGAATCCCAAAACGCATGTTGGTTGGGTTGGACATGCAGCGAACTTCCTGTCGATGGGAGAAGCGATTCGGTTCGGGACCCGCGATGCCCGCAGGATACGCCATCGCACCTCGATCCCCCAAGGACCCCTGGCCTGACATCCCAAGCGATGGCGCCAGATCCGCTGGGGCCAAATGAACCACTCATGAGTTTTGCCTATTGATCGACCGCACGGCATGGAAGCAAGTGGCCGTCAACCACCTCCCACCAGACGACGTCCCGCGCAATGACGCAGCGATCGAATCCGCATGCCACCGCCCGCTCGTGGTCGCATCGATTGAGACATGCCGCTCGCATCCCCGCGACGCGGCCTGCGCGTGCGCTAGCGGTGCTATTGGCATGCGCGAGCATCGTCGCATCGGGCTGTTCCCAGCTGCGCTTGCCCGCGATCGATTCCACCGGGAGTTGTTTGTTCTCGCCAACCAATTCCACTTCGCTCGCAATTCCCTGCCCGTGCGGGGAGTCTTGCCAGTGCCTTGGTTGCTTGAGTGAGATTGGCGCCTGCTTGAACCGGCCCAACTTTGGCATCCCCAACCCGGCGTTTCCGACTCCAGAGGATCCGCCCGCTTGCCTCGAGCCGGGCGTCGTCGGCTCCGTGCCCTCGAACGAGCCTTGTGTGCCGGGTCCAGCCTGTTCGGCAGAATGCGCCGTCGGACCGCCAGCCGTGCTGTTTGGAAGCGAGATCAACGCGACCAAATGCTATGACTTGCCGCCGAAAGGCAAACGAGGTTGCATCCTGCTGTCCCCCCAACGGATCGTGGCCCCGGTTGGAGGAGAGGTTTTGCTACTCACGGGGATTTGCGGCACCGACGGCAGTCTTCAGGTCGCAGAGCCCATCGAGTGGATGCTCACTCCAGACAGCGTTGGCACGATCATCGATGTGGGCGATGACGCACCGGGGTTAGTCCATCGCCTGGCAGGGGTTCAGTCAGCGCGGAAGCAAGACCCCGGCTTCGCACGCGGCGTGACGAGTACCAAACGCATGTTGATCACGCGTGGAAATACTAATCCTACGGACGATGTGCAACTGGAAAAAGGTCAGACCTGGCTGTCGCTCAGTAGCCCATCCGAAGGCACCAGTCGCGTGACCGTCTTGGCGCCGGACAGCGAGTGTTGGGATCAGCGAAAGGCGACAGCCACGATCTATTGGGTGGACGCACGTTGGACATTCCCTGCTCCACAACGCGTCAACGCGGGAACTCCGGTGCAACTGCTGACACGTGTCAATCGAGCAGAAGGCGCCATGCCGGCTCGGGGTTGGAAGGTTCGCTACGAAATCCTGAACCCCGAACTCGCATCATTCGATTCCAGCGGCACTTCGGTTGCCGAGGTGGACGTTGATGGTGATGGAAACGCGATTGTCAACTTGATCCCCGTGCCGGGAACGAGTGGTAACGCGGTGATCGATGTGCAGGTCATTCGTCCCGGGGGTGTCTCTGACAACATGCCCGATTTGACGTTGGGACGGGGGCAAGCCTTTGTGACCTGGAGTGCTCCGCAACTCAGGCTTCGCGCCGCCGGACCGGAAGTCGCGTCCTACAACATTCCTTTTGATGTGTTCGCAAATCTACAGAATCCGGGTGATCAAGATGCGACCGGCGTTGCCGTGCGGGCGACGTTGCCGGAAGGCGTTCGTGTGCTCAATACCGACGGGTTCGCCCAGGTTGTTCCGGGTGCCGTGACATGGAACATTGGGACGGTGCCCGCAGGACAGGAGCTTGATCTAACGCTGCAGCTATCGGCAACGTCGCCAATCTCAATCGATTTTGTTGCCCAAGGCGACGCGGGCCTGGCAGCGGCGCAGCAAGTCCGTGTGGACATCTATCGCCCTTCGCTCGCGATTCGCGTTCAACCGCGCGTGGAGACAATCGAAACAGGACAGCCGGTCCTGTTCGATATTGAAGTGGAAAACACGGGCGACCGTGTGCTCCAAGGCGTCCGACTTGAAGCCATTGGGGACTCCGGGCTTCAGAACGCCGAGCTACAGAGTCGAGAAATCGGAAACGACCGAGAAACACCCTTGCAACCCGGTGAGATTTGGCAGGCGTCGGTGGAGTTCACACCGATCGATCCCGGGCGTCGTTGCTTAGACGTGTCTGCAACAGCTGCTGGAGGCCAGCGCGCGACGGCGTCAGCATGCCTAACGGCATACAATCCCGCGCCGCCCACACCCGCAGTCACCGTCACCTTGAGCGGACGTGACCGCGTCGTGGTGGGCGACACCGTGCTGGTGCGTGGCCGGGTGATCAACTCGGGACGCGTGCCTTTAACGAACTTGCGGGTCGCAATGGCCTATGATCCCCAATTGGCTCCTGTGCAGGCGACCGTCGATGTGCCGTACGTCAACGATGTGCCGTACTTGATCGCTTGGACGCTGGAATCACTGGCACCCGATCAGGCTCAAGTGTTTGAGCTGATTCTTCGAGGTGAACAAGCGGCACAAAGAACGCAAGTCGTTTTCACCACGGAGACGAACGAAGGAGCGCGAGGGCGTGACGCCATCTCGATTCAAGTCTTGCCTGGCGCCCCCAACAATGTGCCGCTGTCAAGGCCGCCGCGTGTTCCGCCGGCTTCGCCCGCTCCCAGCATTCCACTGGGACCCGCCCCCGGCGGAAGCGACGCAAATCTGCCCGATCGCGTTCCTGTCAATCCGTCGCCTGTTGTCCCGCTGAGCCCACGCAGTGGCTCGTTGCGAATGGAGCTGCTGCAACAAGATTTGGGTGTGCGCGTGGATGAACCCATTCGCTACGCGCTCGTTGTGATCAATGACACGGACACCATCGACGGGGATGTTGCCATTCGTTACGAGTTGCCGCCCGGCATTCGCCAGGAATCCTTGGTGCAAACCACGAGTCCCGAACTGGGGCAGTTCCGTCGATCCGGTAACACCATCGAATTCATCCCGATTCGGACCATGAAGGCCGGGGAACGCATTCCCTATACCTTGGTGCTGCGAAGCACGCAGCCACAACCCTTTGATCTGAGGATCGAGGCTTTCAGTCGCAACACGCCCGGAGGTGTTGCCGTCACGACACGCACTGAGATCCTCCCATGATCTTGGCACTCGTGACTTTTCGATTCAGTCGTCGCCGGACGAATCCCTTTTTTCCAACGTTTCGTGAACCGCCGCCATCAGCTTGTCCATCGCAAAGGGCTTTCGTAGATAACGCGTGACGCCCAGCAACTCCGCGTAGGCTTGGTGTCGCTGGCCCTCGTTGCCCGTGATCATGATGACAGGTATCGGCAACTCATCGGTACGGCGAAGCTTCTCAAGGACCAAGAAGCCGCTGCGTTTGGGCATCATCATGTCCAAAATCATGAGCTCGGGCGACTCGCGTTCCGCCAAGGCGACGGCTTGATTCCCGTCTCGCGCGACGATCACATCGAAACCCTCCTCCTCCAAGGCAAAACTGACGGTTTGGATGATTTCATTGTCATCATCCACCAGCAGCACGCGCGTCCGATCGTTTCCAACGGATGAAGCCTGCGCTTCGGGCGAACGGGAACCGTCTTGATCGCTTGTTGTCGTCATCGTGACCAGCGTAGGGGGCTCAGAAAATGGAACATGAAACCTTTGGCCCGCGACGACGCCGTCCATTCAATTCACTGAAAACGATCGTGGTGTCCAAGGGTTCGACTCATCCATGATAACCGCGTTGGCGTCGGAGTTGTCGCTTCCACCACGGGCCACCACCTGCTCCATGATCCAGTGGTCGATATCCTTCAAGGCAACCGTGTTCATCACCTCCTGGGTGTACTGACGTACTTCCACCCGAGCTTGAATCTTCTGTGCCGCATGGATTTGGTCGGTCAAGTCGGGGGTCTCGACCGGATTGGACGGCCGGTTCTCGATCGCCTGCTGCCACAGCATCGGCATACGCCGAGCACGAAGCTCTTTGAACCCGGCCCAGTCGCCATGCCCGCTGTCAGTGGGCGTGTCCACTTCGTCGAAGCCGGTGGCTGGAAAGGGTGCGTCCATCATGATCACCCCCCCAAAACAACGGGGCATCCTCATGGCGATTCGGCACGCCATCGTCGCACCGGATCGATAACCCGCCAAAATGATACGCTGCGAGTGGATCCGGCACTGAGTCTGAATCGATGCAACGGCGCCGGCGACACGCCGTAATGCTAGGTGAATGGTACGTGCGGGCCAGTCGAACCCATGGCCCTTTGCGTCGGTCGCGCGTGTTCCGCGAACGCCAACGGCCGCATAATTTCGCAGGCTGATGTGCGGGAGAACCTGTTCGATCTGGTGTTCGTTATGTCCTGTGTGATGAAGCCACACGATCAGCGGGTAAGCGTAACCCGGTTCATGATGCATTGGCAGCGTGATGACGTGTCCCCCGCCGACCGAGGTCAGGTCCCGATCCGACGATGGAACAATGGGAACACGCTGGAAATCCGACATTGATTGCATTTCCAAGGGATCATGAACGCACATCCGTTGCGGTCGCCCTAGAATCCATGGAGGATCCACGCAACCATCACTCGCAGGCTAGTTTCACGGGCAAATCGATGTCAACGGCGATTCCAGGACGATCCCTTCTTGATTGAGTTACGACATCGCGCCATGGCCTGCGATTTTGTGGTTTTGCTTCCACACAACGAGGCCTCCGAACCAGCCACGGCGGCAACGCATCCAGACTTGGACCAGGCGCTCGATGCCTTGCAGCGGGTCGATGCGATTGAATCTCGACTGACGGTTTACCGGGACGATAGCGAGATCGCTGGCATCAATACGATGGCAGGCACCGGTTCTGCCCCCGTATCACCATCCACCTTGGCCCTGGTTGAACAGTCCATCGCGTTGTCGCGTTTGACCGGCGGGGCTTTCGACATCACAGCAGGGCCACTCGTCGACGTTTGGGGGTTTTCGAGCCGCAAAGGACGAAAGCCAAGCGATGAGGACATCCAGGCGTCGCTCCAGCGGGTGGGCTATGAGAAGATCGAAATTGATCAAGTCGCCAAACGTGTGCGACTGACAGAACCGGGAATGCGAATCAACTTGGGTGCGATTGGAAAGGGCCATGCGGTCGATCGGATTGCCAACGAACTGTTGAGGTGCGGTATCCAGCACTTCTTGATTCATGCCGGGCACAGCACGGTTCTGGCACGTGGTGACCAACTTGGACGGCAGCCAACCGAAAACACGATCGGGGCCAGCTCCAAGAGCAGAGATCAAAGTAGCGAGCCGCAACCTTGGGGCTGGAAAGTGGGGATCGCGCATCCGACCAAGCCGGCACGTCGACTGACGGGGATCGTTCTCCAAAACGAAGCTTTATCGACAAGCGGCAGTGGCAAACAGTTTTTTCATCACCGTGGGAAACGATACGGGCATGTAATCGATCCGCGGACGGGGTATCCGTCGGGCGACGCACTTCAAGTCAGTGTCCGCACGTCAAACGCGACCACTTCGGACGCTGTTGCAACCGCCTGTTTTCTTTTTGACGCGCGGCAGCGTCGCGATTTCGCGCAGAAGCATCATTGGCCATCCATCTCCGTTCTTGCCGCCAAACGAAAAGACGATGTGGAAGTCATTCGCGAGGGGGAATGGCTCGAAACAAGCATTCCTGAGGAAGGGGAGGCACCATTTGGGTCGGGGACTTAGCGGGGATGTGGGGCGACAAAGCCAGAATGGAGCGAATGTGGCGGCCTCGAACGCCGGAACGTTGTATTGCGGGCGAACCCCGATCAGACTCTGGCTGTCCGAGGTTTGCGCCCCGGTGTGATTTTTGCGGGAGTGTCCCCGTCAGGGGCCATCTCCTCCGTTTCGGAACCAGGATTTGCTTGATGATCAATGCATTCGCCAGGCCAAACGCTACAAGTCGCGGTCACGCGGTCGTGGGACTTGTTGGGTTGTTCACGCTGTTCTTCATGCGCGAAGGCCAAACGCAACAGCTTCCCAATCCCAAACACGCCGATCCCACCGATCGATTCGCGCAGATCGATTCTTGGCTCCCGACACCAAACGCCTATCGGACGGCATCGGGATCACCGGGACCCCAGTATTGGCAACAGCGTGCGGACTATGAGATCGACATCACGCTTGATGATGATGACCAAACCCTGACAGGCGTTTGTCGCATCCAATATCACAACCGGTCACCCGAATCGCTGGACTACATCTGGGTTCAATTGGACCAAAATCGCTTTGACCCAAAGTCAGACGATCGAACAACCCGTCTCGCGCCTTCCATTGGCGACCGAATGACGTTCGATTCCGTGCGGTCGCTATTGGCGACGCAGTCCTTTGATGGGGGATTCAAGATCAAAGCGGTTACCGACGCCAACGGCCGCGACCTTGCGCACCTCGTGCACGACACGATGATGCGGGTCGACTTGGAGACCCCCTTAAGGCCTGAGCAGTCGCTGCGTTTCGACATTGCCTACTCTTTCAAGATCGTTGACTCGGATTTGATCCGAGCTCGCAGTGGATTCGAAACATTCGAAGAGGACGGCAACCGTATCTATGAAATCGCCCAATGGTACCCACGCGTCGCCGCCTTCACCGATTACACGGGATGGCAACATCAGCCGTTTCTGGGACGCGGTGAGTTCACTTTGGAATTAGGCGACTACATCGTTCGTATCACCTGTCCCGACGACATGGTGGTCGCGGCCACAGGAACGCTTCAGAACCCGGATGCGGTCCTCGAGCCCGAGTGGTCGGAACGTTTGGACAGCGTTCTCGCTCAGGCCAAGGCCAGGCAGGGGGATCGCGACGCCGAGCAAGCGGTCAAAAGCCCTTCGTCTCAAGACAAGCCCGCGTTCATCATCACGCCCGAGGAGGCAGAGGCAAACGAATCGTCACACTCTGACAGCACGGCGACTTGGGTCTTTCATGCTGAGAACGTGCGTGATTTTGCTTTCGCTGCGAGCAGAAAGTTCATCTGGGATGCCATGGCCGTTCCCGTCCAAGACGGCGATGAAGAACGCCTCGTCATGGCCATGTCCTACTATCCCAATGAGGGTCAGCCCTTGTGGCATCAGTACTCGACCGAATCCATTGCCCACACCATCGAGGTCTACAACAAGTTCAGCTTCGCTTACCCCTACGAGGTCGCCATCAGCGTCAATGGGCCCGTCTATGGCATGGAGTACCCGATGATTTGCTTCAACGGGCCTCGGCCAGAAGAAGACGGGACCTACACCAAAGCAACCAAGTATGGGCTGATCAGCGTCGTCATCCATGAAGTTGGTCACAACTACTTCCCGATGATCGTCAATAGCGACGAACGCCAATGGACTTGGATGGATGAAGGCCTCAACACGTTTTTACAGTTCTTGGCAGAACAGGAATGGGAAGAAGACTATCCGTCCCGTCGTGGCCCGGCTGATAAGATCGTGCCCTTCATGCTGAGTCGCGGCCAAAGGCCCATCATGACGGGAAGTGACGAGATCTTGCAGTTTGGCAGCAACGCCTACGCCAAACCCGCCGCCGCACTGAACATCCTCCGCGAAACGGTTCTAGGTCGCGAACGATTTGACGCAGCGTTTCGGCACTACGCCCGTCGATGGAAGTTCAAGCGGCCCACTCCCGCGGACTTTTTCCGCTCCATCGAGGATGCTTCCGGAGCGGATCTTGACTGGTTTTGGCGTGGCTGGTTTTTCAGCACCGACCATGTGGACCTGGCTATCGAAGGCGTCGAGTGGTACGTCATCGATAGCGATGATCCGGACGAACGCACCGAACGCCAACGCCGCGAGAAAGATCAGCGTGAAGAATCACCGACCGAGTCCCGGAACCGTGACCTACCCAAGCGAATCGATTGGCAGCCGGGGCTCAAGGACTTCTACAACTCGTCCGATTACGACCCCGAACGCGTGACCGAAGACGACCGAAAGGCATTTGAGAAGTACTTGGGTCGCTTGGATGAAGATGAGAAAACGCTTCTGAAACGGAAGACGAATTTTTACGTTCTTCGATTCAAGAATGAAGGCGGACTGGTCATGCCCATACCACTGCGCATCCAGTACACCGATGGTTCGACGGAGGATCAAATCCTACCGGCAGATATTTGGCGATCTGATTCGCGGCAGGTAAGAAAACTGATCCTTTCGGACAAAGAGATTCAACGGATCGAGATCGATCCTCGTGACGAGATCGCTGATGCCAGTGAGAGCAATAACCATTGGCCGCCCCCAATTGAAGCCAAGCCGCTTCAAGCTCTATAAGTCACAGACCAAAGAGAATCCGATGCAGAAGGCAGCAAAGAAGAAGCAAGCTGCTAGCAAGAACGAGGACGATCAAGACGCGAAGCAGGGCAATAGTGCTGAGAAGAAGGCCGACGACAAGTCATCGAAGGAAGACGCCGAGCAGACCAAGTCGCAGGAGAAAACGAAGCCGGCACCCTCCGTCGAGAGTGAAGAAGACGCGCCTTCCGCTGACGGATGACCTGGTAAGGGTGTGCTTTGCCGTTAGCAAATGCCTCCTTTCGTGCGTAGCTTGCAAGACACGTTTGCGAAAAGCACTAGCATTCCGACCCAGCTTGTTTTTCGGGTAGCGAAACTCGCTAAAGGCGTGTCGGTGTAGTCATAACCCGACGCGTCAGCGAGGCACGATTCCACGTTGCTGCTGTTCAAAGGTGTCCTCGCTGACGCTTCGGGTTGTGATTTTGATTCAATCGTTCTCACGTGTCTGGCGCCGGTACTCTCGCGGCGACCGACCCATCAGCCTGCGGAATTGGCGACTGAAATAATTGCTGTCGGTGAATCCAACGTCGAACGCGACATCCGTGATCCGTCGGTCAGTGTCCCTCATCAAACGGCACGCGTTTTCAATCCGCAGGCGAATCAAGTAGTTGATGGGGGAGGTTCCCATGGCAGATTCAAACGATCGTATGAAGTTACGACGTGACATGCCTGAGATTTCAACCAGGTCGTCCAAGCAAATGGGCTGCGCGTAGTTGCGTTGTATGTGCGAAATGCTTTCGCCGATCCGGAGCAACGACTCGCTGGCGGGGTTCTGAAACGCTCCGTAGCATCGCGACAAGAACGTGACCAGACTCAGGAACGTGGAAGTGGCCATCACTCGAAAGCCGGCTTCCCGCTGAATCAATTCGAACTCCATTTGGTCCACGTAACGCAGCGATTCCGCCAACTGCGCGGGCGACAACTGCAAGCGACTCGTGAACCGATCCAGTTTCCGTCGTGCTGGCTCAAGGGTGAATAACGCGTGATACCCGGGTAAAAGGTCCAGGTCACCCGTGGAGAAGGGCAGTTCTGCGGGCACAAAGAGGATGTTGACCAGACTCAAGCGATCCATATTCAGGTAATCATGCGGACGCTGTCCCCCGATCACAAACGTGTCGCCGGCCGACAATTCGTAAGAGTCTTCACCCGTGATATGCACGCCAGCGCCCCCGGTGATGATGACGATCTCCGAGAATTCGTGCCGGTGCAACCCAAAAGGCTCTTGCGGATCACGTCGTGCGACGGCAATCGGAAATCCGTCCTCATGGAACCAGTCTTCACGTTTGAGTAGCTTCAAGCGTCTACCAAAATCGGGTTTGGGGCCACAATTGAACGGCATTCAGCGTGGCACGATTGTGCTAATCGCTAGCACGATCGTCAAGGTTCTTTCAGTGCTTGCTGTTACTCTACGGCGGTCGGATAACCTTAGATCAACCGCACCGGTCCCGAAGAGTACCCATGGCAGACGAGACAACGATCCGCAAAGCGTATGAGATTGCGGTCGAACGGTATTCAGAATTGGGGGTGGATGTTGCGAAGGCGATCGAGGCTTTGGGCCGCATCGCGATCTCGCTTCATTGCTGGCAAGGCGACGATGTCGCCGGATTCGAGGGCGGTGAAGAGTCCCTCGGAAACGGTTTGGCGGTGACCGGGAATTATCCGGGCCGCGCTCGCAATGCGAGTGAACTTCGCAGCGATTTGGAATTGGCTTACTCGTTGATCCCGGGCAAGCACCGTTTGAATCTTCATGCCTTGTACGGTGAATTTGACGCTCCGGTCGATCGAGATGAAATCGAGGTTCACCACTTTCAGGGCTGGATCGACTGGGCCAACCAACACGGCGTCGAGCTTGATTTCAATCCCAGCTATTTCTCGCACGACAAGGCCAGCGAGGGCTTCACACTTGCTCACTGTGACGCCGGCATTCGACAGTTTTGGATCGACCACGGGATCGCGTGTAGGCACATCGCCGCCGCGATGGGACGGGCTCAGAACACGCCCTGCATCAATAACTTCTGGGTGCCCGACGGGTACAAAGACACGCCCGCATCACGCGATGCACCGCGCGCTCGGCTAGCAGACTCACTGGATGCGATTTTCGCTGAGCTTCTGTCGCGCGATGAAACCTTGGACGCTGTGGAATGCAAGTTGTTTGGCATCGGCAGCGAAAGCTATGTGGTTGGGTCTCATGAGTTTTATCTGGGCTATGCGATCACGCGCAAGATGATGCTCTGTTTGGATGCAGGGCACTTTCATCCCACCGAGGTGATCTCGGACAAGATTTCATCGGCGTTGATGTACGTTCCCGAGCTGTTGTTGCACGTCAGCCGCGGCGTGAGATGGGACAGCGATCACGTGGTCACGTACAGCGATGAATTGCAGGCCATCATGCAAGAAATCGTTCGTGGTAATCACTTGGATCGAGTTCATATCGGGCTGGATTTCTTCGACGCCAGTATCAACCGGATTGCGGCATGGGCGATCGGAACCCGGAATGCATTGAAGGCGTTGTTGGCGGCTCTACTGGAACCGACCGAAGCGTTGCAACAGGCCGAACGCGAAGGTGATTGGACCCGGCGTCTTGCCCTGATGGAAGAGCTCAAGTCGATGCCCATGGGCGCAGTCTGGGATCAGGTTTGCCTGCAATCGAGTGTTCCCGTAGGCCTGGATTGGCTCCAGCAAGTGAAGGGTTACGAGCGAGAGGTCTTCCCGAATCGGATGGACAACTCCATCGCTGTCGTTTGAGGCTTATTCCATTGGAACTTTCCCCTCCCTGGGAACCGGCGTGCTTGAGTGCGCGGTTCTCTCGTCATCCCAAGCTGAGTCAGACCTGAGTTACGAGTGATCATGGTAAGCGATCAGGCAACCGAACCCGACGAAAAAGCATCCTCCGAGTTTGAGCGCGAACGCGTGCCCGATTCGGCATTGCTGGGCCAAAGCAAGTTTTGGGGTATGTACGCGGGAGAGCATGCCGCGGGCACTGAGTTCATGATCGGGCCCCTGTTTTTGGCGGCGGGTGCAAGTCTCCCGGATTTGATTGTGGGTCTGCTGCTGGGAAACCTCCTGGCAGTGCTCACCTGGCGCTACCTGGTGGTGCCGATCGCGATGGCCAAGCGTTACACGCTGTATTATCAGCTGGAACGCATTGCGGGCGGTTCTCTCGTCAAGCTCTACAACGTGGTTAACGGGGTTCTGTTTTGTTTCTTGGCAGGGGCGATGATCACCGTCTCGGCGAGCGCGGTTGGAATTCCGTTTGGGATCAACTACGAGGTCCCCGAAGCGACCTTCGGACTGGGTGCACCTTCCTTCTCGATCCTGGTCTTGATCGTGGGTGCGGTGATCGCGGTCGTGGCGGCCGCTGGATACGGGACGGTCGCTCGAGTCGCGAACATTGCCGCCCCTTGGATGATTGCCGTGTTTGCTGCCTGCGGTGTGATTTCTTTGGTGAGGATGGATGCCAACAGTTGGTCGGCGTTGACGGAAGGAACGTACTGGAGCGACGCGATCGCGTTCGTTCAGGAAAAAGACGGTGAAGGATCATTTCCGTTTTGGCAGATCGTTGTGTTCGCATGGTTGTGCAATGGAGCGATGCACTTTGGAATGGCCGACCTAACGATCTTTCGGTTCGCAAAGGACAAAGCAGCCGGCTGGGCACCATCGATTGGCATGTTTCTCGGACACTACATGGCATGGATTGCAGCCGCTTTGTTGTTGGCCGCTCAGATCAAGCTAGCCCAAGATCACTCTGCCAATCCCGGGGCGCTTGCTTGGGACGCGCTCGGCTGGACGGGCATTCTCTGTGTCGTCATCGCGGGTTGGACGACGGCAAATCCGACGATCTACCGGGCTGGCTTGGCATTTCAGGGCGTGCTTCCAAAGACATCGCGAACCGCGATGACCTTGGTCGCGGGGGCAGTCGCAACGATCGCAGGTGCGTTTCCGAATCTGTCAGCTCAGCTGCTTGGTTTCGTTGGAACCTATGGCACGGTGCTTGGCCCCATGGGGGCGGTGATTGTGGTGGACTACTACCTGATGAAGCGATTCGGCCTCAGGGATGAGTACGCGTACAACCGCGGTTCGGCATTCAACGTGGCCGTGCTTCTTGCTTGGTTGATACCGGTCGCTGTCGGGCTGTACCTGATTTTGAATCAAGGCGTCTTTGCCGCCTATTGCGTCGTTCCATGTTGGCTTGCGTGTGGTGGCATGTACTTGTTGCTTAGCAAGGTGACGCAAAAGGTTGATAGCGCTAACTCGCTTGCTGCGGAGTTGAATTGAGATGAGTCCAATCTGGCTAAAGTGCTGCTCCTGGCTGGCCCTCAGCTTGGTGCTCCTGCCGAGCCTCGTCTTCTTCGGCGGGATGATCGATCACGGACTGGTGAAACTCTTGGCGATCGCCGGAACACTCACATGGTTTCCCGTCACGTTTGGTTGGATGGGCGTTACCCAAGAGGCCCCCCGCGAAGACAGGTCATGATGCGATTAACCAACGTCCTCTTTATTGCCCTGTCGCTGACCTTGCTTGGAGCGCAGTCCGCGCGTGCGGAGCTGATGCCGAGTCGCCTGCGTGTGGAGTACCGCGAGGACCCGCTTGGAATCGATGAGCCAAAACCGCGGATGCAATGGATCGTCGCCTCGGAGGAGCGAGGGCAGCAGCAACGCGCCTATCAGATTCTGGTTGCCTCGACGCCGGAACTCCTCGATCAAGGACTTGGCGACCTCTGGGATTCCGGCAGGGTGCTGTCCAGCGACACGATCCAGGTCGTCTACGAGGGACAGCCGCTGGCTTCCCGGCAGAGGTGTTACTGGAAAGTGCGCGTGTGGGATCAAGAAAACCGTCTATCCGCGTGGAGCGAAGCCGCGTTCTGGTCCATGGGGCTCTTGAAGGAGTCTGACTGGACGGCGGATTACATCAGCTATCGCGATGGCACGCCGGTGTTCAAGGATCGCGATCAGTTGTATTTGCCGCCTGCCAGCCACTATCGCAAGGACTTTGTCACTTCACGCAAGTTGAAGCATGCGACGGTGTATGCGACGGCGCTCGGGATCTACGAATTGCAGATCAATGGCCAGCGAGTGTGTGACGCGTTCTTTGCGCCTGGCTGGACGGATTATCACCAGCGTGCCTATTACAACGTCTATGACGTGACGGAACTGTTGCGTGAGGGTGAGAATGCGATTGGGGCGGTGGTCGCGGAAGGATGGTACAGCGGCTACGTGGGGTTTGGTTTGCTGGTCGGGATAGGTACGGAGCGCATCGGGCGCTACACCTATGGGAAAACGCCGGCGTTGATGGCCCAGTTGGAACTCGAATACGAGGATGGCTCACGGGAGGTCATCGGCACAGGGACCGATTGGCGCGTGACGAATGAAGGACCGATTCGAGAAGCGGATCTGTTGATGGGTGAGGCCTACGATGCACGCCTCGAATTCGCCGGTTGGTCTTCCGTGGGATTCGATGATTCCGGTTGGCAGAGTGCGATCCTTGCATCGGAGAACGGTCAAGCGGCAGCGACGTTTTACGAGTTTCAAAACCCGAAACAGGGTGGGGGGCCTCGGATCCAGGGACGTCCGGTTGAATTGGGATTCAAACGCCCACGTTTGGAGGCTTTTCCCGGTGTCCCGGTACGCGTCACGGAGGAAATTGAACCGACCTCGGTCACGATCAGGGATGACGGGAGCACGCTTTTCAATCTAGGTCAGAATTTCGCTGGGACGATCCGGCTCAAAGTACAGGGTGATCGCGGCGATCAACTCACCATTCGTTATGGTGAGATGCTGCATCCCGACGGACGTTTGATGACGGAGAACCTGCGGAAAGCGCGGGCGACCGACACCTACATTTGCAAGGGTGATCCCGACGGAGAGGTCTTTGTACCGCGTTTCACATTTCATGGCTTTCAATATGTCGAGGTCACCGGTTTAACCTCCGACGCGACGAAGGAAACGGTCACGGGACTCGTGCTGCATTCTGACACACCCATGGTGAGCGAGTTTGCGTGCTCCGACCCCATGGCCGATCAGCTGTTTCGAAACATCCTATGGACGCAGCGGGCGAACTTTATCGATTTGCCGACAGACTGTCCGCAGCGCGACGAGCGGATGGGATGGACGGGTGACGCCCAAGCCTACGTGGGTGCTGCTGCCTACAACGCCGATATCAGTGCGTTCTTTACAAAGTGGAACCGCGAGCTGATGGAATCACAGCGTCCAGGTGGCGCGTTTCCGGGATACGCTCCCTACCCGTTTCAGCATGGATGGGATTTTGGGTCGGCTTGGGCTGATGCCGGTGTGATTTGCCCGTGGACGATTTGGAAACGCTACGGGGACACGCGAATCATCGAACGCTCGTGGGAGTCGATGACACGTTTCATGCAGTGGCGACAGCAGACCAGCGTGGACGATCTGGGGGTGGCACACGGGAACGCGTGGGGCGATTGGCTCGCTCAAGGCGAGGTGACGCCTCTGGAGTACGTCGACACGGTTTTCTTGGCGATCTCATCCAAGATGATGGGCGAGATGGCGAGTGCGATTGGAAAAGACGATACTGCCTCCGCATATCGCAAGCAGTTTCGAAGGACCAAAGCGGCATTTGCGCGGAAGTACCTTCAAGAGGATGGCTGCATCCGAGTCCCGACACAGACCGCCCACGCACTCGCCTTGCAGGCCGATCTTGTACCGAACACACTTCGCCGTTCCACCGCGAAACGCCTTGCGGCGATGATTGCAGAGAATGGCAATCACATGGCGACAGGCTTTCTCGGCACTAAGCCTCTCCTGCCAGTGCTGTCCGATGCCGGACAGCATGACTTGGCGACGTTCTTATTCCAAAGTCGAGAGTTTCCGTCGTGGGGTTACGAAGTGGAGCAAGGAGCCACCTCGATCTGGGAACGCTGGGACAGCTACACGCGCGAAGATGGTTTTGGCAGGCACAACGCCGCGATGAACTCGTTTTCGCACTACGCATTTGGTGCGGTCTGTGAATGGATGTTCTCCACACTCGCGGGGATCCGGAACGATCGCAATGCGTTTCAGGAAATCACCATTCATCCGAAACCGCCCACTCCTGGCAGCAACGCGCAGCATGATCCGATTCACTGGGTGGAAGCCGCTTATGACTCCATCCGTGGCCGCATCAGCAGCAGATGGAAGGTGGAGGGCAATCGATTTCATCTTCATGTGGAGATACCCGCAAACACCGTTGCGACGGTGGTCATGCCAACGCGAGACGTCGCGTCGCTCTTAGAAAACCAGCGTCCCCTGGGTGAGAACCCTTATGTCCGCTTCATACGCAGCGTGGACAAGTCCGTGGAATTGGTGGTGCAGTCCGGCGCTTATCAGTTCGAATGCGAACATCAAATGGGGCGCGTCGATGAGCCCTTGCGGACGTCGCAACCACCAGATCGGTCTATCAATCCGGATGCCATTGACTTGGTCGACGCCGAACTGATTCAACGCTGGGATTTTTCCCGCGAAGAGGAAGCGGCTGCTTGGGAATATCGAAAGAGCGTTGACGTGGTGCGCCGTGATGCCGGTGTCTTCCTTGTGGCAACCGGACAGGATTCGCAGTTGGCAACCCATTTAGACCAGCCCGTTGCGGGCCGTTTGGTTTTGGAGGTTCGGGCGATGCCTGAAAAAGGTGCCACGGCTCAGTTCTACTGGTCGGGACCTGACCACGGCTATCGCGAACAGCCTCAACTGCGTCGTCTGTTGTCACCGACAGAAAAGATCAACGCCTACCTGTTCCAAGTTCCGCGTGGCGGCCCGCTGGACCAGCTGAGGTTTGACCCGTTCGCGACTTTCGACCCCTATGCCGACCGGGGCGAAATGCAGATCGAATCCATCTCCATCTATCGACTTCCCGATTCAACTTGATAACAGCAACATGGCTTTCGGCTCACGACCATACGTCGCGACTGCTTTCGTCTTCGCGATCTTTCTTCTTCGCCCGCCGACCGCATCCCATGGGGACCCATCTGCTCCCGAAGAGCTGCTGAATCCACAATGGCCAGCGGACGCGGCTGTAGGTTTCGCTCAAATGGAGCGTTTGGGATACGTTCCACTCTTCAACGGCGGGAATCTCCACGGATGGCGAAATCCGTATCCGCATGGTTCAGCCAAGGTGGTCAATGGCGAGATCCACCTGACAGGTGACAAGAAGTTCTTCTTGGTGACCGAAAAGAGCTACACCAATTTTCGCCTCTGCGCAGAGATTCATCTACCAAGCGGACCGGCCAACTCCGGCGTCATGTTTCGCTGTCACGTGGACGAAACAAAGAAAAAGCCGGTCTTCGGCTACCAAGCGGAATGTGATGGATCGGATCGCTGTTGGTCGGGGGGGCTCTATGACGAGTCGCGTCGCGGATGGGTTTGGCCGAGTACCGAAGGACGCTCAACGGATCAGTTCCTGCAGCATGCGGAGGAGTCACAGGCCTTTTTCCAGCAGCCACGGGTTCGCAACGCACTGAGACGCGATGGGTGGAACCGCTTCGAAATCACGTGCGTGAACGACTTGATCACAGTCCATCTGAACGGGATCCAAACCACTCGTTTCCGTGATTCAACGGATGCGGTGGGATTCATCGGAATCCAGCATCATGGCGAGAAGGGCCAGACCTACCGATTTCGGAATCTGTTTCTGAAAGAATTGCCCGACGTCCCTGCGTCTCGACACGCCACATTAACGGATCAAGAACCGGTCGCGATCAAACGCGTCGACAACAACACCACGCAGGTCGATTTTGGGAAGGTTGCATTCGGGAACGTCAGCATGCCGATCCCCGATGGCCGCGGGACCGCCAAGGTGCACTTCGGCGAAAAGCAAAAGGATGGCCGCATCGACAGGCAGCCACCGGGCACCGTCCGCTATGGGATGACAAGTATTCGTTTGGGTCAGCAACGGGGAACTTGGGTCGTTCCAGCG
>JBCCYK010000056.1:0-28778 GCA_039189905.1 Planctomycetota bacterium
CGACCACGTTACAGCGATGGCAAAGTGGATCCTGAGGCAAAACGAAACCAGTGGAAACAGATTGTTGGACCCGACGGGAGCCCAGGCACGGTTTCCGTCTACCAAGACGCCAGCATCTTCGCCACGAAGCTGGATGCGAGTCAGCACCTGGACTACACCGTCGAAGGTGGTCGCCACGCATGGCTTCAAGTCGCCAGTGGCTCGCTGGTGGTCAATGGAACAACCCTTCACGCCGGTGACGCGATCGCGACCAGCAGAGCATCCCAGTTGCACGCCATTGCCGAAGCGGAGACCGAAGCACTGCTTTTCGATCTCGGCTAACGCGTCTCGCATCACCTGACCGAGACTTCCTTGTTGACAACTAGTTTACATGTAGACAATTGAAAGGGTTGGAACAATGTACTCCATTCGACGCTCCGATGAACGAGGCCATGCGGACCACGGCTGGCTGAATTCCTACCACACGTTCTCTTTTGCCGGCTACCGAGACCCGGACCACATGGGCTTTCGATCACTCCGCGTGATGAACGAGGACCGCGTCGCGGCGGGACAAGGTTTCGGGACTCACGCCCACAACGACATGGAAATCGTGTCGTACGTGCTCGAGGGCGAGCTGGAGCATCGAGACTCGATGGGCAACGGCGAGGTGCTGCGTCCCGGTGAGTTTCAACGCATCACGGCGGGGACGGGAATCACCCACAGTGAATTCAATCCCTCAACCAGCCATGAAACTCACTTCTACCAGATCTGGCTCTTTCCCGAACGCAAGGGGATTGCGCCTGGTTACGAACAGAAGGCTTTTGATCCAGCCGAACGGAAAAACCAATTGCAGCTTGTTGCTTCTCGCGATTCGGTCAAGGGCTCGCTACAGATCCACCAGGATGCCAATATCTATTTGGCCGATCTCGACTCAGGCAAGGAGTTGACGTTCGAGGTTGCAAGCGGCCGACATGTTTGGCTTCAAGTCCTGCGAGGATCCATTGAAGTGGCTGGTCATGGGCTCGGCACCAGCGATGCCGCCGCGATCAGTGACGAATCCTCCATCATCATCAAAGCGTCTGGGGATGCTGAGCTGATGCTTTTTGATCTGGCTTGAATGGAACGGAGGTGATGCAGTCATGAGTCTCGCAAGTCTCCTTGAGCGGAACGAAGAATTTGAAGCGCCGCTACAAGAATTGTTCTTCACCACGATCTACACCGCAGATCAATTTGAGAAGCGATTCGCGGAATTCCTGAAGCCGTTTGGATTAACGACGTGCCAGTACGACATCCTTGCGATCTTGCAGGATGCCGGAGGCAAGCTACCCACCGGTGAGATTAGTTCGCGACTTGTTAAACAAACAACGGCGCTACCTGCGTACGTCGAACGACTGGTCAAGGCTGGTTTGGTTCATCGGAAACGCAGCGAAACGGATCGCCGGCAAGTCTATGTGAACCTTTCCGACGAAGGTGCAACTGTCCTTCAGAAGATCGGTGAATCGTTAGCGAACTGGAAAGAGTTGCTCATAGGACACCTGACACAACCCGAAGCCGAAGTAGCCATCAAGACTCTGAAGAAAGCTGCCCGTCCCGAACCCATTTAGCTGAAACACAAGTCAATGGTTTACATGTAAATATCGAGACTGTTGGCTTGTTCTGCGTTGATACTTCGAACGATCAGGTCGAAACGCAAACAACTGTTCCTGAATCGGCGCGAATCCCCGACGTTGGTTTTCAAACTCGCTTTACATTCAATCTCTCGGAGCCATGCAGTGTCGGAATACAAAAAACTGGACAAGGAACAGGCAGCCCTTCTGCTAGTCGATCACCAGTCAGGTTTAATCTCACTCGTACAGGATTTTTCGCCCGACGACTTCAAGAACAACGTGATTGCTCTTGCGGACATCGGTAAGTTCTTTGAATTGCCAACGATCCTGACAACCAGCTTCGACGAAGGACCAAACGGTCCAATCGTCCCTGAGATTGAAGAACGGTTCCCAGACGCACCTTTCATTCATCGACCAGGTCAGATCAATGCTTGGGACAATGAGGATTTCGTGAAGGCCGTCGAGGCGACTGGGCGGAAACAGTTGATCATCGCTGGCGTCGTGACCGACGTTTGTGTCGCATTCGTTGCTTTGTCTGCCGTTGAAGCTGGATATGACGTTTTCGTTGTGACCGACGCCTCTGGGACGTTCAACACAACGGTTCAGCAGGCTGCTTGGCATCGCATGCAGGCCGCCGGATGTCAGCTGGTCAACTGGTTTGCTGTTGCGTGCGAGCTGCATCGGGATTGGAGAAATGACATGGAAGGTCTCGGCAGTCTGTTGTCCAATCATTTGCCGAACTACCGAAATCTGATGACCAGCTATGCGAAGATCCAGGAAGCAAAAGGTGCGTAATAGAGCTTTGGTCGCCGTATTGTTTTCGGGAGACGAAACGCATGGCAATGGTCCATTGTGCGATTACTCGTGTTGTTCGTGAGGGCAAGGAGTCCGAGTTCGAGGAGGCTCTCAAACGCTTCGTTGCGAGGTCGCTCGATCATCACGGCACCACTGGGGCTCACTTACTACGGCCGACCGACGCAAGTCGACCGCGTGAATACGGAATCCTGCGGTCCTTTCGCAGCGAAAGTCACATGCGCGCGTTCTACGCGTCGGAATTGTTCGCTGATTGGCAAACCGAAGTCGCGGAGCTCGTTGAGGGTGATCCAGTCCATCGACAACTACATGGATTGGAGGCGTTCTTTCGAGGCATTGGAAACAAAGCCCCGCCGCCGCGCTGGAAAATGGCGTTTGTGACTTGGCTTGGTGTGTTTCCCGTCGTGCTTCTCTGGTCGCGGGTGCTTCCACCCCTTTTACCCTCGCTTCATCCCGTTGTGATCACAGCCCTGGTGACTGGCGTTGCTGTCGTCACGCTGACTTGGTTGGTGATGCCCGCATTGACACGCGGCTTTGCCGGCTGGCTGAGGCCGAGAACCGACCCCGACGCTAAGTGACTGTATCGGCGGCGCGTCACCCCAATCGTTGTGCAACTCAGGAATTCACTGCATGAACTACCACAACACACGGCTTCTTCACTCGACGTGGATGCTGTTCGTGTTTCTTTCGGCGTCTGATACTCGTCTGAGCTTACACGCTCAAGATGTAAATCTGTTGGGCCATCGAGATGACACCTACGTCCCAGATGAAACATCGTTCGCCGACACCATTCTTGTCAACGGGAGATTTCACACCCAGGTTGAGGAAGTGCCGGCAGCCGACGCCTGCGCGATTTCGGATGGGCGATTCGTGCGAGTTGGAGATCGCGCATCCGTCGAGGCATTGAAAACGGAGCGGACACGTGTCATCGACCTGCGAGGGCGCACCGTCTTGCCGGGACTGAATGATTCGCACATCCATGCAGTTCGCGGGGGGCGCTTCTACAACTTGGAGCTGCGATGGGACGGAGTGAAATCGCTACGCGAGGGCCTTGAGATGATTCGCCAGCAGGCCGCGCGAACGCCGAAAGGGCAGTGGGTGCGAGTCATCGGAGGTTGGTCTCCCTATCAATTCGAGGAACGACGCATGCCCACCGTGGCAGAGTTGAATGAGGTCGCTCCCGAAACGCCGGTGTATGTCATGTTTCTTTACAGCGTCGGCTTCCTAAATCGAGCTGGTTGTGAGGCTCTCGGCATCACGCACGAGACAAAGCCACCCAACGACCAGAGTCGATACGAATTTCGAGACGGTGGCGCAGAGCTCAACGCTGAACCAAACGCGATGATTCTGTACAAGACAATCGGTGCGTTGCCGGCCATGTCGGTCAAGGACCAAATCAATTCGACCAGACATTGGTACCACGAGTTGGCTCGTTTCGGATTGACAAGCGTTGTTGACGCCGGTGGAGGTGGACATAACTTTCCAGACAACTACATCGCGACAGAGGTCCTCGCGCGTCGTGGTGAGATGCCCATGCGAGTGAGCGTGTATTTGTTTCCCCAAACGCCGGGCAAGGAGTTCGCCGACTTTCGCCGTTGGCTTCAGGCTAATGAGCGCGACTATAACCGCGCTGTGCGGACGCTTCACGGATACACGCTGCGAGGCGGTGGTGAGTACCTGGTTTGGGCGGCTGGCGACTTTGAGAACTTTCTTTCGCCGCGACCAGATCTCGCGACGGACATGAAGCAGCAGATCCTTCCCGTCGCGAGGTTGTTGCTGAGAAACAATTGGCCCATTCGCCAACACGCGACTTACGATGAATCGATACGCCAGCTGCTGGATGTGTTCGAGGGGCTGGACGCCAAGGAGATTGACTTCGCCGGCAGACGCTGGGCGATCGATCATGCCGAGACGATCTCTCCGGAAAGCATCCAGCGAGTCAAAGCACTCGGAGGCGGCATTGCAATCCAAAATCGAATGGCGTTCGCCGGCGAGTACTTCCTGCAGCGATATGGCGAGGAAGTTACCGCGCAGTCACCACCACTACGACAGCTGGTTGAGAGTGGCATCCCGGCAGGAGCCGGCACCGACGCGACTCGCGTGTCGAGTTACAACCCCTGGTTGTCCCTTTACTGGATGACCTCCGGCAACACCGTCGGTGGGACGCGGTTGTACCCGAAGGACAACTGCCTGACACGGGAGGAAGCCTTGCGGCTCTACACGGTTGGGAGTGCCTGGTTCAGTGGTGAAGATGGTGTCAAGGGACGCATCGCACCCGGACAGTTTGCCGATCTGACCGTCTTGTCGCACGACTACTTCTCGGTGCCCGAGGAAAAGATCAAGACCATCGAATCTGTGCTCACGATGGTCGACGGCCGAACGACCTACGCTGCAGCCGAGTTCTCCAAACTCGACCCAGAACTACCTGCCGTCAGTCCGGACTGGTCGCCAGTGGCGCACTTTGGTGGATACGCGACGAGCGTTGGCGACCAATGAAATTCACCACCTTGGTGTGACTTTCACCGACCCGTTCTTCATCCTAAGCCCCTTTTGACATAGGACCTACGATGGCCAAGTTACTGTACATTGAATCGTCGCCTCGCAAATCCCGCTCAAAATCCATCGAGGTTGCGAACGCTTTCCTTAAGGCATACGAGCAGGCGAATCCAGACGACACGATCGAAACTATCGACCTTTGGGAGAAGCCACTTCCCGAGTTCAATGGATTCACGATCGATGCGAAGTATCAGGTCCTCCATGGACAAGGGCACGACGACGATCAGGCGGCGGCTTGGCAGGCGGTCGTCGACGTGTGCGACCAATTTAAGTCTGCGGACAAGTATTTGATCAGCGTTCCGATGTGGAACTTCGGCATCCCCTACAAGCTCAAGCACTACATTGATGTAATAGCACAACCTGGGCAGACATTCAGCTTCGATCCAGCGACCGGATACAGCGGGTTGGTTACCGGAAAACCGATCTCCGTTGTCTATGCCCGGGGCGGTGCCTATTCCGCTGATGAAGCCAAAGGCATGGACATGCAGAAAGCCTACCTCGAAATGTTGCTCGGTTTCATCGGATTTACCGACGTCCGTAGCATTGTCATCGAACCGACCCTCGCGTCTCCTGAAGATGTCGCCGCGTCGGTCGATGTGGCGAAGCGAACCGCGGCTGAGGTGGCCAGAGCACTGTGACGTTTCGCATCCTTGCCTTGTCGGGCGGCGGGCTTCGTGGCGCCTTCGCGATCGGCGTTCTTTCCGAGATCGAAAGGCGGCTTGATCGTCCACTGACCGACTACTTTGATTTAGTCGCGGGTACTTCGACCGGATCAATCACAGCGGCTGCTCTGTGCGTTGGCAAGACTGCGGCCGAGGTGCAGGAATTCTATGAGAAACACGGAGAGCAGATTTTCAAGCCTCGCGATGACTTCAGACCGAAACACATCGCAAAGCCAGTCTACCCGCTCCTTCGACGCTACCTGAGATGGCGAAGCGGCAAGAACCTCGACCATTTCTTTCAGTCTCGATACTGCCCCTTCGCTTTGCGAGATTCCATGGTCGACGGGTTCGGCGAAGCACCCTTACGTTCCGCCGACCGGTGTCGACTCATCATTCCGACCGTTAATCTGAGTGATGGCGAAACGTACGTGTTTCGCACGCCCCACCTTGGTCGACCAAGGCCTGAATTCGATTGGCCCATTGCCGACATCATCGTTGCCTCCACCGCGGCGCCGACCTACTTTCCCCACAAAGAAATGCCGGACGGGAAGTTCTATGTCGACGGCGGGCTGTGGGCCATTGACCCAGGGGTGGTAGCACTGTCCGAAGCCGCCCGGATCATTGACGGCGAGACGCAGTGTCAAGGTCGAACCGAGCGACTCGACGACGTGCATTTGCTGTCGATCGGTACTGGCACCGCCTCCTACACCTTGGCGCCCCCTGGTGGCGACGCCGGGATGTTGTTCTGGGCACCGCACGTGGCAGAGGTCATGAGCATCTCACAAGTGCAAGGAACGCACCTGCCACTGAAGATGGTCCTCGGAGATCGCTACACGCATGTTGACTTTCCACTTCCCGATCCCTCTTGGACCCTCGACAACACGTCCATCACAGACCAACTGTTCGAAAAAGGGCATCACGCGGGCAAGGAAGTCTTCCAGGAGCTGGAAGCCGAGTTCTTCCCCTCATGGGATTCCGACGGCGATCCGCTTTCGCACCCGTGATAACTCGTGCAGACGGGTGTCACGTCCATGACGAAATACCGGATGAATGAGACTACACGGACAGCGATTCCAGCGCAGGATCATAAGCATCGGTTTCGGTTTTTCCCTCCGAGAACGAATGCTCCCGATTCGGTGTGCGATCCTCGTGGCCCAGGATCAGGTACAGGGCCGGTACCACGAACAACGTGAAGACGGTTCCGATCACCATGCCGATGACAAGCACAATGCCGATGCTGTTTCGCGCCGCTGCACCCGCACCGGTGACAAACACCAGTGGCAAGTGACCCAGCACGGTTGCAAACGATGTCATCAACACCGGTCGCAATCGTGTCTTCGATGCCTCGTAGATCGCGTGTTGTTTCGTGGCACCACGTTCACGAAGTGCGTTGGCAAACTCCACGATCAGGATCCCATTCTTGGCGACCAGGCCGACCAGGGTGATCAAGCCCACTTGCGAGTAGATGTTGATGGTGGTGACATCCAAGCAAGTCAGCGTCAAAACCCCCGTCATGGCCAGTGGAACGCTGCCCAACAACACGATCAGTGGATCGCGAAACGACTGAAACTGGGCCGCCAACATCAAGTAGATCAATACCATGGCAAACCCGAGTGTCGTTGCCAGTTTTGATCCTTCGTATTTGATCTGCCTCGATTCCCCGGAGTAGTCGATCGACACGGACGAACCGGCGACGTCGCGAGCGATGGACTCAATTGACGCCAGTCCGGCGGCCTTGGTCGTCCCAGGAAACACCGCTGCGAAAACCCGCACACTGCCTTGTTGTTGAAAGCGTGTCAGTGTGCGTGGGGCGGTCTCCGGCTGAACGCTGACGAAGCTACTCACCGGAATCAGCTTGTCACCAGGACCACGAACATTGAGGTCCATGAGCGAAGAGGTTGACTCGCGATCGCTTGCTTCCAGCTGCGGGATGACTCGGTAGGAGCGATTGAAGTGGTTGAACCGATTGACATAACCGCCACCCAGCAGCACGCCGAGCTCCTGGCCGACGGCGGCCTGATCCAAACCCAAGTCCGCCAAGCGTTCGCGATCAACAATCACGCGTGCCTGAGGCAGATCGATCTTTAGCTCGGTGTCGACAAACAGAAACATGTTTGCGGCTCGAGCACGTTGCACGATTTCATCGGCCAACTCCCGTTGTCGGTCGACGGGCAGATCACTCTTGAGTAACACCTCGACGTCATAGTTGCCCGCGCCGGGAAGCGGCGGTACCAACACTGGAAACGATTCGAGCCCGGCGTTCTGTGATGCGGTTACGAAGACATCGGGAAGCATCTCCGTGGTGCTGCGGTCACGCTGTCCCCAATCCGTCGTGATGACACCCCCAAAGCCACCTGACGGTCCGACAAGCGACCACATGTAGTCGGTCTCGGGAATCGATTCAAAGTCTTTGGCCAAACGGCTGGCCCACGCTGTCGATGCCTTCAAGGTGGAGTCAGGAGCCGCAGAGAGCATCACCGAGATGGCGCCCTCATCCTCGATCGGGGCCAGCTCTCTGGCTGAGAACTGGTAGAGCGGTAACGCTGCGATGGCGAGCAACAAGGTGCAGAACGCGATGGACCAGCGCAGTCGCAAGGCCCCCCGCAACAGGACACCGTAGATCTGTTTGCACCCGTTGAAAGCACGATTGACCGCCCGGGTCATTCGGCCTTCCTGGCCTCCTGGCGGGATCACCGCAGCGCTCATCACGGGCGACAGCGTGACCGCGACAATGCCAGAGACAACCACGGCTGCAGCGAGCGTGAAGGCGAACTCGCGAAACAGCATTCCCGTCAATCCGCCTTGAAAACCGATGGGCGCGTAAACGGTCGCGAGCGTGATCGTCATCGCGATGACAGGCCCAACCAGTTCGCGAGCACCGACCAGTGCGGCTTGCGTCGGCGGAAGCCCTTCGCGGATGTGTCGCTGGACGTTCTCCACGACCACGATGGCATCGTCAACAACCAACCCCACCGCCAACACGATTGCCAGTAGCGTCAGTAGGTTGAGTGAGAAGCCCATCAACGACACGACGATCGTCGCGCCCACCAGCGAGACGGGCATCGCCACGAGCGGGACCGCCGCGGTGCGGATGGACCCCATGAACGCGAACACCACCAAACCAACGATCAAGACCGTTTCGCCAAGCGTCTTGGAAATCTCCGCCAGGGACTTCCGCATGAACTTGGTCCCGTCGTAGGCCAGTTCCATCTCGATGTGCGACGGCAAGTCCGCCTGAAGTTCGGCCATGGCCGCCTGGAGGCGATTGGAGACATCGATTTCGTTCGTACCCGGGAGCGGCCAAACGCTCAAGTAAACGGCATCGCGTCCTCGGTACATGGCCTTCATCGTTGGTTCTTCACTGCCCAGTTCCACCCGCGCGACGTCGGCCAAGCGAATGATCTGCCCTGGCTGATTCATATCACCAACCGTCTGGCGGACGACCAGGCTCTCAAACTCCTCCACGCTGCGGAGATCCGTGTTGGTCAGTAGGTCAACCTGCACGGTATCGCTCTTAACCTGACCAATTGCCGCCAGGAAGTTGTTTCGCTGCAAGGCCGCATACACGTCCCCGGGCGTCAAATTCAACTCGTTCAGCCGAGACGGCGAGATCCAAATTCGCATCGCAGGCGTCTGCCCCGCTTCAATGCCAACCCTCTGAACGCCCCGCATCGTTGACAGTCGGGGCTGCACCGCCCGAATCAAGTAATCCGTCAGCGCTGGAAGCTCAAATTGGTCCGATGTGAAGCTCAAGTAGAAGGTCGCATAGGGTCGATCCGCACGCACAAGTTCGACCGTTGGCGGTTCAGCTTCGGACGGCAGCTCGCTGCGCACTTGTTGAAGTCGCGCGGTGACTTCTGCCAACGCCTTGGTCGCGTCATGATTCAGGTTCAGCCGAATGATGATCTCACTCAGTCCGGCTGTGCTTTTGGACTCAATGGTGTCGATGCCCGCAACCGACGCCACCGCGCGTTCGATGGGGGTTGTCAAGAAGCCGCGAATGGTTTCGGCGCTCGCGCCGAAATAGACCGTGTTCACGTTAATGGAAACGGCCTGCAGGGTTGGGTACTGCTGAACCGGTAGCGATGTCGCCGCGCGCAGGCCAACCAACACGATGACCAGGTTGACGACGATCGCCAGAACCGGATGGCGAATGAAGATGTCGGTGAAGGACTTCACGGGTTGCTCGCTTCGTGACCCGCAAGCAGGCTACCGTCGAAAACCTTGAAGCTGCCATCGGCCACGATCACTTCACCTTCGGCAAGGCCTGTCAGGACCCGCATCACGTCACCATCACTGCCGCCGATCGTGACCGTGCGTGCCCTGGCTCGCAACGAACCATCCTGCTCATCCTCCATGGCAACAAACACGAAGTCACCCGATGGCCCACGTCTCACAGCGGCAGCCGGAACGACCGAGGCGATCGCAGGCGTACCGTACGGCACGACCACCAGGACCGAGTCGCCGGGAACCAGGGTCGGTGGTGGTGAATCGATACGTGCTCGAATTATCATCAGGCGTGTTTGCGAATCGGCGCGGGCATCCATCGCCGTTATCTCCGCGGACCAAGATCCGCCTGTGGAGTCCACCTGCATGCGGATCTGCTCACCGTTGTTGACCCGATCCGCAACATGAGCGGGCACGGAAAAGTCCACTTCGAGGTAGCTGTCGATTCCTTCCAAGCCAACGATCTCGGTTCCTACTTCGAGATACTGGCCCGCATGCAACTGAAACAAACCGACGTGAGCATCAAAGGGTGCTCTCAGCGTCTTGCGTTCGATGATGACCTGCAGTCGCTGTACCTCCGCGGCAGCCCGCGCGGCATCCGCGACGGCAGCGTCCAGTTCCTCGCCACTGGACGCGTTGCGTTGCTTGAGCACCTCTGATCGGGCGAGTGTCGCCTTGGCTTGACGCAGCGTTGCTTCGGCCGCGACCAGCAAAGCTGCCTCGGCCCGCGTGTCCATCTTGGCCAACACGTCGCCTTGTTTCACCCGGCCACCGGGGCGCATTGAAACCGCTGTGATCGTGCCGGGCTCTTCGTTTCGCAGCGTGATCGTCTGCGGCGCCAGCACCGTTCCCACCACGGTGGTCTCTGGACGAGATGGGGCAACAACCACCGTTTCCAACCGAACGGTCACCGGCATCTCGGGTGGAGGCGGAGCCGACATCGCTGCTTCGATTTGTCGTGTCTTGAACCATGCGATGACAGCCAGCACTCCAACCACAGCCGAGATCAACGCGAACGAACTTGCCATCGAGATCAGGCGATGCTTCCAACTTGAGCTATCCAAGATTTGGGTCATGACGTGGCCCCAAGGAGTTGCTGCTTGTCCCTCACCACGTCATGCACGATACGCCGTAGTTGTCCGCGAAGTTGTCGCGCCAGTTTTTCTACCGTCTCGATCGGCACACAAGTCGACTGAAACCACAAACCATCGATGGTCGTCAGGACCAGATTGACGATGGACCTGGGGATCCCGTCATTCTTCAGTTCTCGGTGCAGTGTGTCGTAGTAACGCAAACCGATATCCGTGAACGAACCCTGGGTCAGCGCGATCATCACGGCCGACAACGCGCGACTTTCTTCGACATCGCACATGGCTGGCTGGCGCAGCAACGCATCGATGAATGCCAGCGTCCGCCGACCCTCACCGGGCTTCACATTGGCCAGCTGCTGACGGGTTTGCTCCAGGCGCTCATCGCAGGATTGACTGACAAAAGCATGCACCATCTTCTCCTTGGTCGGAAAGTGATGCATCAAGCCGCCTTTGCTGATGTTTGCGGTCTTACAAACCGCAGACAGTGTCACGGCTGGGACGCCGCCACGAAGAATCAATTCGGTCACCGAGGCAAAAACGGCGGCATGGGTTGTTTGGGTTCGCGTGTCCATCTTTCCAGTATACCGACCGACCGGTCGGTTTCAAGCCTGCCCGTGAAAACGCGCGAGCCGATGCCAGCAAGAACGCCGAACAAGGTGACACGACGAACACCAGATGGTTCGCGCTTCGAGTCATCAAGAATCTCAGCATGTCGAAAGACTTGACGTCTTTCGCTACTGATGGAGCAGTGGCTACTAGGCCTTCACAGGTGCGGTGTGACAATCTCGGACCAGATTGCGTAGCCCTCTGGGCTCATGTGATTGCGATCGGCATGGTAGAGCAGTTCGAGGGGCTCGCCATTGGCATCAAGAAAACGATCGCACGATCCGCGGAGGAAGGTAATGCGCTCATCCGTCGTTGCAAACTCTTCCAGCAATGCGTTTGTTCGGAGCACAAGCGGGATGATGGATCGTTTCATGATGGACGGACGCACTGCCAAATGGATCAGTTGGCACTCAGGAACTCGTTGAAAGAGCGTCTGTGTGAACCGCCTGAAATTTGCCAAGACTTCCTCTGGGTTATACCCGTTCCACAGATCGTTCCCGCCGCAGAAGAACACCACTCGCGACGGTTCATATTGAAGCACCAGCTCCTCCACATAGTGATTCAAATCGCTGATCCTCCCGCCACGCAGTCCTCGTAGAAGCATCGCATGGTCCGGAAACACGGTCTCCTGGTCCATCCGAGCAATGCTGCTGCTGCCGACGAACACTGTCCCACCCTTGGTGACTCCGTTCTCTCTGTCTTGCCGGGCAAACGCACCGATCGCGCCCTCAAAACGCTGTGGATCGCGGACAACTTTCTCGCGGATCAGCGCCGCCGCGTCTTGGGCAAACAGCAGGCCCGGCGCAGAAATCGCCAGTACGAGCACCGTGATCACTGAGCGCGTTCCTACCATGTCATTTCTCTCTCAAAGGAAACGGATACAGGGACACCCATGACCGGAAGTGTGCTCTTGAGACTTTTTGCGTCACGCGTCGCAAACGGAGCATTCATCGCAATGGTCGATCAAGTGTGCGCGATTCCCAGGGTCGTCGCATCGCGGGGTGCGTCTGGCACGGGATTCGCCACCGGAGGAGTATACTGTCAACTTGTCTCGATTGGACGGATGTCATCATGGGCCCAATGTGCGTTACCGTTTTTGAGTCGCCTCAACGAAGCGTTTGCCTGGAGATGCGTCTTGTCCTCGAGTCGATCGGCTTGTCAGCGCAAGTTGCCCCGAGGGATGATCGCTGGAGAGTCTCCGTTGCCGAGCACCAAGCCGATCTCGCGCTGGAAGAGCTGACGGACTACCGACGCGAACAGACCGAAGCGAGCAACATCGTCTCGCAAACCAATGTGCGATTTGAGAAAGGGATCTTCGAGTCCGTCCTTGCTTTTGTCTGCACACTCATTGCGGGCTCTCTCGCGGGATGGTCGTCGACGGGCGGTCTCGCGTGGACCAAGTCCGGGCTTTCAGAGGCATCCCTGGTACTGGAGGGCCAGTATTGGCGAAGCGTCACTGCTTTGACGCTGCACGCGGACCTTTCGCATTTGCTATCCAACCTCTTCTTCGGTTCGCTCTTCCTGCTACTGGCTAGCAAACGATTCGGCGGTGGGGTCGCAGTCCTCTTGATGGTCCTTGGAGGCGCATTGGGCAATCTTCTCAACGCGCTGCTTCGAGACGCATCCCATGCGTCCCTGGGTGCTTCCACGGCCGTGTTCGCGGCACTTGGGATCATTGTTGCTAGCACGCTGCGAGCGAATTTCGAACTGGAAACCTCGCGTTTCCGCCGCTGGACCCCACTGATTGCCGGAGGCGTTTTGTTTGCCATGTTTGGCACGGGCGGTGAACGAACGGACTTGGGGGCCCATTGCGCTGGATTCACCACCGGTCTCATGCTTGGATGGCTCTGCTCATGGCTCCCGTTTCATTGGCTCCATCCATCTAAGGTTCAGCGAGCCGCTGGCGTGACCACCATTGCGATTCTGTTCGTCGCTTGGATACTTGCCGTCGTCAGTGTCGGCTAGTGCGTCCATGGTGTCCGATGCAGTGCCTCTTGATGTGACAACCTGATCAGTCGGAATGCCGGCCAATGGGACGGCCGTTTCTTTCGAGGTCCTGTAGAACCAGCTTCATCTGTTGTTCCAGTTCCATCACCACGTCGGGATGCTGCGCTGCAACGTCGTTGGTCTCTCCGACGTCCTCTTTGAGGTCAAAAAGAGATCCGGCCGGTGCCGCTTTCCGTTCACCGGCACGCCCGCTCTTTCCACCTGGGTTTGATCGTCTTCCACAATAGGAGGCAAAGACGAACAACGTGTTGTCGTCGACCATGAATCCGTAGAACTGGTCAAAGCCATGCCGAACAGGGTTGAACACATCCCATTCACCCAGATGCCACTTCCCAACAAGGGCGGTCGCGTAACCGGTATCACGAAGGAGTTCCGGGGTCGTGATCTCGTCGGCGTGAATCCCCATTCGATCGCGGTGATAGATGACCTTCGTTGTACCAGCGCGGTGCGCATAACAGCTGGTCATGAAAGCGAGTCGTGTCGGAGAGCAACGTGGGTGCACGTAGAAGTCCGTGAACTTCATGCCCTCGGCGCACACACGATCAATGTGGGGCGTCTCCAAGCTCTTGGAGCCATAGCACCCTAGATCACCGTAGCCTTGATCATCCGTCAGGAAGACAACGATGTTGGGAGGTTCGTTGGCCTCGCGCCGTACGTCAGCCGCTGCACGATGTGTCGCCAAGCGAAGGGTTCCTGCGCATCCAACGAAGACGATCGCAAACCGGATAACCAGGAATCGCCTTCGATTCAGGCACGAGATACCTCTCATCGCTTTGCCTTCACATACTGGGTGGGCAATTCGCGTTCCCAGTTTCGCAGCTGCTTCTTCATCCGCTCAATGACCTCGGGGAAGGCACCCGCCACATTCCGACTCTCGCTGGGATCCTGTTCGAGATCGTAGAGCTCGATCTCACTGCGATTCCGTCTTGGCAGATGGAGCTTCCATCTTCCCTCTCGCATGGCCGGCGTGCCGCCGACGGAACTGACTTTCCAGTACAGTGGCTTCGCGCGAGAGCGTGTTTGGCCCAACCAAATGTCAGAAATGTCTTCTCCGTCGATCTCGGTTGGTGGGTTCGCGCCCGTCAGAGCGCACAGCGTGGGCAACCAGTCAATAAACGAGCAGACACTTTCCGAGTCCACGCGATTCGTAGCGACCTGGTCCGGCCATCGAATGATGAAAGGCACGCGAGTACCACCTTCAAACTGCGTGTGTTTTCCACCGCGGTAGGGGCCTGCATAGCCGAGCATGTTCTTGGAAAACTCGCGTGCGCCTTTGTTGGTGGTCACCGGTGCCGGGCCGTGGTCACTCGAGAAAACCACAAGCGTGTCATTTCGCAAACCAAGCTCGTCGATTGTTTTCAAGAGCCGCCCAACATTGACGTCAATTTGATAGACATCCCCGAGATACTGTCGCATCGATTCATCAAGTTCACCACCAATCTCCAAACACTCGTCAAACTTGGGCTGCATGGTTGGAGAGAACGCATCGCGGTCCACCCTCACGTGGTCGAAAGCAGCGACGAGCCCGGGTGGTGTGTTCACGGGAAAGTGAGTGGCATGGCCCCAAACATTGACATAGAAAGGGCGGTCGCGATTCTGCCGAATGAACTCAATGGCCGCTGAATACACATCGTCATCGCGTCCTGCTTCTTTGTCGTGACTCTTGCCGATCGTCTTGATCACATCGATCCCATAGGTGCCGTTCGAGTCGTTGGGGCCGATATGCCACTTGCCAAAGTGTCCGGTCGCGTAGCCCTGGTCGCGTAACAGTTCGGTGATGGTTGTTCGCTCGCCAAACCCAAAATCCGCCGCGTACCTAGGAAACCTCGCCGGGAAGAGGCCCGTCATCAGGCCCGTTCGGCTCGGGTTGCAAGTCACGCCGGTCACGTAGAACTGTGTGAAGCGAGTGCCCTCGGCAGCCAGTTGATCGATAGCTGGAGTGATCGCATAGGGATGCCCATAGCAACCCAGATCACCAAAACCAAGGTCGTCAGCAAACATGAATACGACGTTGGGCAACCTGCGCTTCGATTGACCTGAGTCTTTCGCGTAAACGGGTGATGTCCAACCGTAACCCAGTGCGCAGATGCCCACGAACGCGACCACCAGCCGCAACACGATTTTGACATTCATTCGGTTCTGTTTCCTTTGAGAGGTCTCACCGTGAACGGCCTTCCGTCCGGTGCTTCTCGAGAAGTGCCGCCAAGACAGTGACGCTGTTTGGGTTTCCGTTGGCAAACGAATGGCCACGGCCGAACGCGCCCATGCTAATCGCCAACACAAACCGAATGAGTCGGCTGACACGCTTCATCGCAATGCCTCTCGTTCTTCGCGGGCAGCCTCATAGAGGCCCTCGATCTCGCGACGCGTCAAAGCACGATCAAACCAAGCCACCTCATCGATGCGTCCCGACCAAAGGCGACTTCCGTCGGGTTCCGTGCCAAACCAAAGCGGCGCCGGCACCAACGTGTCCATGGACTCAATCGAGGTGCGTTGAACGATGGCACCGTCGGCAAACAGCTCCAGTTGACCCCCATCGCAAGTCACGATCACGTGACGCCAAACTGCGGTGGTCAAGACTCGAGGTGATCTCACGGATTGCCACTTACCCATCGACTGTCGCACCGCCACGCGCAAACGCCCATCCACATCGGCGCCCAAGTGAAACCAACCCGCTGGACCGTCTCGGTTGGTGACAAGCGTCCGCGCGACGCCAGAGGGTTGGGGTTCATCCAGATAGACGAACGCAACAAACGAAAAAGCGTTCCCGTGAATCTCAGGAGGCGTGTCGACCCGGCCACCGCGTCCCGAAGAATCACCGCCAACCCGAAGAGCGCCGCCGGCAAACGCGCCCCGTGCGTGTGGCGGCCGCTTTCCGTAGCCGGTCAGCACCACGCCAGAATGTTCCGCAGGGATGGAAACAAGGCCTTGATCGCGAATCGCCATGCGATACGAAGCGGCGGGCGCGAGCTCTCTCATGACCCGCACATAGCTTCGACGCGGTTCTTCAAAACCGCGAATGAATCGATCTCGCGCCAGTTTGATCTGTACCGGCTTGCCTCCGGTCGGTTTGATTCGAACCGCTTGATCCTCGCGTACGTCCACGGCGCTGGACGGCGAACTCGTCGTCCCTTGGATGGGTTGGACGCGAACCAGTCCCTCAAACACATGGACCTCGCTGTTACCGGATACCACGTCCACCGAGAACTCCGTTCCAAAGTCGACCACCTCAGCATCCGGCGTGTCGACCGTAAACCCAATGCCCTCCGGTGGAACACTCGCGGAAAGCCGCCCGTCATGAAGCACCACACGCGTGCCGCTAACCAAGTCAAATCGAGCGGGCGCTTCCAAGTAGACCATCACGCCTCCATCGAAGCTCAGGTGCAGCAGTCCTGCTTGGAGTTCATATCCACCAACCTCCAGTTCCGGTCGTTCCCACACGACACCCTCGTGAACGATCCGCGACTCAACGCCACTGGCAACGGTTGCGGCGATTCCACTTGATGCTTCCCAATGCAACGTGCTCCAAAACTGAAATGCGAACACGGCCACACAGGCGGCCGCAGCCACTCCGACGAGAGCGATCGAACGGGAAGACCATGGTCGTCCCGTCGAGCCTGGTCCACGAACGTCACGACTCCAGCGTGAAGCCGAGCGTTCTGTCAGCGACTCCACCGCAGCGTGTTGCCTCCGAGATCGCGCCAGAGCACGCCTGAGATCCGAGTGGAGCTCCGCACGCAGTGCAAACCGGTGCAGGTTTCCTGGCTCGTTCAACCAAGCCTCAAATGCGAGCGCGTCGTCATCCGACCAGGTCCCATCCAGCACGCGGTCGCATAGCTGATCCTCGTTCGACATCACAAATCCTCCATGGCCAGCCGACGCTGGATACAACGAGCCAGTACCGTACGGACGCGTGATAGGAGCACACGAATCGAACCACTCGTGGACCCGATCTCCTCCGCAACGCGGGCCGCCGAAAGCTCTTGGCCATAACTGAGATCGAGTAGCTGTCGGGACTTACGCGGAAGAGATTCCAAGCACGCTTCCAGAGCTTCCCGTCTTTCGCTGCGTCCTTCGCATTGCTCGGCGAACGTCTCTGCCAGTCGGCTGAGAATCTCATCGGAATAGACGAGCCGACCCCGTCCCTGAGCCCGATAGAAGTCAATGACACGCGACTTTGCTATCCACAGAGCCCAACCGACAAACGGACGCTCCGCATCGTATTCATCGAACCGTCGTGCGAGCTCTTGCGCGACGCGCTGGACAACGTCCTCCGCATCGTGGAAACCGTTCACAGATGCAAAGACGTACGCGGAAATAGCCGGCTCTGCCTCAAGCCAACACTGGGCAAACCTTTCACGCTTTTCGATTTCGTTCATTGGCAGGCGTGCGATCCTCGGGGCAGTTCGTCGTTGATTCTTTGCCGTCTCCCACCTTCGATCGTTAACAACCAAATCGGCCCTGCGCGCATTCCGTAGGGGAAACCTCTAGGCAGCGTGTCCTGCATAGAACGACGGGGCCTGCTGGATCAGAAATCTCGAAAGGGACGACGGGGTTCGGCAGCGGCCATCTCTTGCTGCCAATCGGAGAACTGCCTCTGAATGGAACGCAATCGCTCGGGCTGTGACAACGACAGGTCGGTCTTTTCGCCCAGGTCACGGTTAAGGTCAAACAACCCGCGGCTCCGAGCATCCATCTCCAGCCACTTCCAGTGGTCAATCCTTGCGGCAGTGTGATCGCGACGCTGCCAGAACATCGTTGAGCGAGGCGATTCGCTGTCCCCTCGCAAGGTGTCCCACCAGTCGTATCCATCGAGTGTGAGGCCCTCGGGTGGATCGAGGCTGGCAGCCGAAACCAAGCTCGGAAAGACTTCGAGTGAGCTGAGGAAGGCGTTGTTCGTCTCGCCGGCTGGCACCTTGCCGTCAGGCCAGCGCACAAGGCAGCAAACGCGGACGCCGCCTTCCCAAAGCTGTGACTTGCGGCCACGCAGTGGATGGTTGTCGCTGCCGCCACCACCCCCATTGTCGGAAAGGAAAATCACGATCGTGTTGTCGAGGACATTCTCACCACGCAGCTGATCGAGAATCCTTCCGATGGCCTGATCCATGCAGGTGACGCTTGCGCGATAGTCACGTTGGCGTGCTTCTTGGCTGGTGACCAACGCATTCTCGCCGGCGTACTTGTGCTTGCTGACGACGCGCGTTTCGCTGGTAACGGCTGGATACATTCGCTTGAACGCATCGGGAGCCTGAACCGACGATCGAATCTTCGGATCCAACGCGGATGAGCTATGCGGTGCGTTGAACGGCAGGTAGAGAAAGAAGGGCCGCGACAGATCTCGCTCTCTCAGGAACCGCATCGCTTCTCGTTCAAACAAATCGGTGCAGTAGACGCCACGGTCTTCTTCGGTGCGTCCCAGATCCCGGAACATGCTGGGAACGCCGTAGCGTTCATGGGTGTAGTAATCGATTCCCGTATTGGCAAAGCCATAGAATTGGTCAAACCCGCGTGATGTCGGCAGAAAGCGTTTGAGGGTTCCCAAATCCCACTTTCCAAACAGCGCCGTTTGATAACCCGCCTGCTGGAGAACGTCTGAAATGAGGATCTCACGAACGTCCATGCCGCCGATGCGTTCAAAGGACACGTCATACTCGGCAGCCGGGTAGCGATAGCCGTAGTCCGGCGCTTCATTGCGAATCATGTCGTAGATTCCATTGCGCTGCGGGTACCGGCCCGTCAGGAGGGAGCCCCGCGAGGGCGTGCAAGCGGGCCAGCTCACATAGAAGCTGGTCAGCCGCGTTCCCTCCGTGGCGATTTGATCCAGCGTCGGTGTGATGATTCCGTTCCCCAGCATGCCAAGGTCGTTGTATCCTTGGTCGTCCGAGACGATCAGAAGCACGTTGGGACGCTCGTCTGCGGCACAAGGCATCGCAGCACTGATCAAGCCGATACACGTCGACAACGCGACGCTTTGAATCCCAAGCCTACATTCGAATCGGGTTGCGAAACGCATAACCATGAACTCCCAAGTGCCGACAGGTTCGAGTCTCCGTCTTGTGAGAGTTTACTAGCTGGCATTTGTAAGGGGGGCCGCGGAGCAGCAGAGATAGTTGCAGCACCCACAGACGAATTCCAGCAGTTATCTTGCTGGTCGGACGGCGCGACAGTTCTGAATGGCGTCGCGTATTCCGTGCGATCGAGAAACTCACTGAGCCCATTGATGAACCAACACAATGATTTGGAACGCAGAGATTTTCTGAAGCTGGGCACCGCTGCGGCGGGAGTTACGGCGATGGGCTTAGGAGCTGATGAGGCCTCGGCACACACCATGCGCGTGGTCTTGCCAGAGGTTGACTCGCTCTGCCACGGACCCGGATGGGAATCACTCAACCCCGGCTACTGGAAGGTGGAAAACGGCGCGCTGCGACGCCGATTCGACAACTATGGGGATCGGGCTCGGGCGACCGGGTTTCCGTTCCACTACGAAACGCATCAGCGTGATGGCGGCTCCATGTCGACGGACTACGACCCCTCGCTGCCAGCGGGCGTGATCTACCGCAACGACTGGAAGCCGGCAGGGAACTGGTCGTTGTCTGCGTCCTTCGTCTATCACGGCGAGGCCGATGTACGTCGTGAGGGGGATTCCGATGAATGGAAAATGTACCGTCCCGGCCATTCCCTGATGGGTTTCGCCTTTGGGGCCAAGAGCCTCTTCGAAAGTTACGGTCGCGTGCGCCGCGCCTCCTTCTTGGGATGGAGCGACGATGGTCGGTTCGGATTCACGGCCAAGTCGGGCAAACGCAATGTTGGTGGCCGTAAGCCCCAGCAAGTATCCGCACCCAAGCTGGAGCCCGGTGATGTCGTTGCGATGACACTCCGATCCGAGTTGGCGGTTGAATCGGTGCGTCTGATCGCGGCGATGTCCGTCAATGGCAAGCCAACCATCTCGGTGGAACAGTCGGTCGATCAAGCTGCGGTTGATGGTTACGTGGGCGTCGTGGGACGAGGCTTGGCAGACTTTTCTGTCAGCGAGTTTGAGATCTCTGCGAGCGATCAGCAGCGCCAAGCACCCGGCGACATTGAGTGTTTTTCCTGTTACCCGCTTGGTGACACACTGCGAAAGGTTAGCGGCAAATGGCAAGTGCGTTTTGTCGGCCTATTCGCGACCGATGGCCAGCAGGCAGAAATCCGCGTGTCCGATTCGCCAAATCCGCAAGGGGGATGGGACAAGGTTGCGGTGTCGGGGCGTGCTCCGATTGTCAATCATGAGTGGCGCCGCAACACAGCCACGATTCACACGACGCTTCCGATCGACCCTTCCGAGGCGACTCTTTACTACACCGTTTGGAAAGATGGAACGAATGTCACGGCCGACACCCGAGTCGGGACCGATTCCGTGGGACCCGGGACGGGTTACGTGGGGGATGTCCCCTCATCGGGCGACTACGTTGGACGTTTGCCGCGGCTGACAGCCCCTTACAAGCTATGCGGCTTGAGTTGTCACGCGATCACGAGTGGGTTGCAGCAGCGTGACGAGAGCGGGTGGAAAATCCTGGGGGGCGGCGATGACTGGCAGTTTCGAGATCAACCTACGCTGGAAGCTTATAAGCATTTGGAAGACTATGGCTTCCAGATCATGTGCTGGGAAGACGATGTGTGGTACCTCGAGCTGGTGCTCTATCCCCCGAGTACCGATGACGCCTATCGCATGATTGCGGCGTCTATCTGTGGCCCTACCAGCCGCTGGCAAATGATGCGTCACTGGAACGTGATCAACCCCGGCGACCATGATTACGGCATGGACGACATCAAGGGACCCGAACAACTGATCCTGCGTCTGAAAGATGGGTTGGGCCAGGATCGTGACTATCTGCGACGAAACTTCCAGATTGTACAGCACTTGATTACCGGTGATGAGACGGTTGATCCCGATGCCAATCCAAAGAAGTGGCGAGCGTGGAAGATGCCGCAGCGCGATTTCACGCTGGCGATCGTTGATTCGCGTCTGTGGCGTTCGAGCCAAGACACAGCCATCTGGGACGATGAAGGTTGGGGGCATCTGCGCGAGATCTATGATCGTGCTGATCCCACACGAAGCTTGTTAGGTGAAGAGCAATTCGCCTGGCTGCAAGAATTGATGCGCACCGATTCATCTCGGTTGATTTGTTTGACGGGCCTGAATGGACTGCATACGGTCTGGACGGGTGGAAAACGATACAGCAACACGGATGACGACTTCGCGCAGCGAGACCGTGTGGCGGCGGACTATGCGGGATGGGTGGCCGCCGGCGCCGACCGGGTGATCGAACTTCTCGGGTCACGCGACGGGGTGGTCACGGTCTATGGGGACGTTCACAACGGCTGCATCATGAAGAATGCGGAGCATCGTTTGATTGAATGCAGTTTTGGACCGATTGGACGGAGTGGTGGCCGAAGCGTGATCGAGGGATTTGGACCACAGATGCAGGACTACGACGGAAGACCCGTTGAAGTCACTGCCCTGTATCACAAAACGCATGCGGATCCTGAGTTGAACCCGCATGCGGCGCGTGAGCCGTTTTACTGGAATTTCCTGGAAGCGTCTTTTGACCCGCGACCGGTGGACCCGACCGTGGAACTTCGAATACGTAACTTGGTGGATGCACCCAACGAGCCGCCTCGTGGTGGTGGATCGATCCAAACGATCGCGTCGCAGACCGGTCGGATTCCCTCAAGCGTGGTACCCGCGTTGGAGACGTTGCCATCCTCAGATGTACGGATCGTATCCGTCCAAGGAAAGCCGATTCGTGGTACACGGAGTGACCCATCGGGACATGTGGAGGACACCAGGCTTGTTGATGTGCGCGCTGGAACCGAAGTGATTGTGACTGCTTTCGATGGGGATCAAGTTCAGTCGCAACTGGTCACCACCATTTGAGAATCGACCAAACGGAGTATGGCCGCGATTCCAGATGCGTGTTCTCATGTCACCGCTGGTTGCACGCAAAGGTTTCCCGAAAACACCGTGACCGCTTTTCCGGTTAGCGCAACGCGGTCACCACGGACTTGGCAGCGCACTTGCCCGCTTCGCGGGGACGCTTGCAGCCCGACGAGCGTGTCACGTCCCAAACGGCCTGCCCAATAGGGCGCCAGGCAACAGTGTGCGGAGCCCGTCACCGGGTCCTCATCGATCCCGTACTGAGGAGAAAAGAAACGTGAGACAAAGTCGTGAGGTCCCTGCGTCGACGCGGCGGTGACCATCAGCCCACGCGTTGGAAGCTTCTTGATCCGCTCCAAATCCGGCGTCAAATGGCAGACCATCGATTCCTCGGGCAAAACGGCAACCCAGTCGATCGTGGAACGATGGGCTTCGATCGCATCCACCCCCAAGGCCGCGTTCACCTCAACACGTGCCTCGTTTGACAAGGACTTGCCTAACTCGATGGCCGGCAGATCGATGGAGATCCAACCATCGTTTTCGTGACACCGAAGTTCTCCACTGCGTGTTTGAAAGTGAACTTCTTGATCGCGATTGATCAGGTTTGCCTCTCGAAGGGCCTGCATGGACGCCAGCGTGGCATGTCCGCAGAGATCGACCTCGTTGACGGGCGTGAACCAGCGGAGGTGAAAGCGGCAGCGATTGTCCGTCGGAACCAAGAACGCCGTTTCCGAAAGGTTCATCTCCGCGGCCAGTCGCTGCATCCAGGAATCGTCTGGAAATGCGGGAAGCAAGCAAACGGCTGCCGGGTTGCCACCGAATGCCGCGTCCGCGAACGCATCGATTTGCCAAAGCTGGGATTTGGATGAGCCACACATTCAGAAATGGACCACGATCTCGGATCGAATCGAGTTTGCAATGAAGCACTTTCGGTGTGCTTCCGCATGCAGGTGACCGATCTCCTCGTGGCTGGGTTCGCTGTTTCCTGACCAAATGACTTGGGGTCTCAGTTCAATCCGGACAATACACTGCTGGCCGGACGCACTCGAGCCCATCTCCGCGACGGCATGATCCGAATAGCCGCGCAGGGCATACCCCGATCCGGATGCGACCGACAAGAACCAGAGCATGTGGCAGCTTGCCACCGATGCAAGAAACGCTTCTTCCGGATCGACCGCGGCGGGATTCGACATCGGCACGGGCACAATGTCGGGAGAGGAAGACGCCTGAATGCAGACACCGCCATCAAATTCCCAGCGGTGAGATCGGCTGTATCGCCTGCCAAGAAAATCGTCACCATCCAGTGACCATTGAATCGTTGCTTGGATCATGATGCGCAAACACCCTCACGGTAACAGGTCGACCTGTGGTCACTCTATCGAAGATTGGAATCGTTTTCCGCCCGCCGACGATGCAGCCTGTTTGCGGATGTGTTCACGGAATCTTCGAAGAGATTTTCGAATGAAGGCCGCGATCAAAAGCATCGAGAATGATGGTATGCTTCCCCGATGTCAGATACGAAGTCACAACGTCAGCGCGTGATCGACGCCCTTCAGAAAGGCATTCTGGACGGGAGACTGAAGCCGGGCGAGGCCTTGCGGCAGATTCCGCTCGCTGAGGAGTATGGCGTCTCTCAGACTCTGATCCGCGAGAGTCTGCAGACACTCGAGAATCGAGGGTTGGTCACGGGCACCAAGAACCAGGGAGTCACGGTTCGGAATATTGGAAAAGAGGAACTGGCGGATGCCTATCGTGTTCGCGAGGTATTGGAAGGACTTGCCGCAAGGCTTTGCTGTCGCAAAGCCAGCCGTGACGACATTGACCGGCTGCGCCATCTAGCCCAACAGATTCACGCCACGTCGGGACGAAGATCTCGTCGGAAACGCAGTGAGCTCGAATATGAGTTTCATCAGACGTTTCTCACCCTCTCGGGCAATGAAACGCTCCAGCGCTTGAGTCTAGGATACCGTTTCGTGGGGAACTTAGTTGTGACCGAGCGAGACGCAGACGAACTGTTGGACGAGCACCTTGCGATCGTAGCGGCCATTGAAAGCAATCAGCCGGAGCGTGCGGAGCAGTTGGCACGACGCCATATTGCATTGTCAACCGAGTCGATTCTCAACGCACCCTAAGATCGAATGCGGACAAAGCAATAGCAACATGTGTGATCAATCACCGTGCTGAGACGGGGTCACCGCGCGGACGGCGGCGACGACCATCGGCTCCAGACCTTCCGTCGCTTCGGGGTGGGGGCTGATGGAGATCACGTGCCCCTCACCAAAAACTCCGCGGACGATGGCGGGCGTGTCGATCATCGTCCCTTCCTGCGGAGGATGCAGTACCTGCTCCGAGCGGAAGAAGGCCAAGGCCTCATAGCGAGCGAGTCCCGGGAACAACCTTGGTGAAACGATCGGCCCGTTGTGGTACTTGATTTGGATTCGCTCGGGAAAGTCTGCAAAGACCCGTCGACCTTGGTCGGTCAATTGCACGTCGACGCGCGTGGTTTCGCCACGAACCCACATCGGTTGGGGACCCTTTCCTTCCACCACCCGTGTTCCCGTAAACACGTGTGTGTCCACGAGATTCAATGACCAGGGGTAGTGAGCGGAACACAGGTAGGCTCCGCCGCAGATCCCGACGTAACCGCCGCCGGCGGCGACGAATGATCGAAGGGCTTCCGCGCCTTCCTTGCGGATCGATGCGGCTTGTTTGGAACCACTGCCGCCACCAAAAACCATCACATCCAATTGATCGAGAACTTGCAGTCGCATGTCGTGGGATCCCAAACGAACCACCCGCGTCCCTGGTTTCTGACGGAGGGCGGCGGCGATGTTGTTGGCGCCCCCTTCCGAACAACCAGAATCGTCATAAATGCCAACGACCACCTGAGCATCGGGATCATGGGACCGCGAAGCGGCAACCAGGTCGACACAATCCACACCGATCATGCCAAGGTGGCGGAGCGCTACGCTCATCATCGTGCGGTGTTGGCGAGTTCTTGTCGGTAACCTCTGGAAGTTGTAGGTGGTCTCCAGGATCATGGCCTTCTTGCCAAGGACCGTTCTGGTGGCATTGGCAAGCGTCGTCACTTTCGGACCGCGCCCCAGCAGCACAAACCTTCGGTCGGGGTTGGCCACGTTTTCGTTCACAGCTTGCTGCATGCTTTGCGCCAAGGGGTGCAAGGTCTCATCCTTCGCGTAGATGACACTCGAACCGACTGACTTGTCCTTACCCGCCTTGGGTTGATGGGAGCGATTGAATTCGTAGCCTTCGTGCAAGTCGAAAACCCATTGGGGATCCTGTGCCATGACAAAATTCCAAAGTGATCGCGCGATCTCACCGCGTGGCCTCTGCGAGGATTCCTTCGAACGAGGGAAATTGCGGTTCAGATCTTTCTGCTCATCGGGAGCGTTCGGGATGAAACGTGTGTTCTGATCGAGACCCAGTTGATTGACGCGCGGCACTACAATCAATCTTCCGCGAGTGATCGGCCAATGCCGGATCTGCTCCGCGGCAGCCGCCCCTGCTGGTTCATTGCCATGAACGCCACCGGTGATCAACACGGTGGGGCCGTCGACGCCCGAGTCGCTGATGTAATAGGGCGTCTGCCAGGGGTGCCCCGCACCTAGCATCCCGGATTCCAGGCGAGGTGCTACCGCAAGGTGCTGCCCGAAACTGGTGTCCGCACCAAAGCCAGACGCCATCAGGCAAAGCATCACGCCTCGGAGTGCTGTACGAAGCATTCTGTTCCCTTCCTTTATGATCCCAATGGTTGAAACTGAGTGTCCCGGCGTGATCAGACCGTCGCGAATAGCTGAGCCTCAATATTGGCGAAGGCCTTGAACTCTAACGCGTTCCCACTTGGGTCTTCGAAGAACATCGTATGTTGCTCCCCGGGCTGGTCCTGGAAACGGACATGAGGCTCAATGATGAACTCGTCCACAAAATCCGAGACTCGATCTGCCAGCTGTTTCCACGCGTCGACTTCAAGTACGACGCCAAAATGGGGGACGGGCACAGCGTGGTCATCAACCGGATTGTGATGCTTGGCTAACCGACCCGTGCGGCCGAGCGCCGGGTTGAGATGAGTGACCAACTGATGACCGAAGAGACTAAAGTCAATCCAAGCCGTGTCGCTTCGTCCCTCCGGGAGACCCATCTTGGTCCCGTAGAAGTCGCGTGCTTCCTCAATATCGCGTACCTGAATTGCGAGGTGAAAGGGAGTGAGCATGAAGGTTTCCTTTGCATCGGGATAGCAAACTTGCCTGAGGTCGGTACGATGTTATCGCTCATTATCGATAATGCAAGACCTGGATTTCGTTTTCCAGGCGCGCGTGCAGTTTCGAACCCATCACTTCACGGCGGCGGAACACTCCTCGGACGCTCTCCCATGTTAGGACACCCCTCGCTAAGACAGCGTGAGTGGCATCGATGGCTCATTGCCGGACTGGTTGCCGTTCTTTGCACATTCCCATGGCATTCGTCAGGAGCTCAGCCAACGCTGCGACCGGCGCGTGCACCAGCGGACGTCGCAACGGGGAGTCTGGGGATGGTTGTTTCGGATGCCCCGCTCGCATCCCAGGTCGGGCAGCGGATCCTGACCCGCGGTGGCAACGCGGTGGACGCTGCCGTCGCAACCGCATTTGCCTTGGCGGTGGTTTGGCCCGAGGCGGGGAACATCGGCGGGGGTGGTTTCATGATGGTCGCGCCACCAGGGAAGGCGGTCACCTGTGTCGAGTATCGGGAAACCGCACCTCAACGGGTTCAACCAGATAGCTTTGTCGATTGGACTCAGCGTCATCACGCCCGCATGGCCGGGGTTCCGGGAACGATTCGAGGCCTCGCGACGGCGCATGAGAAGTATGGCCGTCTCGCATGGCAGCTCTTAGTGGCGCCGGCTATTGAACTGGCGTCGAAGGGCTTCGAAGTGAATGAACATCTTGCGGCGTCGCTGAACTCCGTGTTGCAGCTTCCGGAGATCCGGCAAGCAGCACACCACGAGGAATTTCGACGTGTGTACGGATGCCCGGAGGATCGCGACTGGAAGCCAGGTGATCGCCTTGTCCAACCTGATCTGGCACGAACGCTGACGCTGATTGCAAAGTCAGGTCCGAGGCCGTTCTATGGCGGAAGCATCGCCGAGGCGATCGTCAGCGAGATGAAACGGTTTTCAGGACTGATCACACTGGCTGATCTGAAAGCGTATCAAGCCAAGCTTCGCGCAGCCGAAGTCGGAACATTCAACAATTTCACTGTCTATGGAGCTCCACCTCCGAGCTCCGGCGGCATCACGGTGATCCTGCAGCTGCGGATGATTGAAACGCTGGACCTCCAATGCGATCCGCTTCAGTTCTGGAACGCGGATCAAGTTCACCTGATGGCGGAGGTGATGAAGCGTGCGTTTCGAGAACGCGCTGCTTGGCTCGGCGATGCCGATTTCATCTCGATCAACGAGAGTGTTCGCAGCCCCATCGCCGCCCAACAACTCGCGCGGACGATCCAAGCCGATCAAGCGACAAGCAGCCGCAGCATCGCTGGTGACATCCCGTTGACCGAGGGTCCCTTCGAAAGCCACCAAACGACGCATTTTTCGATCGTGGATGCCGAGGGCATGGCCGTCAGCAACACCTACACGCTCGAAGGCACGTTCGGTTGCCGCGTTGTTCCCAAGGGAACCGGCTTTGTCTTGAACAATGAGATGGGCGACTTCAATTGGCAGCCAGGTTATACGAACCTCCAAGGTCGTATCGGCACCAAGCCAAACCAGATGGCTCCGGGCAAGCGAATGCTCAGTTCGCAGTCACCCACCATTGTGAAGCAGGGGGACCAGGTCAAGCTTGTGGTTGGCAGTCCCGGTGGTCGCACGATCATCAATACCGTGACGGAGTTGCTCGTCCAACGTCTCCTGTTTGAACGCAGTGCCGTTGAAGTGGTGGAGGGACCACGCTTCCATCATCAATGGCTCCCCGACGTGGTTCGTATGGAGTCAGATGCCAACGACGATTGTCTCACTCAAATGAAGGCCGAACTGGAACGACGGGGCCACCGTTTGGAATTTCCTCAGCGCTGGCGGCAGGGTTCAGCGCAATTGATCGACATTGATCTGGCAACCGGAATCGCAACCGGCGTCGCTGACTGGCGTCGGGGTGCGTCGGCAAAGGCGGTGACACGATTGGATCATCGGCGATGAACAACGCTGGAAAGTTTGCCAACTCAAACGCAGATTCGATCTCGCACGTTGGCGTTCAAAAACACGCGCCTATTGGACACTTCTCGCCGATCGCCACCACTGAAACGCAGCCAAACCAAAATC
>JBCCYK010000057.1:0-28531 GCA_039189905.1 Planctomycetota bacterium
CTCGGGATGGTCGCCTTGCGTTTGGGTGACCCGCTTTGGGTCGAGGCCGCCTGCAGAATCAGCTGGGGTGTGTGACAGTTAGGCGAAGTGATCCCATGGCGGGCCGGGCTGAGGCCCGTCAAAACGCTAGCACGTGTTGGCGAACAAAGCGGGCTTGCTGAGTAGGCGCGGGTAAACGTCATCCCGCGTTCGGCGAGCCTTTGGATGTGAGGGGTTCGATAGAACTGGGTGGTCCCGAAGAGCGTGGTGTCGCTCCATCCCAAGTCGTCGGCAAGGATCAACACAACATTCGGCGATCGAGATTCTAGGCGCGTATCCGCTGCTTCAAGAAATTCGTGAGCGCTGGCCCCAAGCAAGACGTGCCAGGCCGTCACCCAAAGCAGAACGGACCGTCGACGGCAAAACCAAGAAGTTAGGGAGGCGCGATGGAGCATTCGGTCAGGCAGAATGGGAGAGTCGGTCGTTGATTGCAAATGCATAAAAGGTAAGCGCGAGGTTGGATGAATCAATCCGTTGTTGGGATAACACTTGACGATGCTAATTCCCAGGATCGACTTGATTGCTGCGCTGATTTTCCAAGATTGTCAGGAATCGGCATCGTTCACGACGCGGAGCGTTTGGCAATCAGCGAACGGACGGCAGGCGTACCCGGACCGATGCCGGAACGCACCCTCGCCTCACGCGAGCAAAGATTCGGGTCCGCTAGTTTGCTTCACCCTCCCACGGCAAAGCCGTAGGAGGGGAAAGATGGAGTAGCCAAGGGATTGCCGTCACCAGTTCAGGACTTGCAAGGCAGGGCGGCGTCCCATAGCGGCCAACAGGTCAGGAAGCCGCTTCGGCTTTCTTGCCCTTACGATTGCCGCGTGCTTGGGTGCCTTGCTTCAGGGTCTTCTGCAAGGCCTCTGGAAGCTTCGCGACATTGTCTTCTCCCAATGCGGAGATCACGGCCTTCTTCATCTTGACGGTCGCGGCCTGCATCTTTTGAAAGAGCTCATTCTGTTCGTCGGTGAACTTGGCGTTGACGGCTGCCATCACATCCTTTTGCTTGCCGCCGGATTCGCGTGCTTCCTTCATGGCTTCCGCGCGTGCTTTTCGAAGTTCTTGGTTGAAGCCCGCCTTTTGAATCTCCTTGGTGGTTGCCTGGAACGCAGCAACGGCTTCCTTGATCTTTGCTTGCTGTTCGTCCGACAATTCGAGTGATCCGATCGCTTCGGTTACCTTTCCAACCAAGGCATTCTGACGAGCATTCCGTTTCTTTTTCTTCGTGGTGGCATCGTCGGCAGTCACTGTCAACATCATGCCCAGTACCAGGGTCATCGTAGCCATGAGGCGCATGGGGTTCTCCAAGGGAAGGTGAGAGTGGGACCCACGGCGCAAAGAACGCCGGGGAGCCCGGATTGTAATCTGCCGGCGCAACCCGCGTGATCGATCGCGGCAAATCTGATTCGGAACGCCGGGCCCGCAGGTTCGAGCCACACAGCAGGAGCGAGCCACCCAGAGCTTCAGGACCACCGTCTCATCACGCCTGCCGCAGCCGGAGCATTCCGTTCAACCCGAAAACATTCGCAGCCTTTCGTGTTGCGTCACGAGCGGACCGATATCCCCTTCGTAAGCCAACCGTGTCTCGTTGGCGGCGCGTAGTTTGACCAACCTCCCACCCGGTCTTGTCTGCGGTCGCATCCTGGGCACACCCCCTCCCCACCGATGGCCAAGTATGTCTGACGCAGAAACACTCGACCAGGAAGAGGCCGCGTTGTTGCGGTCTCGCCGACGGCTCCCAAAGAAGTCCGCCTCCGCCCAATCGCCGCTGGAGACGTATCTACGCGAGATCAACGAAACGCCGTTGCTATCGGCGGACGAGGAAACGGAACTGGCGGGGCGTATCGCCGACGGCGATGTGATGGCACGCGACCAGATGGTGCGGGCGAACTTGCGTTTGGTCGTCAACATCGCCCGAGGCTACACAGGGAAGGGGCTCGGGCTGCAAGATCTGATCGAAGAAGGCAACTTGGGTCTGCTGCGAGCGGTTGAAGGGTTTGACCCCGCTCACGGAACGCGTTTCAGCACCTATGCGAGTTATTGGATCAAGCAGTCGATCAAGCGAGCTTTGATCAACTGCGCGAAAACGATTCGCATTCCGGCGTACATGGTGGAGTTACTGTCCAAGTGGCGACGTGCGACCGCCAGATTGAGCGAAGAACTGGGCCGCACACCGACCAACGAAGAAGTCGCGCGAGTGTTGGGCGTGCCCAAGAAGAAGCTGCCTATCATTCGAAAAGCCATCAAGATCAACAACCTGACGCCCCAGAATGATCAAACCGAAGCGGGTTGGTCACTCGGTGACATGGTGATGGACGAACGTCTGAAAGCACCGGATGAAGAGTTGTTGGATCACGACATCTTGAAACACGCGATGTCGCTGTTGAAGGATCTTGATGAACGTGAGTCGATGGTGCTCAAGTTGCGGTTTGGTTTGGGCGGATGCGAACCGATGACTCTGAAAGAGATCGGAGCCGAACTGGGGTTGACCCGTGAACGCGTGCGTCAGATCGAAACCGAAGCCTTGAGGCACCTCGCCGATGGCCTGACCGACCCGCGAGAGTTGATGCTGTAGTCGACCTGCAGACGAGCGCGATGTCCGATTCTCACTTGAGATTTGCGCTGAAAGTTGATTAGCCGAGCAAGGATCGCTCGGCGAATGTCGCCGTGTTCGCCGAACGCGGGCCGCCCCCAAACGCCACGACCGAATACCGCTCGCGGGTGCCAGCCCACATCAATCGGTCAGCGTGCCCGAGCCCTCACGGATCGAAAGGGATCCGACCGCGCCGTCTGTGTCGCGACAGGGTTCTTGGATGGATCGACATCAGAGTGTCCTCGACCGCGCCAAAACGAATCCAAGTTGGCGGGCCACGACCTGCGGTGGTCATTCTCAAGTGCCGCTGTGATTTGTGGGTTGTCGCGACCCGAGTCCATGTCAGGACGATGTTGCTTTTCCCAAGTTCGCGCGCGATTAATGCCAAAGCTGTTTGCAAGTCGATGAGGCGCACGGTTTGGACCCGTGGGAATGTTTCGTACACAGGCTGGAGCGGAGCGGGGTGAGAAGAAAACGACGGCAGCCCAGGCGTAGGACGCTGTCCATCCAAGCGATGGAACCCCGACAGCTGTTGGCTGCGGACTGCGCCGATTTGCTAGCAGAATCCACGCTCGATGCCGCCTCGTCGCCTGTGCGCGTTGCCGATGCGGGGTCCACACGACAGTCCGCCCATGACGTGGGCTTGGTCGTCGAAGACATTTCCCTCCAAGGAAGGGTGAGTTTCTGGGACCCGCAAGATGTTTTTCGGATCCAAGTCGACCAGGCAGGCACCATCGACCTGGGTTTGTCTGGCATGCGTCGCAATGCGGATCTGCTGCTGACGGACGATCGTGGCCGCGTTGTTGCCGCATCGCAGCAAGCCGGAAGACGCAGCGAGAGCATCTCGCTGTCGGTGGAACCCGGGACCTACTTCATTGCCGTGCAAACGCGCAGTATTTGGGGAACACGTTACCAACTTGATCTTGGTTTCGAAGTGCTTGTTCCCGAGTCACCCGCATTGATCGAGTCACCGAATTCCGAAACGGGGACTCCGACAATCGATGTGTTGCCGGACGTCCCGTACTTTGGCGGATCGCGCGATTGGAATGTGAATGCGGTTGCGGCCCCCGAGTCATGGGCAGCCGGCTACGCTGGCCAGGGTGTTACCGTTGCGGTCGTCGACACGGGTGTGGATCTCAACCACCCCGATCTCGTGCAGAGTCTCTACGTCAATCCAGGTGAGATCGCCGGTGACGGCATCGACAATGATGGGAATGGTTATGTCGATGACGTGAACGGGTTTGACTTCGTGGACGGTGACGCCAGCCCGGATGATGGCAATGGTCACGGGACCCACGTGGCTGGAACGATCGCGGCAGCCAACAACGGGTTCGGCGCGACGGGGATTGCGCCGGAAGCGTCGATTGTCCCGGTGAGAGTCCTTGGGGACAGTGGAGCGGGTTCCAGTCAGTCGGTCGCGGCTGGGATTCGCTACGCGGCCGATCTGGGCGTCGACATCATCAATCTCAGTTTGGGTGGCGGTTACAGTCGGGCGATCGACTTGGCCATTGACTACGCACGGTCGCTCGGCGTTTTCATCGTTGCAGCGGCTGGAAATGAAGCGGCCAGCACGCCCGGGTTTCCGGCTCGATTTTCGGCCACGGATAGCAACGTGATTTCCGTCGGTGCCCACGACCAGCGCAATCGTGTGGCGGGGTTCAGCAACGACGTCGGTAGCAGCAATTCAATCCAGGTGGACGCGCCCGGCGTTGGCGTCTACAGCACTTACACCGGAGGTCGCTACGGCTCGCTGAGTGGTACCAGCATGGCGGCGCCGCACGTGGCCGGTGTCGCGGCGTTGGCGCTCTCCGCGAATCCGAACTTGGCACCCGACGAGCTTCGCTCTTTGATTGTCAGCGGTACAATTGGATTGGCCGGCGGATCGGACGCGATCGGTCAGGTATCAGCAGCGACCACGGTGGCGATGGCCGCTGCTTCATTCCGTGTTGAGTCAACGGCGCCCAGTGCCAATTTGTCGTCCGGGGTGGGCAACGCAAGTTCGCAGCGTTCCCTCAACCGATGGTTTCGAACCACGAGTTCCCCTGGTGAGGTGCTTGTTGCACTTTCTCTCGACAAATCCTCCTCCGCATCCGATCTGACGTCGGACGATTTGGACGTTGCGTCGCAAGGGATTGTGTTCGAAGGGCCGAAGGTCAATGGATTCTTGGGCGTTTCCGACGATGCCGATCAACCCACGATCGTCGCCGACGCGGCCATTGCCGAGTGGGATGCTTTGCCAGATGAGGATGACGGGGATCCTCAACCGTTGCTCTCTTGACGGCCCCTCGAGTTCGTGCCAAGGCCGATCCGGCGGCAGCTAGTGCTCCGTCCACATTTGATTCTTGGGATGCAGTGTTCGTAGCTCGGCTCTCCGAGCCGAGGATTCACGGCTCGGAGAGCCGTGATACTTAGAAACCAACCCAAGTTTCAGAGATGGACGAAGCACTAGTTTGCCTAGTCAGCGGGCCGAATGCGGCAACTCCAAGACGCGTGAGCAATGCTCGGCGGACCAACACCACCATCGTGCCGTTGAGTATGCTTTGGCGGGGTAAACTGTTTTTGGGGGAAACTGGTTGTCAATCGTTTCGGTCTGGTGGGAGCGTAGCCATCAGGCGACTGCGGCCGTTGCGGTGTCTAGATTGGACGATCGTGATCGCGGCAGGCAATCGATTGCGTGCAAATGAATGATGGATTCGTAAATGCAAGCCATGAATGAGGAGGATCCCGTCAGTGTTTGGCTCGACGAGCTCAAGCAGGGCGATCAATCCGCGGCCCGCCATCTTTGGCAACACTTTGTGTTGCGGCTGCAAAGCTTGGCTCGACAGAAACTCCATCCTGATTCTCGCCGCGTCTATGATGAAGAGGACGCAGCCGCAAGCGTGTTCCTCAATCTCAAGGCGGAAGAGGACGCGGTTGCCGAATCATTCATGTCGCGTGAACCCACACCGGAGTTCAGTGCGGAGTTCATCGAAATTTGCGAACAACTGTTTGCGGCCCTGGAGGAGCCCAGTCTGCAAGAGATTGGACGCCTGAAGATCGAAGGTTATCGAGATAACGAAATCGCCGATCAACTGGAGTGTTCGCGGCGGACGATCCAACGCAAGGTGGAGAGAATTCGTCGGATTTGGTCGAGAGTGGTCCCCGAGTGAATGCACCAGAATTCAATGAGTTAGGCGATGACCAGCTGGCCCAAATCGATGCCGCCTGTGATTCCTTCGAATCCGCTTTGGCGAAAGGCGAGGCCATCACGATCGAGCAGCAGCTTCAGGCGGTCGATGAGGATCTTCGCCTCCCCTTATTGCGAGAACTGCTGGAGGCGGAGTGGGGTTATTTGCGACGCCGGAACGAAGAGATCGACCTCTCGGGATACGCGTCACGATTTCCAGATGCGGTTGGCTTGATTCAGGAGCTCCCAAGACCTTCGGACGAGGAGACCGCGGTTGAAGCGCCCGTCACGGACCATTCTTTGTCCGAAACGTTCGATTCCAGCGAACAGCCGAGAGAACCGCGCACGACGGTGACGTTTCGAGAAGACGGTTCCAACGAGTTTGAAGACACATCCGATTTTTCTGTGGACGGGGTGGTCCCGGATTCAGCGAGTCGTCGAACGGAGATTGCCGGCTATGAGATCACGGGAGAGCTCGGAAAAGGCGGGATGGGAACCGTTTGGAGAGCGGTTCAGCGCGGGACGAACCGAGAAGTCGCGCTCAAACTGATGAACGCACGCTCGTTTGAATCCGAGCGCGGACGTCTTCGGTTTCAGCGAGAAGCGGAGTTGGCGGCGATGTTGGAACACCCCAACATCGCTCAGGTGTATGACGCGGGCGTCGTCGGGGAGACGCACTACTACGCGATGCAGCTGGTTGAGGGGGCCACCCTGGACGCGTATGTCGCGGAGACCAAGCCCGACGAGCACGAGATCATCCAAATAATGCTGCGGATCTGTCGTGCGGTGGAGGCAGCGCATCGTCGCGGTGTCATCCATCGTGACCTCAAGCCCGCCAACATCGTGGTGTCTTCGGAAGGTCATCCGTTTGTTCTCGACTTTGGGCTGGCGAAGAGTGTCCGCGAAGGGCCGGTGGACACGGCGGCCACGCAGGATGGTCAAGCGATTGGCACGCCGGCTTACATGGCGCCCGAGCAAGCCCGAGGAGACTCGCGCAACGTCGACACACGCAGCGATGTTTACGCACTCGGGGTCATTCTGTTCCGATTGATGACGGGCGAGCTGCCGCACGATCGATCGGGATCGGCGTTCGAACTACTGCAACGGATTGTCCATGACGACCCCAAACGTCCGCGTGATGTGAATCCCGATGTCAACGGGGAACTCGAATCGATCCTGCTGAAGTCGCTCTCGAAGAAACCGGAAGATCGATACGGGAGTTCCGGCGAACTGGCGGATGACTTGGAACGCTACCTCAACGGGGATCCGATCGAGGCCCGCCCCGCGACCGCCCTTTACTTCCTTGGCAAGCGAGTCCGAAAACACCGTGTTCCGATCGGAATTGCATCGGCGATTCTGATGGGTCTCATCTCTCTGGTCGTCTATGGCTACGTTCGGGAACGTGACTTGAGAACCGTGGCCGTCGAGAACGAAGGCAAGGCCATCGTGGCGGCCGAGCGGGCAACGGTTGCCGAACAGCAGGCTCGGACCGCGGAAACGCTCGCGAAGAATGAAGCCGAGTCGGCGCGACGGCAACTCTATGCCAACCGGATCGTCTTAGCAGAGCAGTTGCGACAGCAGGGGGATTTGGAATCGGCCCAAGCGGCGCTCGCACAGTGCCCCCTTGATTTGAGACATATCGAGTGGGAAGTCTTGAATTTGGCGTGCCGAAGCCGTGTGGCCACGCTCGACGCGCCGCGTGCGGTCTCTTGCTTCGCCATCACCGATGACGGCACGACCGTGGCGATGGGATCGGAAGACGGCATGATCCGATTTTGGAAGAATGAGGGCGAATTTGTCGACCTCCAAGCGCACTCCGATTCCGTCCTTTCCATGGAGTATGACAAGGAAGGGGCGCAGCTGATCACCTTTGGTCGCGACAACGTTGTGAAGCTGTGGGACTTGGAGAATCAGGAGGCAACCTTCACCAAGCCCGTTTCTCCGGTGGCCGCGAAAGCCCGATCGGACTACAGCGATAACGTGCCCATCGCCATCGCGCGAGATGGTTCACGGATTGCTTATGTGGAGGACGGCACCACGGCAGTGGTTGTGGACCTGAAAAAGTCCTTCAGCGAAAGTCGCTTCGTGGGGCACGAGGACAAGATCACCAGCGTCTCCATCTCTCCCGACAACCGCCATCTGGCGACCGCTGCCTTTGACCGAAGGGCGATCATCTGGGATTTGGATGACGGGATGCCCCGTCATCAATTGGACCTGCAAGCCATTCCCAGGCCCAGGTTTCGTTGGGTCGCCGAGTTCGCCGAGAACGACACTTTGGTCACCATCAGCGACTATGTCGAAACTTGGGACGTTGCCACCGGAGAGCGAATTCGTCGCTATCGTCCGGGTCTGCCCAAGCACATGCGCGACCTGTCGGTGTCGGCCGATGGAACACGCATCGCAACCCGTGACTGGCAGTTTTTGGTCCGCATCATCGATACCAACGCAGACAGCACCGAGTTCTTCTTCTCTGGTGTCAGGCAGTTTGCCATGAGCCGCAATGGAAGCAGCTTCGCGGCGTTGGACGCGTCGGGTAGCACCCTGCGCGAAATGGGGGCATCGCCAGGAGGACTCAAACTTGACGGCAAGTTTCTCGCTTATGAACCGACCCGTTCGCTTGGAATCCGAGTCGATAAGGATGAACTTTCCTTGGTTGAGGTTGGTCCAAAACAAAACAGCCTGATCACGGCGCGTCTAGACGATGCGATCAATGCAGCGGCCATCTCGCTTGATGGCAAGGTCATCGCCGCTCATACGAATCAAGACACGGTGGAAATCTGGGATGGCGCGCTTTCCGAGTGTACCCATCGCGTTCCGCTGGATTACTACAGGCCCACCCTCTTGCTAAGTCCAACTGGGCATCGGCTGGTCACCACGAAACACAACAGCACGAAGATCTGGTCCTTGGACGATGAGGAACCTAGAACCGTGTTTGCCCCCGACCGGGAAGTCTTCGCGCATTTCAGCCCCGATGGCAAGTACCTGTTAACCCACAACCGCTACCTCGGTGCAGGGAAGGAAAGTGTACTGCGAGACCCCGATACTTGCGAAGCCATCCGCGAATTGGAAACAGATGGTGGGGGTCTACAAAACTTTGTCTTCTCATGGGACTCCAAGTGGTTGGCGGCGACAAGCGGTCGGCAGATCGGTGTCTGGGATTGCGCGACCGGCGAACATGTTCAGCGTTTTCGAGGACACATCGCACCGATCCGTTCCATGGCATTCAGCAAGGACGGACGGCGGCTCATATCCGTTGGAGAAGATGAGCGAATTCGATTCTGGGACCCTTCGTCGGGCGCTGAGATCGTCGCCATGCGGACGAGTTCATCAACGCCAAGCACGGTTTACATGTTGCCTAGCTCGAAAGCGATGGTCACGGGCCATGCTGGCGGGCTCGAGATTTGGGGCGAAACACGAGAACGCGTCGAGGCCAACACGCCCATCGATGTCTTATCTCTCGTCAAAATCGAGCGAGATCAAGTTCTTGGCGAATGGAAGCGAGACGGTTCGACGCTGGTTGGTAGCGCGAAGCAGATTGGCGCTGTTTACTTGCCGGTCGAACCGCACGGCAGCTATCGATTGACGTTCCGATTTGTTCGTACCGAAGGCGACGAAGACGTGGGAATGTACTTGGCCGCTCCAACGGAAGCTCGGGTGTTCAATGTCGACAGTTTCAAGAGTCTTGGATACGTCCATTGCTTCGCTCAATTCGTCGACGCACTCAAACTCCTGCCAGCGTCTCAACGCGGACCTCTGCTAACGACCGGGAAAGAGCATGAACTCAGTGCGACCATCAACAACGATCTGGAAGAGATCACCACCATCCATATCGACTTGGATGGCAAGCGGATCAATTCGTGGACAGGAGCAAAAGCGAACATGAAACGAAGCGCACATGAGCTCCCAAAACTAAACAGCCTCGCGCTCAAAATCTACGGCTCAACCGTCGAATTTCGCATGGCCGAACTCGAGATGCTCAGTGGCTACGCCATCGTCGAAACGGAATAACAATCGATCGGCGCCGACAACTCCCCGGCGCCCGATGGAGTATGCTTTGGGGCACAACCGGCGGGCCAGCCCAAGTCGCGGTCCATCCGTCCACCCTGAACCGATCACCCCACGCCATGTTAGACCGAGCTCGTTTTCAGTTGGCGGTGACGATTCTGGTCACGCTGTTCTGGCTGTCGACCTCAGCAACCGATGCCGCTGACGTCCGACCCAACGTCGTTCTGATCTACATCGACGACTTGGGTTATGGGGATCTTGGTTGCTATGGCTGCCAGGACATCCCAACACCGAACATCGACCGGCTCGCGCGAGAAGGCGTGCGTTGCACGGCCTCGTACATCACCAATCCGCCATGCTGCCCCAGTCGCTGCAGCCTGATGATGGGCCAATACGCGCAGCGTTTTGGGAAGTACGGGATGTCACGCGGGCTACCGATTCCCGAAGACCGGCCGACGCTGGCACGTTTTCTCACAGATCAGGGCTATGCGACGGGCCACATTGGGAAATGGGACATCGGGACGAAACTCCAAGGCCCGCTAAGTGTCGGCTTCCGCGAGGTTTGTAAGAAACCGCCCGCCAAAAAGTATACGCCTTCGGAATTGGATTCGTTGCCTGCGGATCAAAGGAAACAGCTTAGCAAGAACGGCGGCGTCTCGAAGTACTTCTGCGTCAATGCGGACGGTGAGACCGAGTGGCTGACGGACCACGACGGTGATTCGATGGTCAACTTCATCGATCGACACCAAACGGAACCCTTTTTTCTCTATTGGTCACCCGAAGCGGTACACTCCTCCAACAAGGAGGCGCCGGAGCGTTTGACCAGCCGCACCCGTGCGCCCCAAAAACGAAGCAAGCTGGCGGGTGCGATCGTCTCGGTCGATGATCAAGTTGGAAAGCTGCTCGAAGCGCTCGACCAACATGAGCTTCGTGGAAACACGCTCGTCATCTTTTCCAGCGACAATGGTGCGAACGGCAGCGAGGGTGGATCGTCGAAGCCTTACACCGGAGGAAAGGGCGGTGGAACCCAGAAAGAAGGCTGGGTGCGAGTGCCCACGATTTTTTCGATGCCGGGTACCCTCCCGCTGGGAAAACAGCACGACGGTCTGATTGCCAACTTCGACTTCTATTCCACCATCGCGCAGCTCACGACGAAGTCGATTCCAACACACTGTGATGGGACGGACTTGCTTCCGTATTTGAAGGGTGAGCGCTCTGAGGATGCCCACGAGCATCTCTTCTGGCTCAACAACCAGCCGGATGACGCGGTCCGCCGACATTTGATCGCCGTTCGATGGCGCGATTGGCGGCTCTACCGTAAGTATGAGAAAGATCCCTGGCAGCTATTTGATCTGAAGGCCGATGCGCGCGAGGAACACGATCTATCTGCAAAGCATCCCGACATCACGCAACAGCTTGCCAGCCAGCATGCAGCCTGGGTCGAGACGCTGGAACCGCTTGCCTCGATTCCGAAGCTGAGTGCTAGCTCGCCGGTCGTGCCCAGCGGGCATGGCTGGGCACTTGCGTTGGACAATAAGAGGTCGAAATGAGCGGTTTCTTCAAACGCGCCAGGCAGTTTTCTGCCACGATTTACACCGGAACCCTTGTTGCGTCTCTGTTCGTGCTTCTGGGGTACACGGCGGGCGGTGCGGAACGGCCTAACATCCTTTTCGTCTTCACGGATGATCATGCCTTGAAAGCGCTTTCCGCGTACGGCGGGCCGCTTTCAAAGATCGCGCCGACGCCCCACCTGGATCGCATCGCTCGGGAGGGAAAGCTCTTTCACCAGTGTCTGGTCACCAATTCCATTTGTGCTCCCAGTCGTGCGGTCGTGCTCACGGGAAAGTACTCGCACTTGAACGGCCAGCGAACCAACAATGGCAAGTTCGATGGGAAGCAGCAGACGGTCCCGAAACTCATGCAGCAGGGCGGCTATCAAACCGCGATCATCGGCAAGTGGCATCTCAAGTCGACCCCCACGGGGTTTGACCACTTTGAAGTGTTGAAGGGCCAAGGGCACTACTACAACCCCTTGCTGTTCACCAACGGGAACGACGTCAAACACACCGGCTATACGACCGACGTCATCACGGATCAGGCCTTGAAGTGGATGGATCAAAGGGACCGGGACAAACCGTTTTTCCTGATGTGCCAGCACAAGGCACCGCACGGCAAATGGGAGCCAGCTCTTCGACATCTGTCGGCGTTTGACGATATCGAGATTCCAGAACCGGCGACGCTGTTCGATGACTACAGGGGGCGAAGTCCGGCGTCCGCCGGACATCAGATGGGCATCGCCGAACACATGGGGCCCAGCCGCTTGATGTACCGCTATTCGAGCAAGTTCACGCCGGAGCAATTCCACGTTTTCGATGCTCATTTCGGGCCTCGAAATAAGGCGGCACAGAGTTTGGGGCTCGTTGGACAAGAGCGAACCCGTTGGAACTACCAGCGTTTCATCAAGAACTACCTCCGTTGCGTCAAGGCGGTCGATGAGAACGTCGGACGCATGCTCAGGTACCTGGACGAATCCGGCCTCGCTGAGAACACCGTGATCATTTACAGCTCAGACCAGGGATTCTGGCTCGGGGAACACGGTTGGTTTGACAAACGCTGGATGTACGAAGAAAGCCTGCACACGCCCTTGCTGGTTCGCTGGCCCGGTGTGACCCGCTCCGGCAGCTCGAGCGACGCTCTCGTGTCCAATGTGGACTTCGCCGAAACGTTTTTGGACATTGCTGGATTGGAGGTTCCGTCGGATATGCAAGGGCGATCCTTGGTGCCCATCCTCCGTGATGAGATGCCGTCGGACTGGCGAACGACGCATTACTATCACTACTACGAAGCCGGCCACCACGGTGTGCCGCTGCACTACGGGGTGACCGATGGTCGCTTCAAACTCATCCGCTTCCCCGACGAAAATCTCGATACTTGGGAGTTCTTCGACTTGAAAAGTGATCCGATGGAGATGCAGAGTCGTTACGACGACCCGCAGTACTCCGCGGCGATCGCCTCTATGAAGGCCGAGCTGCAGCGGCTTCGCACGCATTACAAAGTGGAGGGATGAACATGGCCTTCGTCCTTGGCGTGCCGACGAACGAATCATGAACGCGAAAACGCCAGAAGCTCGGAATCGTGGCGTTGCCATCGCAATGGCGTGCCTGCTGGGAATCGCCTCGATTGCCTGTGCGGAAAGTGGCGTCAAAGGCCCTTCCGGCACACTCCACGTCACCGAGGTAACAACGAAGCGAGAGCCTTTGGCCGCAGGATGCCGCTACCAGCTTTGGATTCCCGCGGACGTTTCGGTGGTTCGTTCTTTGTTCGTGATCAACATGCGAGCGGCCGGAAAGCGGCTTTTCTTTTACGATCCCGAGTGGCGCGCGATGGCGGCGCGGCATGCGGCGGCCATGCTGTACTGTGAGTTTGAGGCCAAGGGTGTTCGCGACAATGGTTACGGCAGGTCCATGCTGAGGGCCTGCGAACAGTTCGCGTCTGCGTTGCAGCGTCCGGAATTGAAACATGCGCCGTTTGTCCTGTGGGGGCACTCGATGGGTGGTCGTGTGGCTCAGGATTTTGTTCGTTACTGCCCCTCGCGCGTGCTCGCATTTCACATCGCGCTTCGCGCGCATCCGACACCCGAGGATCTCATGCATGAAGAGGCGGCTGCGATGCGAGTTCCCGGTCTCTACTTGATGGGTGCAGAGGACGGCAAACCAAAGGACATACGAGCTCACTTTCACCGGGCGCGACACAAGGGATCGCCACGGGCGTGGGTCTGGCTTCCGGGTCAAACACACTGGCCCCGTGGCATGGGTTTCACGCACGACCAGACGACGGATGAAGACTGGCGCGCATGGGCGGCGCACGACGTGGTGGTCCCATGGACGGAAGCGATGATTCAACTTAGGCTGCCAGAGGATGCCGATCCTCGAACAGGACCGGTCCAACTCGCGTCAGTCGATGCGACGCGGGGCTGGCTTGGCGATGTTAGCACTGGCGAAGTCGCAACACATGCGCAATTTGACGGGGATCAATCCAAAGCTTCCTGGTTCCCGAACGAGGAAGTCGCCCAGGCATGGTCGCGGTTCTCCTATCCCGCCCCGCGATAGGTGACAAGCATGGAATGCGTTTCACAGGCCGGGACTCGCTACCGGCTTGTCAATTTCCTAGTCTGACGCGTCAGCGAGGAAGACGATTCGATCCTGCAGCTCGCGCGGCTTGGAAATGACCGTTTTCCTATCAGCCGAATCGCGTTAGCGACCGGTTATCATAGGAAGGATTGTTCATTCGCGGAACCGTGAGCTGATGCAGTAGCCGGTCGAAACCTCAACTTCAAGAATCATGCGACGGGTTAATGTAGCCGCCGTTGCTCATAGGTCTGGATGTCTTCGATACGCCGCCGAGAGTTTCGGCACGTCTTAGTGGATTCATAGACTTGTCGTCTTTCGCTATGGCTCAATAACCCCTTATTCACAAACGATTTCAGAAGAGCAACCATGTTTCGAATGCTGGTTGGTTTGATCTTTGCTGCGGCGTGGCTGGCGGGTTCCCTCAGCTGCACCGCAGACAAACCCAATGTGCTGTTCATCATCTCCGACGATCTGAACACCGCGCTCAGCGGCATGGGGCATCCTGAATGCAACACTCCGAATCTGGATGCCTTGGCTAGCTCTGGGGTCGCGTTCACAAGGGCGTTCTGTCAATTCCCGCTATGCGGTCCGTCGCGAGCTTCCCTGATGACGGGGCAGTATCCACTCGTCAATGAAGTCACTGGCAACGGAGGCAAGGTGGATCCGCAGCGGGTGACGCTGCCGCGGCACTTCGCCAACCATGGCTATTGGACGGGACGCGTGAGCAAGATTTATCACATGGGGATCCCCGGTGATATCGTGGAAGGGAAACCCGGTCACGATCACGCGGAGTCATGGGACGAGACTCACAACATCAAAGCCCTGGAAGCGCTGACACCAGGAAAAGCGCAAGACTTCCTGCACCCGGAGGCGGTCGCTCAGTATCCGGACGAGCGACGAAAGTGGTTCGCGGCTCAAGCGGGAGGCAAACCCTATCGTTTCTCGCAGGTTGCTCGAGCACAGTACGCGTCGATCGAAGTCGGTGAGGAAAATGAACATCTCCTCGCCGACCGGATGACCGCTGACAAAGCCATCGCGTTGCTGCAGGCAAGGGCCAACGAGACCAAGCCTTTCTTCCTTGCTGTTGGTCTCGTGCGTCCGCACTTTCCATTCATCGCCACGGAAAAGACCATCGGACAATACCGCGCCGAGAATCTCTTTGTTCCAAAGGTCCCGCCGAACGACCACGATGACATGCCGCCGCAAGCGATGGGATCGGTGCTGAATTTTGATAGGTCGCCCATTCAGAAAATGCGACGCGCTTACTACGGCGCCGTGAGTTACATGGATCAGCAGGTGGGTCGCATCCTCGCGGAGCTCGATCGATTGGAGCTACGAGACAACACCATCCTCGTTTTCGTGTCCGACCACGGATACTTGCTCGGCGAACATCACATGTGGAAGAAGTCGAAGCTGTGGGAAGAGGCAATCCGCGTGCCCTTGATCATTTCGGCACCGGGTCGGATGCAGGGGGTGCAATGCCAGCACTTTGTGGAGTTGGTTGATCTCTATCCGACCCTGACGGAACTTGCCCATCTGCCAGCTGAGCCTGGCGCTCAAGGGCAAAGTCTGGTCCCGTTGCTGGACGACCCGGAATTCTCCCTTGCCCGAACCGACTCGCTGATCCAGGTCAGTGCCGGTTTCGGTCTGCGTTCTGGTAAGTGGGCTTACATGTGGTATCCGAAGTCAAAAAAGCGAAAGCAGGAGGGCTTCATGCTCTATGACATGGAGAACGATCCCTACCAATACACGAACCTGGTCGACGTTCTTGATTATGCTTCCATCCGACAGACACTGCACATGCGTCTGACGAAGCGAATCGAGATGGCACAGAACTGAACGCTTATCGTGATTAACTGATTGGAGACCGCCGTGAATCGCATCACGTTCTCACTTTTTTTACTCCTGGTGGGCCCTGTTGTGTGGGGAGGCAGCCCGCAACCCAACGTGGTCGTGTTCCTTTCCGATGATCAGGGTTGGGGCGACCTGAGTGTTCACAGCAACGTGAACCTGAGCACGCCCAACATTGACTCACTTGCCCATGATGGCGCGAGCTTTGAACGGTTCTATGTCTGTCCGGTCTGTTCGCCAACGCGCGCTGAATACTTGACCGGGCGCTATCACCCGCGAGGTGGTGTGCGCGGCGTATCGAATGGTGCGGAGCGTTTGAACCTTGACGAAATGACGATCGCCGACACCTTTCGGGCAGGCGGTTATGCGACCGGCGCGTTCGGGAAGTGGCACAACGGCATGCAGTACCCGTATCACCCCAATGGGCGTGGTTTTGACGAATTCTATGGATTCTGCTCGGGGCATTGGGGCCACTACTTTGATCCGATGCTGGAACATAACGGGCAGATCATCCGTGGGGATGGCTTTTGTATCGACGACTTCACGAACCGAGCGATGGCGTTTATCGAGCAAAGCGTCGAACAGGACAAACCGTTCTTTGCCTACCTGCCGTATAACACACCACACTCGCCGATGCAGGTGCCGGATCGTTTCTGGAACAAGTTCGAGAACGCGGACTTGGAGCTACATGATCGCGAAGCGAATCGTGAGAACCTGGTGCACACCCGAGCCGCTCTGGCGATGTGTGAGAACATCGATTGGAACGTTGGCAGGCTACTCAAGAAGCTCGACGAACTGAAAGTTACAGAGGACACCATTGTCGTCTACTTTTGTGACAACGGACCGAACGGGCGGCGTTGGAACGGCGACATGAAGGGTCGCAAGGGGTCCACCGACGAAGGAGGCGTTCGCTCGCCGATGCTCATTCGTTGGCCGGGCCACATCCCCGCAGGACGACGGGTTGAGGAGAACGGTGCCGCAATCGATCTACTGCCAACCCTGGCGGATCTCGCGGGAATCGATGTCAGCAGCACGAAGCCGCTAGACGGTGTTAGCTTAAAGGCTCCGCTAACCGGCAACGACTACGAGTGGGATGACCGCATGATCTTTTCGCACTGGAAGGATCGGGTGACCGTGAGAACCGAGCGATACTTGTTGGACAACGAGGGGCTTCTGTACGAGCTCGATCAAGACCCAGGTCAACGCAACGACATCTCGCAAAAGCGTCCCGAGATGACGCGCCGTCTCCAGCGAGCGGTCCGGGCATGGAGGGAAGACGTCCTTCCGGAAACGCGTGACGACCGGCCCTTCATCATCGGCCACCCGGACTACCCGTCCACGCAGATTCCGGCACGCGACGGCATGGCTCATGGCAATATCAAACGTTCGGCCAAGCCTGCGAACTGCTCTTATTTCACGAACTGGAAGAGTCCTGCGGACTCGATTACTTGGGACTGCGAAGTCCCGGCCGATGGTACCTTTGATGTGGAAATCTACTACACGTGCCCCACCGCAGACGTCGGCTCGACGATCGAGCTCAGTTTTGGCGATAGCCGCCTTGTCGGCAAGATCACGACGGCCCACAACCCACCGGAGGTTGGCGCCGATGAGGATCGTTTCCAGAGAAAGGAATCCTACGTGAAGGAATTCCTTCCTATGAAACTCGGTTCGATTGACTTGAAGAAAGGCAAAGGCACGCTGACCTTGAAGGCGCTCGACATGCCCGGAGCCCAGGTCATGGAGGTTCGACTGATCATGTTGACGCAGAATCAGCCGAAATAGGACCGGTTCTCTCTCCTACGGCCAACGGCACCATTGCGTGACTCGCGAGATCGCGAACCTTCTCGGGTGTCGCAACAACGATCAGGTTTCGCTAGCCTAGACGCCGATACCTGGGACGCGCTCTGCAGAGAGACATGGGAACATGAACGACGAGAAGAGTATCGAAGCCTTGCGGACGGCGCTTGAGTTGTCACCGGAGAATGTACCGCTTCGAATTCACTTAAGTGACGTTTTGGTCCGGCTGAGGCAATATGAAGATGCGGAATCGCTACTTCGCATTGGGTTGGGAAAGGATCCTGACAACCTCACAATGAAGTTATCGCTCGCGGAGACGTTTCGTGCTCAGGACAAGATCAACGAAGCAATGGTGCTAGTTGAGTCACTGGTAGGTGAACGAAATCCCGATGCAAACGCTTTACTGCTACACGCAAAGCTTCTGCTGCATACCGGCGATGAACGTCACGCGGCACAGCAATATCGCAGTGCGATCGATGCGAATGGCGATCTTGTCGATGATACGCTCTCAGAACAACTGGGCATTTTTCCAGATCGGGAGTGGTCCAATGAAGATGCTGAGCAGCGCGATTGGGCAGCACGGGAGCACGCAGGGGACGTTCCCGATCGTGTCGAAACGACCTTCGAGTTTGAGAGGCCAGAGATTTCGTTCGAGGACGTGGGGGGCATGGATGCGCTCAAGGACGAAATCAGGATGAAGATCATTCATCCGTTGACCCATCCTGAGATCTATGAGGCCTACGGAAAAAAGATCGGCGGTGGAATCCTATTGTACGGACCGCCAGGGTGCGGAAAGACGCACCTCGCACGGGCCACCGCTGGTCAGGTGAAAGCCAAGTTCATGTCGGTCGGAATCCATCAGATCCTTGACATGTGGATTGGCAACAGTGAGAAACAACTTCATGCCTTGTTCGACCAGGCAAGGCGGAATCGTCCGTGCGTGCTGTTCTTCGACGAAGTGGACGCGTTGGGCGCCTCACGGGCTGACATGAAGACCAGTGGGAGCCGACACCTGATCAACCAGTTCCTTTCTGAACTGGATGGTGTGAGCGCGTCCAACGAGGGCGTGCTCATCTTGGCGGCCACCAATGCACCCTGGCACTTGGATTCCGCGTTTCGTCGCCCTGGCCGATTCGATCGCGTGTTGTTTGTCCCGCCTCCGGACCAAGAGGCTCGCTCGGCGATCCTTGACATTCTCCTTGCTGGCAAACCGACGGATCGCGTGGACACACGATTGCTGGCGAAGAAGACTGAGGGCCTGAGTGGCGCCGATTTGAAAGCCGTCGTCGACATCGCCATCGAGGCGAAACTGCGCGCGGCGATGCAGGAAGGGATCCCCAAGCCCCTGGTCACGAAAGACCTGCAGAAAGCGAATGGCCAAGTGAAGCCATCCACCGCCGAATGGTTCAGCACCGCCAAGAACTACGCCATGTTCTCCAATCAAGGCGGAGCCTACGATGACATCCTCGACTACTTGAAACTTCGTTAAGCCGTGGACAACTACGACAACCGCATCAAGCGAGCGGAATTGCTGCTTTCCCAAGATCGACTCGAGTTAGCAGAGGAATCATTACGAGCCGCGATCGGCGAAGACCCCGACCGCTACATCGCCTTTGCTCTGTTGGCCTTGGTTCACGTCGAGCAGAAGATGCTGCAAGAGGCGCAAGCTCTTGCCGAGCGGGCACTGGGCTTGGCACCCGACGAACCGTTTGCCCACTACGCACTCTCCCTGGTGTTGTTTCATCGAGACAAGAACAAAGAGGCGGGCAAAGCGATCGACGACGCGATTGCCCGTGACCCTTCCAATCCCGACTTTCTGGCTCATCGAGCCGCTATTGATACAAGAGCCCACGCATGGAAGGAAGCACTGGCGGCAGCAGAAAAAGGACTTCAGTTCGATCCCCGTCACGTCGGATGTAACAATTGGCGCGCGATCGCATTGACCAAACTCGGTCGAAGGGACGAAGCGAGTGCCACCATCGATTCCGCGTTGGCCGCAAGTCCCGAGAATGCAACGTCTCATGCCAACATGGGCTGGACACAACTGCACGGTGGCAATGCAGAAACGGCCCTGGAGCATTTCAAGGAAGCGCTCCGGCTTGACCCCGATCACGGATGGGCCCGCGAAGGCATTATTGAGTCACTGAAGGCGAAGAACTTCTTCTACCGCCAAATCTTGAGGTACATGCTTTGGATTTCCCGGTTCAGTGCGCAGACCCAGATGATGATGTTCATCGGCATCATCATTCTACTTCAAGTCTTGGTGCGGATGCCTGACGGCAGTGTTCTTGAGAAGGTGGGTCTGGTCCTTGCCTTTACCTACATGCTATTCGTCGCCAGCATCTGGTTGGCCAGTCCACTCTTTGATCTGTTGCTAAGCTTGAGTCGCTACGGGCGAATGACCTTAACGGACGAGAAACGTGCCGATTCCTACTACATGGCGATTGCACTGGGGTTCGTAGCCACGCTTTGCTTCGTCCCCATCCTGTTCGGTTTTCGCACCCAGGACGTGATCAACTATGTGATGCTACTGATTCCCGTCGCGATTACCCTGTCCACGCCAAGGGAAGCCAAGCGTTCCCTGGCAGCGGGATTGACAATTGCAATTTTCGCGGTCGCTATCTGGTATTGCACTCGTTGGTATGCCTATCCAGGGATCGATGGCCTGAACGGTCCGGGTAAGATGATCGAATACCTTCAACAAGCTGCTGACGATGATCCCAAGTTGCAGGAAATCTTCTCGTTGGCCCAGGGCCAGCGACGTCTGCACAATTTGTTTGTCTGGCCATCCGTCCTGATGACTTGGCTCAGCGGTTTCTTCCACCGCCGATCCTTATGATTCAACAACCGGTAGCTTGTCGCAAACTTCGAAGAGTAGCCCCGCCGCGACACCGCACAGCAAGTATGAACCGACGAGCTCTGCCGATGGCCCTTGCTACGAACAGGCCCCGCATTGAGACCCTACTGCAACCTTACCGCGAGGTGATCGGCGCCGATTACGCGGGCTACCGCAATCACGTGTATCGAACGGTGACCTACGCGATGCACTTTCTTCACGACGATGTGCAGGCCGCGCCTTCGGTGGAGACGGCCATGGCCTATCACGATATCGGTTTATGGAACGATAAGGCCTTGGCGTACCTCGAACCGTCCGAAGCTGCGGTTGTCGCCGACAATGAGACGTACGGTTGGGAGCTGGATCCAGAGCTGTTACGCGGGATTATTCATTGGCATCACAAGATCACCTGTTATCGAGGCCCGCACGAACGGATCATCGAAGCCTGTCGCAAGGCCGACTGGATCGATGCGAGTATGGGCCGGATGCGAAAAGGATTGAGTCGGAAAGTGATTGCGGCGGTGGAAGCCGCGTTCCCCAACGAGGGTTTCCACAAGTCGTTGCTGCGGCTCGCCAAAGACTACGGTGGCTCAACACTCGTCGGCGGCCTTCGTGTCACTCGCGGCATTGTAAAATGGTGACCTCCCGTTCCTAAGCAGCAGTACGTCGGACGTCACCAGCGGACGGATCAAACCTCGACAACAACACGTCGAATTTGCCGCGTACAATTGGAGAAGTATCCGCAAGACGGTCGCGTAAAGCCTTGATACTCAACGCGTCTCGATGCACACGAATTCGCTCCAAGGCATCATCCTCTGAGAGTTCAAAGTCCACGTTTTGCTGGGCAATGACTCGGTGGAGCACATCCGTTTCTTCCGAGATTGCTTTGAACAACGTGTTCGCGCTCGTATCGAGTGTGGACTCACTGCCCGGGAGCGCTAGGTAGGCCTTCACGATCTGAGCGATTTCATGCACGTCGATCTCATAGATGGCGCGAGTAGGGCGTCGAAGGGATGCTCGCAGCATCTCAATGTAGGGGTGAAGTACAAGTCCATGAATAGACAAGGCGGCGATCGCAACACCCAACAGCGACACAATCAACTTCGGAATCGCGTGGCCCTCCCCGAGGGCGCTGGACACATGCACAATCCCAAGGAAAATCAAGGCGACCAGAACCTGGACGACTTGCCAGGCTGCAACGAAATAGCCGCTGATATAGAAGAGTCCCCAAAAGAATCGTCCTGAGTCGAGATTCAGATAGGTTTGTGGACTCAGCAAGAGCTTGAACGCACCGCCGTTCGGAGGTGGGAACGCATCGCCATTCGGTGCCAGTCTTGGGAGCTGGTAGAGGAACAGGGTGATGATCCCCAGCCCAAACATGCACGGTGGTGTCAAAGGGATCATCAATGGCAGGTACCAGATCGCGTGTTGCTCTTGGATCACTGACGGCAGGTCGGCATGGCGCAGAAAGAACAAGAACAGAAACAACGCGGCAAAATTGAAGAAGAATTTGACTGGCGTCTGGAAGAGTGGACGGTGACCGCGGAGCGTCATTGGAAGACGCCGGAAGAAGTGACGCGGTGCCACCGCGATCGCAACCAGTGAAGGGATCAACTCGATGAAATTCACGTACGAGACCAGGCCGAGAATATCTCGCGCCCAGTGAGGCGAGCGTGCGAATCGTTTGCGGACGCGACCCGCAGTCTTTACCAACCAACGCATTGAGCATCTCCCTTTAACCGATGCCCCCTCTCGGTCATAGCAAACCGAGCCACGCCAAGTCGCGTGCAATTCTTGACGGCAGGCCTTTTCAGGGCCGGTGGCCACAATTCCGCAGCACCACCGAAGGGACTAGGTCCATCTCTGAAGGCACCAAAGGTGCGATGCATAAGCCTCCTTTATGGACGGTTCGTGGCCAAGTGAGATCCGCTCTGTATCCCACTGCTTCCATTCGCATCATCGCCGGTGGCGGTGCCACGTGGCAGATTGACGAGTTGAGAATGGCATCGACGTGGGATGCTGCCATACCCACGGCCAGCATTGGCAGGTAAACGCGAATACAATCATGGCGACATCACTGGTCCCCTCTGCGTGAAACTTGCCTCCATGGTCCCATCTCGCCTGAGCGTCTTAATGATCGCAATCGTCCTTGCGATCCGTGTTGATGTCGGTGCTGTCGCTAGCGCTCCCGCCAATGTGTTGTTCATCGCAGTCGACGATTTGAATGACTGGATCGGATGCCTCAAGGGACATCCGCAGGTAAGGACGCCGCACATCGACGCCATGGCAAAACAAGGTGTTCTATTCACACAAGCCCATTGCCCCGCGCCCGTTTGCGGGCCGTCGCGTGCGGCGATCATGTCTGGACGCTGGCCATCGACCACGGGTGTCTACTCCAACAATGCCAACTATCCGAAACGCCTGCCAGATGTGGAGTCGCTACCGGAATTTCTGCGCCACCAGGGCTATCATGTCATGGGAGCAGGGAAGCTCTTTCATGGTGACACCCAATATCCGGATGGAGCGTTTGATGAATATGCCAAGGGTGCTCCTCATCCCTGGCCGAAGGAAGCGATCCTCAGTTCCAGGCAAACACCGACCTATGAATGGCGTGTCGACGATCAAGTGATCGTCTTCCCCCGCAATGGCATGCCTGCCGATCGCACCTGGAAAGACTCCCACACCTTTGATTGGGGGCCAATGGATTTACCGGACGATCGTTTCCGAGATGCGGCGGTCGTCCAATGGTGCCGCGAGCGATTGACCCGATCTTACGACAAGCCGTTCTTTCTGGGCGTTGGCATTCACTTGCCCCACCAGCCGCTGTATGCACCCAAGCGATTCCATGACTTGTATCCACCGGCGACAACCCTCTTGCCTCCGCATGTGGAGGGTGATCTTGTGGATTTGTCGACTTCGGGGAGGGACTATGCGTTGATACCGACCACGTCCGGCACGCATGCGAGCGTTGTCAAGTTCGGGCAGTGGCACGATGCCGTTTCAAGTTACCTGGCAACGGTCACCTTCGTCGATCACTTGTTGGGCGGGCTCATGGAGGAGCTCGATCATAGCCAACATGCCGAGAACACATGGATCGTCTTTTGGTCCGATCACGGGTGGCATCTTGGGGAAAAGGAGCATTGGGGCAAAGCCACCGGCTGGTTCAGAGCCACACGTGTTCCCCTGATAATCGTGCCGCCAAACGGGTTGAGACCCGATGGATTCCAACCCGGTCGCCGCTGCGACCGAACCGTGAACTTGCTGGATCTCTTCCCGACGATTGCCACGATCGCCGGATTGAGCCCGAGCGATGAGCTTGAAGGGACGAGCCTGTTACCTTTGATTCGGGATCCCGAGTCGGATTGGAAGGATCACACGGTGACCACGTTTGGTCGCGGCAATCATGCCATCACGACCAATCGATGGCGATACATTCAGTACTTTGATGGGAACGCCGAACTTTACGATCGCAGCAAAGATCCTCATGAGTGGAAGAACGTGATCGATGATCCCGATTGTCGGGAGATCGTCAGCCAACTCGTGCAGAAAGTTCCCGAAGAGCCACAGTGGAAGCACTTGGTTCGCTACGGAAGGTTTAAGGCTGTGATTCCAGCGGATGGGAGCCCCCTGTTGCTTTTCAATCACGCCGTGGAAAACCATCTGGAAGAACGCACGGACGAGTCGGGACGGTATCCCAAGATCGTGGAAGGAATTGAGACGTGGCTACAGCAACACCCGACCGACGTAAAGCGGATCGTCATCCCGGTGCCGGTGTCCCAATGAGTTCCCCGGCCCAACTGCGATGGATGCCCAACGACATATTGGTTGCGAAGCCGAGATTGATCCCTGGCGTCCACTCCTTCGTGCCGCGTCCAGTAGCGTTGCCGTGGGTGGCGACACTGATTCTGGGACTGTGGACTTGGTGTGGTTCCGCATCGGCTCAAATCAAGCACTTGGACGGTGCGGCCGATACGTCCAGTCCACGGGCGACGTTGGTCAGTTTCATTGAATCATGCAATGAACTCTATCGGTTGATCTCCGAGCTCGAGTACTACGATCGCCACGGGGAACGGTATCGTCATCTGGGCATGCGTGTTCTGGATTGTATCGACACAACGGGACTGCCCGCCTACGCCAAGGAGGATCGTGCAAGCGAGGTCGCTGTCTGCCTCAAGGAGATTCTGGACCGAGTCGAAATCCCTGATCTTGATAGCATTCCCGACTCCGATGCCATTGAGCGAATGGGAGGGATCGAGAAGGTGTCACGGTGCCGCATTCCGGGAACGCGGATCACCATCGCGCGCGTGGATTCCGGTCCGCAGAAATATGAATACTTGTTTTCGCCGGGTACGGTTGATCGAGCGGTCGACTACTTCGAAACCATGCGTTCCCAACCCTATCGGGTTGAGGGCCCGTCAACGACGCCCGACCTCTATCGATGGTACATGTCCGCTCCCGGTCATCCTTCCATTGCTCGCGTCATCCGAGGGTTGCCAGATCGATTCAGGTATGGCCACCTGATGGGGTTGAGTGCCTGGAAGTGGCCCGGCGTGGTGTTGCTGGTCATCGTGGGCTCCATCCTCATGGCGTTCCTCTACCGTTTGCAGTTTTATCTCTCACGTCTCACCTCGAAAACAAGACCGCTGTTACATTGCCTCACGGTTCTGTTTCCCATTGCCGCAGCGTTTGTTCCTCTGTGGGCGAGCCGCATTGCGGATCGATACTTGACCCTTCGAGGCGTCCCACTGTACCTGTTTGGCTTCGTTGCCACGGCGCTCTCGATCCTGGCTGCAGTTGTTGTGGCGTTTGTCGGCTGCAATCGCGTTGCGGAGGCCATCATTGCAAACCCGCACATCAACCCCAGGGGCCTCAATGCGCAGCTGATACGAATCACGGCGAAGTTGTTCAGCGTGTTACTCTCCTTGATCGTCTTGCTCATCGGCGGGCAGTATCTTGGGATCCCCGTTGCAACGCTCCTTGCCAGTGCCGGTATTGGAGGCATTGCGCTCGCCCTTGGCGCACAGGACACACTTCGCACCTTGTTTGGCACGGTGATGTTGATGGCCGACAAGCCGTTTCGAGTCGGCGAAAGGGTCATCTTCAAAGGCTACGACGGCGTCGTGGAGGACATCGGGCTGCGCTCGACAAGGCTTCGACTGTTGACGGGCAACCAGGTCAGCGTCCCTAACGATGAACTCTCACGAAGTGACATCGAGAACGTCGGTCGTCGGAGTTGCATTCGCCGGGTTTGCGACATTCATCTCCCTCTCGAAACACCTCGTTCCAAGCTGCAACAAGCCGTCGACATCATCCGGGAACAGTTGCATGACCACGAGGGCCTAGATGCGGAGTTTCCGCCACGTGTTCATCTGACGGAATTGGGACCGGACGCGTTCACGATTCGGATAATCTACTGGTACCATCCACCCGAGTATTGGGATTATCTCGCGTTCAGTGAACGATTCAACTTTGCCGTTTTCGAGCGATTCGAATCAGAGGGCATTCCTTTCTGCGTGCCACAGCGTCTCGAGCCGGTGTCGTCAGAGGGTCACCCCCAAGGCACGAGGTATGCAGATGCCACATCCGCAAACAGGAGTGTCCAGTGAAGATCAGGGGAGTGGCTAGGGCTTTGTCCAATCTTGGAAATCGAGTTGAATTCTCAGTAGCACGGCTCTTCGAGCCGTGAGGTCTCGGCTCGGAGAGCCGAGTTACCAACACTGCAACCCAAAAATCAACTGTGGATGAACCACTAGATGCGAAAGCCGTCGAATCAGACCGTGGCGGTCAGGCTTTGGCTCAGTTTGGAGGCGTTGCCAGCTTGGCCGAACGCTTCCATGCGAGCGATGCAAACCTCTTCCATCGCGGCGCGGGCGGGTTTGAGATACGCACGCGGATCAAATGCCGACGGGTCCTGCGTCAGCACCTTGCGAATCGCGCCGGTGATCGCCATCCGATTGTCGGTGTCCACGTTGATCTTGCGCACGCCACTCTTGATACCACGTTGGATTTCTTCAACGGGAACCCCATAAGTTTGCTTCATCTCACCACCAAACTCGTTGATGATGTCTTGAAGTTCTTGAGGAACGCTGCTGCTGCCGTGCATGACCAAGTGTGTGTTGGGGAGCTTGGCGTGGATCGCTTCGATGCGGTCCATCGCAAGGACTTCGCCGGTCGGCTTCTTGGTGAACTTGTAAGCGCCGTGACTGGTTCCAATGGCGACCGCCAATGCGTCCACGTTGGTTTCTTCCACGAACTGAGCTGCTTCGTCGGGGTCGGTTAGCAACTGGTCATGAGACAACGTTCCAACGGCCCCGTGGCCATCCTCTTGCTCGCCACCGCCACTCTCGAGCGAACCCAAGCAACCCAGTTCGCCCTCCACACTGACTCCCTTGGCGTGCGCCGCCTTGACGACTTCCGCCGTCACCTGCACGTTGTAATCGTAGCTGGCGGGGGTCTTACCGTCCGCCTCCAGAGATCCGTCCATCATGACGCTGGTGAAGCCGTTTTCGATGGCCGACATGCAGGTTTCGGGACTGTTGCCGTGATCCTGATGCATCACGATCGGGATTTCCGGGTACAGCTCGACGGCGGCCAACATCAGGTGACGGAGGTACGCGTCTTGGGAGTACGACCGTGCGCCACGAGAGGCTTGCACGATGACGGGCGAGTCGGTCTTCTTGGCGGCCTCCATGATCGCCTGGATTTGTTCCATGTTGTTGACGTTGAACGCGGCGACGCCATAGTCATTCTCGGCGGCGTGATCCAGAACAACGCGGAGGGGCACCAATGCCATGAGCGGGATTCCTGCAAGAGCGGGCGGGGGGACGGATTAGGAATGGTCTTTCAACCCCCGCGATTATCTCCGCAGTAGCCTGATTCGCAAGGCCGTCCGTTAATCCTCCGCCACCCGCAGTAGGCTCAGCGTCGCGGCACCAGCATCAATCTCAAACTTGAAACGACCGAGATAACTCATCCCCAACAAAGGTTCGGCGTCTGTAGCGGCCGCATCCAGAATGGCGGCACGCACTCCTGTCGCCTCAAATTGGCCCACACGCACGGATCCGAGATTGACTGCCCGAGCGCCGATCTCTTGGCCGTTTGCAAGAACCAACCGTAAGCGGGGCGCTGAGGGCGGAATCTCAACCCCCAAATCGTTGGCGGCTTTGGCGGGAAGTGTCATCATCGTCGCACCGCTATCGACGACCATGCGGAGCGGTTTGTTGTTGATGCTGACGGTCACGAAGAGGGAGCCGTTGTCGCGTATTTCAAGCCCAATGGATTCGCGAAAAACCTCACTTTCGACTTTGGACAGTCGCGTCGAAAGCGGTCGCAGGATATCGTCCGCGGTCAAGTCCGACGGGACGTCGAAGTTAGCATTCAGAACACGAAGCGCGATCGTGACTTGCTCGTCGTCCAGGCTTTGGCTGATCGTGTCTCGCAGCGTATCGATTTCTTTTCGCAGGCCAAACACCTCCTCGGCATACTCGGCCTCCGCCTGGATCATGACACTGCGAACAGACAGCGCATTTGCGTGCGCCGTCTTGCGGTTCGTTTCCGCCTGGTTTGACGCCGTGCGTCCGGCGTTGATCAAAGCCACGATCCGATTGTTCGCGGACACGTCGGTACCAGCCACGCGGGCAAGCTGCAAATTTAGCTCGACGTCGCGTGCCTTGAGCTGGCGAATCTGCTCTTGAATCGAAGCCAGGGAAGCCTCCGCCGCCGCCACATCCTTTTGCTTCTGTCGAAGGTCACGGCGTGTTCGGTTCAAATTGCCAAGCGCACGCGCCGCATCGGTGCCTTCCAAGGCGACCAGGCTGCGACCGGAACGCTTCAAGCCGACGTCCTGCAGGATCTTCTCTGCTTTCGCGACAACCGCGTTCGAGTAAGTCTTGGCAGCCGGTTCTTCGGCGATCGCAACGGTGTGACATGCCATGACCATGCCCAGCATCGGCCAAGGCGAGTGGGGGCCGGTCCGCTGAGCACCGCCGCGCGTGCTGGGATGTGATCGCATAAGGCGCGTGCGTCCGAGGAATTCGTGATACGATGCGTGCTGCTGAGGTGCGACCGTGACGGGTCGATCCTCGGTGAATTCCAGTTTAGCCGTCTGGATCCAA
>JBCCYK010000058.1:0-28272 GCA_039189905.1 Planctomycetota bacterium
CCACCTACTGGCGCACCGCCGGACCTCGTCAGAGCCCGGGGGGGCTGTTACCGTTCGATGTTTGCGTTTACCCCCATTTTTGGCGCCCCTTCGGCCCGCGACTCCCCATTCAAAGTAGAGTCGGTCCGTTGTCGGGTACTTGTGTCATTGGATTACAGTGGGGCGACGAGGCGAAGGGAAAGCTCGTTGACCTGTTGGCCCCGCGGTTCCAGTGGGTCGTCCGTTACCAAGGCGGCGCGAATGCGGGGCACACGGTGGTCTCGGGCGAAGACGTATATAAGTTGCATCACATTCCGAGCGGGATTCTGCATGCCGATGTTCGGAACCTGATCACACCGGGGGTGGTGATCAACCCGGCAACCATCTTGGACGAGATTGATGGGCTGGCAGGTCGTGGGATTGATGTTCGACGGAATCTGGCGATCAGCGAACGCGCTCATTTGGTGATGCCGTGGCACATCTTGGAAGATGCCACCATCAACGCCACGCATGTTCGCGGAGAATCGATCGGGACAACCAATCGGGGCATTGGCCCCTGTTATCGCGACAAGGTCGGACGGACGCATGCGATTCGTATGATCGACTTGGTCGAGCCTTCACGCGATGAACGGATCGCGACGGTGGCTGAACAGAAGGTGGCGATGCTGCGCAACCTCGGCGCCTCTGAGGAACAACTGTCGCCCATTGCACCCGAAACCATGGTGACGCTCGCGACGTCTTGGGCCGAACGTTTGGGGCCCATGATTGCCGATACGACCGATCAAGTTTTGGATGCGGTCGACGCGGGCGCCCGCGTGTTGTTCGAAGGCGCTCAGGGCGCGCTCTTGGATATTGACCACGGGACCTACCCTTTTGTCACCAGCAGCAATTCATCGGGCGTGGGCGTTTGTGCCGGAGCGGGCGTGCCACCGCGATGGATCGATCAGGTGATTGGCGTTTGCAAGGCCTACAGCACGCGGGTCGGCGGTGGACCGTTTCCAACGGAGTTGGAGGATGGCACGGGGGATCGCATTCGGAAACTCGGAAATGAATTCGGGACAACGACCGGACGCCCGCGTCGATGCGGGTGGTTCGATGCGGTGGCAGTCCGCTATACGGCGCGATTGTCTGGCGTGACGCGGCTGGCGCTGATGATGATGGATGTCCTGGCGCACTTTGACGAACTGAAGGTGTGTGTTGCTTATGAGTTGGATGGGGAACGGATCGAGCGGGTTCCTTCACACGCCGAACAACTCCGCCGTTGCCAACCGATTTACGAAACGATCCCAGGTTGGAATCAGCCCGTTGATGACGCTCGAACGATGGAGGACTTTCCGCCCGGTGCGCTCGCGTATGTCAAACGCATTGAAGAACTGGTCGGCGTGCCCGTGGGCATCTTGTCTGTCGGCCCGGATCGCGCTCAAACCATCTTCACTCCGGAATCGGAAGCATTGATGTTGGAACCCGCTTGTTCCAACGGCTGATTCCACGGAGGCAGCGCGACAACGCACACGCATGAACACGTTGGCCACATCAAGCGCGGATGGACTCAAGAGACCTGACCATATCGCCCTCATCATGGATGGAAACGGTCGGTGGGCCCAGGGGCGCGGGTTGCCGCGGATTGAAGGCCATCGTCGTGGTGTCGCCACCGTCCGGATGGTGACAGAAGCCGCCGCCGAGTTGGAACTGAGTTCCCTGACGCTTTACTGCCTGTCGAGCGAGAACTGGAAGCGGCCTCAAGACGAATTGTCGTTTCTCATGCAGTTGCTCCAGCAGTATTTGGTCGAAGAGAGACGCCTGATCTGTGATCAGGGGCTTCGTCTGGAATTGATCGGTCGTCGGGATCGCCTCTCGGATGACGTGCTCCGTGAAGTTGAAACAACGCAGAAACTCTGTCTCAACAACGCAGGAACCCGCTTGGTTTTGGCCATCGACTACGGTGGTCGCGACGAGATCGTGCGTGCGGCTCAAGCGTTTGCGAGTGACGTCGCGAGGGGAAAACGTCTCGCCGATTCGTTGGATGAAGATGGCTTTTCGAGCTATTTGGACACGCCTGCCGGACACGAGATCGATTTGATGATTCGCACCGGCGGCGACACCCGGATTAGCAATTTTCTGTTGTGGCAGGTGAGCTATGCCGAGCTTTGGTTCACCGATAAGTGCTGGCCTGAGTTTGCTCGGGAAGACTTTGACTCAGCGCTCGATAGTTTTGCGCGCCGACAACGGCGATTCGGGGGCCTGGATGCCAACGGATGAGACGCCGGGGTCTGGCGACGACGCGGTCGACGAGCCAGCGTTCCGTCAGAGCGCCGGATCCAGTCGAAGTGAGAATGATCCTGTCCCTGCCAAGCAGCCAAGAGGCTGGCGACTCCTTCGCATGTTGCTCCCGATTTTGATCTTGGTTGGCTGTGTGGCCGCGATCAAGTTTGGGAAGGCAGAGATGCTTCGCGTCCGTGACGCGTGTGGCATTTGGGCGCCGGCGATCACCGTGCCGATTCATGCGGTTGTGGCAGCTGCACCGGTCCCCTCCGATGTGATTGCCATCGCAAATGGGACGCTTTACGGCTACGTTCCCGGCGTCGTTTACAGTTGGGTGGGTTGGTTGTTGGGATCGATCCTTGAGTTTCAGGTGATTCGATCGCTCGCGACTTCGACGGCCCGCTATGACAAAGAGAACCGTCGTAATCAGGGGCGTTTGCCGCGTTGGTTGACGAAGTTCCCGGCCGGGCATCCCGCCTTCTTGATTCTGGGCCGTCAGATCCCAGGAGCGGGAGCCCACATCACAATCATCGCTGCGGCGGTCACCAAGGTATCTTGGCGCAGGTTCTTGATCTGCAGCGTCGTTGCCATTGTGCCGGCCGCGCTGCTGATGCCGGCGATTGGCGCGAAGCTCCTTTAGCTTCGACGAGCAGACGGATTTCCGTGGGTGAACCTATCCCGCGACGCCGCTTGCTTCATTACCATCTCAAGCTAGCGGCCAAGTTCCTGGTGCCATGCCTACGTCCACTTCTTGGGGTGTGCTGGCTTGTTCCTGCCACTGCGTTGATCGAGATTCATGAAAAAGTTGACCAACATCAACCGCGGTCCCAACGGTTGGACGGTGCGACTGGTTCGGGAAGGCGTGGAATATTCCAAGTACTTTCGCTTTTCCAATGGTGGCGTCCAGAAGTCAAAAGAAGCCGCCATCCAATGGCGTGACGAACAGCTTCGCGCTTTGGGCGACCGCCAATGGCGTAAGGGTCCTCGTAAGAAACCAACCAACAACACATCGGGTGTTACCGGGGTCAGTCGCAACTTCTATGGCCGCTGGGTCGCGACGTGGCAAGAAGACGGCAAGCAGCGGTTCAAGACCTTCAAGTCCAAGCGCGAAGCCATCGCCCATCGCAAAGCCCAGTTGGCACGCACCCTGGGCGAATAAATTGACCCGCCGATCAAACGGCGTGGCCCATGGCAAACAGGCCGGCGTGCGATCCGGTGTCCGATGCCGGCTGTACAGCCGGCATCGGATCGGAATCGCCGTCGTCCAGTTGCTTGGCCAATCGCTTTCGCGCGGTGTGCAATCGACGCTTGATCGTCCCGACCGGTGCGTCAAATCGGTCGCTCATCTCATTGAGCGACTGACCGTCCATGTAGAACGCGTGCAGCGTCTGCTGGTCCATACGCCCAAGACGCTCGATCCCACAATGAACCGCAACCGCCGCTTCGCGATCCACCGCGACCGATTCGGGTGACAGGTCATCAGCGCAGGTGGCTTCCAACGTGACCGGGTCGCAGGGCGCCGCGTTGCGACGACGCGTGATGCGATTGATCGCCATGCGGTGCACGATCTGACGCAACCAACCCCCAAAAGCCTCCGGAGTTCGCAATTGTCGGATCTTCAACATCGCCTGAACAAACACGTCTTGTGCCAGCTCTTCTGCTTCGTGGGCGTCACCCAAACGTGCCATCGCGGCAGCAACAACCGTCGGTCGGTAACGTTCGAACAAGTCACCCAAGGCGACTCGGTCCCCGTTCTGGGCGGCGATGACCATTTGAGCAACGGTTGGTGGGTTGGTGGCGGTGGGGCTCAGGGTGTTTTTGGTGATGATCTTCGTGTTCATCGTTGGGTCCCTCCCGGGACATTGCGTTTCGTTGATTCGTTTTTCTGGGAGTAACCCGAAACCGCTGGATCTCGTTTCCTAGTCGGAATTCGGGCGGACACGTTAGGACCATGCCTAGGTCGCCTTCCTGGAGGGCGCTGTTTGTCGAGACCAAGCGAGTGAAGGTTCGGCTTGGATATCGCAAACGGCGACGCGTCCCAGGCGGGCGGTCTCAGCGGCGTTGACAGTCGTTTCGCTGAGAGCGGGGCTTTCAGCGATTCAGCAGAATCGGCTTCAGCCGAGTCTGCGGGACCTGTCTATGGACCGCTGCGGACACGTTTGGTCCGCCAGGAGCCGCCAACACAAATTGGCTTGGCTCGCTTGGACCACCGGTACCGCGACCTGGACCGGGACGACGCGTTTCAAAGCGGCATCAAACCCCGACCAACTCAGAAGCTTCCCGAGACGTGGCAGTCGGGCGAGCCGATGGTCCGCTCGATCATCGCGATCGAAACGGGGCTTGCCCGCAAATGCTGAGTGGGAATAGACCTCACGCATCGATTCATGCACGCGGCCCATGCCAGCCAAGACTTCAATGCCCGTTGCGTTTGCAATGGCGACAATGATTTCGGCGGTGGTCGTGATGAAACGTTGCATGACAATCCTCCCGTAACCGGTGCCCAAGACGGTCCCGATTGCAGTCACGCGACCGCCGGCCAACCGTTGAGCCCAGCACGTCCCTGGAGCACAAACGAATGTGAATGTGAACACGCGATCACGACATGCGATCGTGTGGACACCAACGAAATGAACAACTCGAACCGCTCGATTCGAGCGTCCCTTGCAGGCATTGTCGACACATTTGCATCGCCGCGCCGAGGCAAGAAACCCCAGAAATCGAGCATTCTCCCCTCGCAAGGAGTGAACAAGATGCTGATTTAGAGTGGCATTTCAGCAGAAGGTTCGCCTAGAAACAAACCAAATTCCAGTTTTCCTGCGACATTTTTCGGAAACGGCAGTCTCCCTGGGACGCTCTGCCGATTTTCACCGCTTTGGCTTGGTTCTTGGCAGACTGGAGGCGAGTGGAATGACGCGGAGGAGGTCTGCGGAGCAGCTTGGCCCACAAACCAAGGGCGTTGGGGTTTGGATTACAGTGTGGGCCCCATGGGGCTCTCGGCGTCATCGCCGCGTGCCTGAATCGAAGTCCCTCCCTCAGTTCCTCACCTGGACCATGATGTTTCGATCCGCCATCACGCGACGCCTCCTTTTGGCGTTGTCCGGTTTGATTCCAGTTTTCGTGTGTGGCTTGATCGCCAACCGCGGTGCTTCGGCGGCAGAACGTCCCAACGTGGTGATCATGATCACGGATGACCAGGGCTATGGGGACTGTGGGTTCACCGGAAACCCGATCATCAAGACGCCCAACATCGATCAGTTGGCGTCCGAGTCCACCTCGTTGACGGATTACCATGTTGCGCCAACCTGCTCCCCCACCCGAAGCGCCTTCCTGACCGGGCACTGGACGAATCGGACAGGTGTGTGGCACACGATCATGGGACGATCGATGCTGCGTGATGACGAGATCACGATGGGAACGTTGTTTGGATCCGGTGGCTACCGAACGGGGATGTTTGGCAAGTGGCACCTGGGAGACAATTACCCGTACCGACCGGAAGATCGCGGTTTTGATGAAGTGCTGCGCCACGGCGGCGGCGGAGTTGGTCAAACCCCCGACTACTGGGACAACGCTTATTTCGATGGCACCTATTTTCGTAACAGCGAACCGGAAAAGGTTTCTGGTTTCTGCACAGACGTCTTCTTTGATGCTGGGATGGACTTCATCCGTGATTGTGCGGAGCGGAAGGTTCCCTTCCTAACATACATCGCCACGAACGCGCCTCACGGACCGATGCACGCCCCCGAAGAGTACATGGCGATGTACGAGGGTCAGCCCGGTCGCATCCCGGCGTTTTATGGCATGATCACCAACATCGATGACAACGTCGGGCGTCTTCGTCAGCTGTTGGAGGAGCTCAAGATTGCGGACAACACGATCGTGATCTTCACAACCGACAATGGTTCTTCGTCGGGTTCGCAGATCTACAACGCAGACATGCGGGGTGCGAAGGGAAGCGAGTACGACGGGGGTCACCGTGTTCCCTTCCTGGTCCATTGGCCTGGTGGCGGCATGGATCAGAAGCACGAAGAGTCAACACTCTGTCATGCCGTGGATGTGGTCCCAACGCTGCTGGACATCTGCGGCATCGCCCCTCCGCAAACGCTGAAATTCGATGGCCGCTCGGTTCAAAGCTTATGGGATCCGGATCAAGACGTACCGTCACTCTTTGAAGGTCGTATCCTGGTGACGGATTCGCAACGTGTACGCGATCCCATTAAATGGCGAAAGTCATCCGTCATGCAGGGCAAGTGGCGACTGATCAACGGGAAGCAGCTCTACAACATTGTGGCGGACCCAGGGCAGCAAAAGGATGTCGCTGGCGAACATCCCGACCGCGTGTCGACGCTGACAGCCTTCTACGATGCCTGGTGGACGGAGTTGGAACCGACATTCGCTAAAACAACTTCCATCGCGATCGGACATCCCAAGTCGCCGCGAGTGACGCTGACAGCGCATGACTGGATTCAGAAAGCGGCACCGCCGTGGAACCAGCGATCGATCCGGGCGGGGCAAGGTGCGGTCGCACGTGGGAAAGCCAAGCCGCAAAAGAAACACGAAGGTCATTGGGCCATCCGCGTTCATCAGGCGGGGTCCTATCGCGTGACGGTCAGACGCTGGCCCGAAGAAACGAATCAACCCATCAATGCATTGCTCGCAGCTGGCGATGAAGTCCCAGGAAAAGACAAGGCCTTTCGTACCGAGCCGGGAGCTGCGATCGCGGCCGAGACCGCCGTCGTGATCGTCGACGGTCAAGAGCTGGCATCGAGTCCGGTGGAAGCCAATGCCGCCTCGGTATCCTTCACGATTTCCTTGGCCGAGGGTGCCCACGAATTGGCACCGGTGTTTCGCGGTGACGCTGTCGAAGTGGGGGCCTATTACTGTTACGTGGAGCCCGCACCTTGAGCCCGTGCCCTTGCGATATGGACTGTTTTGAACACGCAGTGCTCGGCGCGTCTGGGTGACCCAAGCACGGCGTGCTCGGCGACTGTCGCCGTGTTCTCAGAACGCGGATCGCTTGTTGGAAGGGATGAAGGCGCGTGCTTGGGGACCGTCACACGGTGTCGCTCAGCGAGACGCATTCATATTTGCGACGTTGCTACCTCCCCTCGCTACGCTCGACCCTCCTGCTAGGAGGGTGAAATTGAATTCGCCTCATGACGGCATGGCGGCTTTGACGATAACTCGGGCAAGTGCGCTTTTCCGGCGCGCCCACGTCCGGGGGGAACGTCATGGATCGCAACCAGAATCGTCGGGAATGCTTGCGCGGCATTGTGTTGGGGGCGTGCGCGCTCGGTGCGTCGCGTGCCGTGGTCCAAGGCAAGGAGCCCCCGTCCATCGCGGCACTTGCCAACCGCATGCTGCAGATCGAGGACCGTATGGTGCGATTGCAGCCAATGGACCCCACGATCGAAAACGTGGTGGTGACGGCGCTCGCCTACGATCCGCGCGATCAAGTTTTAGCTGCCGCCGGTGACGATCACCTGATTCGGATTGTCGAGGCCCATTCACTGCGCACCGTGCGCGTCCTTGGGGAAATCGCACCCAGCGACACAAGCCGAGGAACGGAGACGGGGCATCGCGATTTGATCCGCACGCTCGCGTTTGACACGACGGGTGGCCGTCTGGTTTCCGCTGGCAATGATGGCCAATTGATCCTGTGGAACCGGGATCGTAACTATGAGGTGATTCAGCGAATCGAATCGGCACCCGCTCTCGCGCGGGTCCGATTTTCGCCCGATGGGCAAGAGTTGGCCGCGGTGGGGTACGACCCCAAGGTTTACTTGATTTCACGGAAGCAAACCGTTGAGTCGGCATCCGCACCGGAGTGTGATTGCACGGATTTGCGATGCTGTGCTTACGACACGACGGGGGCCAGACTGGTCGTTGGAGATCGCAATGGGTACTTGCACCTGTTTGATCCAAGAAAACGCGAGCAGTTGAGTGCGATTGCGGCGCACCGGGCTCGCGTGCGGGATGCGGCGTTCTTGCCCAGCAGCAACATGGTGGTCAGCGTTGGTGATGACGGGCGATTGGTTCGTTGTGATGCTGCCACGGGGCATGTGTTGGCAGCGACGTCCCTGACGACAGGGCGTTTGTTCTCGCTCGCGGTGATTGATGCCAACCACGTGGCCGCAGCGGGAAGTGATGATCGGATCCATGTGTGTCGCATCGCGCGGGAGGCTTCTACATCGCTGAGACGCGACATCGACATTGGGCACCTCCGCGGCCATGACGGGTCCGTGGCCACGCTCGCTTCGGGCAACGGGCAGCTCTACTCGGGTGGTTTTGATGCCACGCTCAGGCGATGGGACGTGACTTTGTTGACGGGGACCGATCCCAAGATCGCGCTACGAGGCCCCGCTTCACCGTGACCTGACAGCAAAAAGACATTGCATGCGTCTTGAGCTGGGACGCCATCGCAAGAACGCGGCCACAAGGAGGTGCCCGCCGGTGCTATTCAAACGACGCAAACGAAACACTTCTGATTCGCAACGCTCCAGCGCGAGGCGGACGCTGGGGTCAGTGCTGCTTGGTCACGCCGAAGTCGAGCGACCAAGACCAGCCCGTACACATCGTGCGATGCGCATCGAAACGTTGGAGGCCCGCAAGTTAATGACAGCGGACCCGATTCACGTGGGTGTCGTCTATTTGGAAACGGACTACTTGGAGACGGACAACGACGGCGGAAACGATTCCCAGCCCGACCGGTTTATTTTGTCATTCACCGGTGGTGCACCCGACACGCAGTTGACGCAACTGCGAATCACGACGGACAAAGACGGTGATGGGATCAGCGTCGGCGATCCCATCTACGATTCTGAATCGGGCGGACGCGGGAAGAATGGCTTTCATCCCTTCGAGGTCCACGCGACGCAATCACAGCGCAACCTTCCGATCGACGTGGATGCAACGGTCAGCGATGGCGGCCAGGAGCTCGTGCTCGATCTGCGCGGGTTCTTCGCCGGAGACCGCCTGGAATTCACACTGGATGTGGACGAAGTTCTCCGCAATTCCCCGAGTCTGACGCTGGCTGAGTTCAATCAACGCCTGGACGTGATCACGTCGGGGCAGGAGTTTCAGGACTCCATTCTGCAGGCGGCCTTTTCAGCGCCGGACTATCTGGACTCTTCGACGGACGCTTTGTTCGTCAATGACTTTGGAGATCCGGCGTCGCAGTTCGGCTTGGATCTGCCTCCCGATGATTCCAATGACATCGACAGCCGTCCCAACCGTTCAGCTGCCGCGGTCGGCAGTGTCGTGCAGGAACCCGAACCCGCCTCGCTCTCTGGACATGTCTATCGCGACGACAACGATTCGGGCACGCGTGACCCGGGTGAGATCGGTTTGGGTGGCGTTCGTGTGCGCATCGAGCCGCTTGAGACGATTGCGCCACAAACCACTTTGGTGACGACGACCGACGCCAGTGGCGCTTACCGCTTCACGGGTTTGATGCCCGGACGCTATCGCGTGATCGAAGTCGATCAGCCCGATGGACTGTGGGATGGACGTGACGCGGCGGGAACCATTGACGGTCGCGTCGTCGGAACCGCGATCAATCCGGGTGACTTGATCGACCAGGTGACCTTGCGTGGTGGCGATGCCGGGGTGGACTACGACTTCGGGGAGTTGCCACCCGGTCGCATCTCGGGATCGGTCTATCTTGCCGCGCCCGGACGTGATTGCACGGGCGACCATGGCGCGGACGACGCGACGCCTCTGGTAGACGTCGAGATCCTCCTGCAAGACGATTCAGGCCAGACCGTCGCGACCACGCGCACAAACGCGGACGGTCGCTACGAGTTCCTCAACTTGCCAGCGGGACTTTATCAGGTCATTGAGATCACCCCTGCCAACTTGATCGACGGAGGGGCATTTGCGGGTCGTATTCGGACACTGCAGGGAGACGTTCTGATTGGGGTGGGCACGGTCGTCGACGGCGGCCGCATCACTGACGTGACACTTGGCGCCGGTGATGACGGAACCGAATACGACTTTTGCGAAGCGGCGCCGGCATCCCTTTCCGGGCACGTCTATGAGGATACAAACGACAACGGTCGACGGGAAACCGGCGAAGCCCCCATCCCAGACGCCACTGTGACATTGGTGGATTCAAACGGAACGGTCGTCGGGACAACCCAGACGGATGACCAAGGACACTACGAGTTTCTCGGACTGCCCGCCGGGGTCTATCGTGTCGTGGAATCCCAACCTTCCGGCTACCTGGATGGCAAGGATGCGGTCGGCACGATCTCAGGTGCATTCGTTGGACAACTGGGAGCGGATCGCGACTCCATCGTCGAGATCGATCTGCGGCAAGGTCTGAGCGGGATCAACTATGACTTTGGTGAGTTGCTGCCCGGTTCGATTTCAGGGCGTGTCCACGTGGATCTTGATGAGGATTGTGTTTTGGATCCCGGTGAGGTCACCTTGGGCGGGGTGCGCATCGACCTCCTGGATCAGAATGACAACCTGATTCGATCCACGACCACAGCCGATGACGGCACCTATCGATTCGATGGCTTGCCTCCCGGTGTCTACAGCGTGGTGGAGACGCAGCCGGTGGGTTATTTGCAGGGCGGTGCTGTCGTTGGCAGCGCGGGAGGACGCGTCGAAGGCCCGGATCGTATTGACGGCATCGAGCTTGTTTCCGGGCAGAGTTCCACCGCCAATGATTTCTGCGAGCGGCCTCCCGCATCCATCTCAGGTGTCGTCTTCATCGATCAAGATGACGACTGCATCCAGGATTCGGGCGAGGTTGGGCTGGACGGCGTCCTCGTGGAATTGTTTGACGCCGACGGAAAGCTGGTTGCCAGCACGCGGACGGATGCGAACGGACAGTATCGCTTCGACGACCTGCCGGCCGGGGTTTACACGGTGGTGGAGGAACAGCCGCAGGGTTACTTCCATGGTGGTCAGGTCGCCGGCAGTGCGGGCGGCAACGACGCATCAGCCGACGTGATTTCACAGATCCCCGTGGGCTGGGGCGAAACGCTCGTGCAATACAACTTTTGTGAGAACCTGCCCGCATCGCTCGAGGGCGTCGTCTTTGTCGATCGCGACGACGACTGCATCCAGGATTCCGGCGAAGTTGGCTTGGGCGGTGTCACGATTGAGTTGTTTGATGACGGTGGCAACCTCGTCGCCACAACGCAGACGCTCGCGGACGGAACCTATTCGTTCCAAAACCTTCGCCCCGGTGTTTACACCGTACGTGAATCGCAGCCCGCCGGCTATTTCCAGGGTGGACAGGTCGCAGGCAGCGCCGGCGGCGATGATTCCGCGACGGATGTGATCTCAGCGATCCCCGTTGGTGCCGGTGATCAACTGACCCAATACAATTTTTGCGAACGCCTCGGCGTGTCCTTGGCCGGCTACGTTTGGGAAGACGTGATTCGCAACGGGCAGTTTGATCCTTCGGAGAGGGGACTCGCTGATGTCGAAATCGCGTTGCGGGACGCCTCCGGTGCAACGGTTCAAACCACCACCACGCGAAACGGCGGGCGATACGAATTCAACGACTTGGAACCGGGGACTTATGCCGTCGTCGAAACGCAGCCGGAAGGCTACTTTCATGGGGGCCAGATTGTCGGTGACCACGGGGGTGTGATCGCGGCGGATGATCATCTGGCTGAAATCACCCTGCGAAGCGGCGACAACGCGGATCAATACAACTTCCCGGAGATCCCTCCCGCCACGATTTCCGGGTACGTGTTTCAGGACGGCGCGCCGATTGTGACCGACGCACCGCCGCCCGCTGAGGATTTGCGAGACTTTCGCGACGGTCTGTTGACGAATGACGACGTGCGACTGGCCGGCGTTCAACTCACGCTCCGCGATACGTCTGGGTTGCCGATTGAGGGTCCTGACAGAATCCTTCCGGGGCACTCGATTGTCACGTCCACCGACGCGAACGGTTACTACGAGTTCACGGGGATCAACCCGGTGGAAACGTTCTTTGCGGTTTATCAATCGCAACCAGAAACACACGTCGATTCCCTGGACACGCCCGGGACAACCGGGGGCTTTGGCATCAACCAGGCCGACCTCAGCAACAGCGATGTCCAGTTTGTGGTCAATCAGCTCAGCAACAACCCGGAGACCGATCCGCAATTCGATGCCATCTTCCGGCTGACGCTGCGGCCGGGCCAGGTCAGCCTGAGCAACAACTTCAGCGAGATCTTGATCGAAGAACCACCCGTCTTGCCGCCGCCCGAAGATCCCGAGGAAGATCCCATCCCGCGCGTCACCACGCCGATCCCAACGTTTGATTCCCAACCACGCTTGGTGGCGTTGCCGGAATATCGCGATGTCCCTCGTGTGGTCGAGGCCGTCGATGAGTGGGCCGTGTCCTGGCACCTGAGCGTCATCAACGGTGGAAACCCGCGAGGCGACGCGATGATCTTGGTCGAGAAATCGGATAAGCCGACGGTGCAAGCCGTTGGATACCGCGCGAGCTTCTTGCCGAGCCGCACGTCCGCTTCCGAGTTGGCCAGGCAAGCCTTGAAGGTGGACCTGAAGAACGGACGCTGGCAAGTCTTGCGATCCGATGCGATGGGAACGGATGATAGCGAGGAGGGTCGAATGGATACTTGGCTGACCCAGTTTGGCCATGTCGATGCCACCGCGCTGGCGGGCGACTTTGATGGGGATGGATCGGACGAACCGGTTCTGTTCCTCGGCGGCCAATGGTTTGTCGATTTCAACGGCAACGGCGTCTGGGACCGCGGCGATCTCTGGGTGCGATTGGGAACGGAATTGGATCGCCCGGTCGTCGGCGACTGGGATGGCGATGGCAAAGACGATGTGGGCATCTTTGGTCGACGTTGGCAGCATGATGAGCAGCGCATCCGTCGCGACCCCGGTCTGCCTGATCCCGCCAACCAGCGTCGACGACGTCTCGAAAGAGAGGATCTGGTCCACCGCGAAGCGTCCGAAGCAGACCGTCGCCAGCGCGTTCTGCGGCGCGGGGATGAAGGTCACCTGCAAGCCGATGCCGTCGACCATGTTTTCCAATATGGGGAGCAGGTTGACACGCCGATCTCAGGTGACTGGAACGGAGACGGCATTGATCAGATTGGTGTGTACCGTAGCGGCCAGTGGCTGTTGGACGAAGATGCGGACGGGCGTTGGACAAAGCACAGCAAGCCCCATTCGTTTGGAGAGCCCGGTGACGAACCGGTAGTCGGCGATTTCAACGGTGATGGCATCGATGAGATCGCGGTGGTACGTGGTGATGTCTGGATCATCGATTCGGATGGCGATCGTCGGCTGACGGGTAATGACCGACGGGTCTCGGTCCCACGTGACAGCGCGGGAGATCAACCGGTTGCGGGCGACTTTGACGGCGACGGAAAAGATGACCCAGGCTATTACTACACGGGGCAAACACCCTCGTCACGCCACCGAGGCGGCGGCTACGAAGCAGCGGGATAAATCACGCTGTTGGACACGTTGTTGCCGAAAGCTTCGTGGCCATCCAATTGCCACACGACTCGGTTGGTACTGCGATCCAGTTCGATCAAGATCGGCTGCCCGGGTCCCGCGTGGCAGTTACCGATCAACACGTTTCCATTGTCGAGTTGTTCCAGAGTGGTGACCCAGGCGAGTTGGATGCCGGGCAGATCGTTTTGGTGTATCTGCCAAACAATCTCTTTGTTTGGTGTGACCTCGAGAACACTGTGTCCATTGCCAGTCCCGATCAACGTGTTTCCGTTGGGGAGTCGAATCGCGGAGAAGACCGCGTTGCCGAAGGCTTCGGGACCGTGCCCGCGCGCAGGCTCTTTCCCGAATAGGGGAATGCTGTACTCCCACTGAACCGTTCCATCGCGATCGTACTCGCGAACGACCCCATCGCCTTCATGCGCAACCAAGTAACCGCCATGATCTAAGCGACGAACGAGACGCGTGTCGCGATGCGGGTTGGGATGATCGATCTTGAGCGTGATCTCATGAAGGATCTTGCCGGAGCGATCGATCTCAATGATCCGTCCTCTTCCTGACTCCGCCACCATGATGCGTTCGGTATCCAAAGGCTGGGCGGCGTGGATTTCGATCTTGCGGCCCGCGTTGCCCGGGGAGATCGCTGCATCGTATGTGAAGACGACCTCTTTCTTTTTCGGATCGATCAGGACCACTTTGGAACGTCCCTGTCGCGTCAAGATTAATCCGTCGGGGGTCACATGGACATCGTGAATCCCGCCCCAATCCATGTGCCAAGTGACCGTGCCGTTCGGTTGCACAACCGCCAAACCGTCCTTGCCGCCCAACAGAACCGTCTGCTGCGCGCGACACCAGGAAGCATCGCAAGCAAGGAACAGTAGAAGAAGCATCCACGCGGTGTTGGACGATAAGATCGGAGTCATGAATCGGTTGCGGGTCGCGAGGGAATTGGAATCAAGGTGAGTGAAAGTGGCTTGATCGTTGACGGCCACTCGTTTGATGTTAGATGGGAGCATGATACGTTAATGGGCGTGGTCGGGCGCGTTTACTGGTCGGCGATGGAGAGAATCATGAGTCGAGAACGCATTGCTTTGCGAAGCTTGTTGCTATTGACTGGAATGTGCGTTGGGAGTTTTCCCCTGCCGGCGGCCTGGGGCCAGGAATCCGACAACGCATTTGATCAGGCGACTGCCGACACGAAGGGGTCAACGAGCCTTCCTGCCGTGCGTCCCAAGACGCAGGAAGAGATTGACGCCGAAGTGCGTGCTGAGCTGGAAGCCTACGAACGACGATTGCGCGAAGTTGCCGACGCATATGGACCACCCGATGGAGGCAAGCAACTCAGCAAGCAACCTGACTTGTGGATCGATCGGGAGAACAAACGCATCTACCTCGATGGCTATGTGGCGTTGCGGCGAGGGCAGATCGAGATGCTTGCGTGTCCGGTGGGTACGAAAGAACATGAATCCATCATCGCCGCCTTTGCATCCAGCAAGGAGGTGCACGCGGCCTTGTTGGCCTTGGGGACGCAATCGGGCACACCCGTGCGTTTCCAACCGAGTTTTTTGCCGCCCACCGGCCAAGCCATTCGAATCTGGATCATGTGGTATGACGAGAAAGGTGACTTTCAAGTGGTGGATGCGCGGGAGTGGATTCAGAACGTCCAGACCAATCAATCGATGAAACCGGATTGGGTGTTCGCCGGGAGCGGTTTCTGGAAGGATCCGGAAAGTGGCACGGAGCACTACATGGCTGATTCCGGCGACATGATCTGTGTGTCCAACTTCAGTACTTCCATGTTGGATGTGCCTATGGAGAGCAGTGCTCAGGAAGCGGATTTGATGTTCATGCCATTTACCGACCGCATTCCCAAATCCGACACGCCGGTCCGTTTGGTCCTGGCGCCCATCCCGAACCCCACGGATGCGGCGGAGACGGAAGCGGATCGTGCCTTTGACGTGCAGCCGACCGCCAAGGCATTGCCCGCATCGCCGATCGACGGGAAAGACGGTTGAACGCCCTCCCGATGGCATTCGTGGATTGGACAGGTCGGGCCACAGGATTAGAATGATACGTCCCCGCGTGGTCCTGGCCGCGTCGTCTTTCAGCCCGCACGTGGACGCTGGTCCTGCCAACACTTAGCCCCCCAACGATCTCCATGAATCTCACCCCGGCTCGTTTCTCAACTCTCATCTTGGTGTCCCTGTTCTCGGCGACCTTGGTTTCCGCGCAAGATTTGGCATTCACATCGATTGGAATGGCGCCGGAGAAACCCGCAGAGGGTCCAGCTGTGGAAGTCGAGGGTGGTTTCATGGTGGCCTACGAGCAGCGCATCCCCGGCACGGACATCACCTTCGAAATGATTCCCGTCCCGGGCGGATCGTTCTTGTTGGGCAGTCCCGACGACGAAGCCGATCGGTCTGACGACGAGGGACCACAAGTCAAGTTAAGCGTGCGTCCCATGTGGGTTGCCAAGCATGAAGTCACCTGGCACGAATACCTGCTCTACATGGACATGTACCAGATTTTCAAGGACTTCGAAGCCAAGGGAGAACGCAAGGTCGACACCAATGACTTGACCGACGCGGTGACGGCACCCACCGAGTTGTATGACCCCGATCACACGTTCGAATACAAAACGGATGACAGCCAACCCGCCGTGACCATGACGGTGTACGCGGCCAAGCAATACAGCAAATGGCTCAGCCTGATGACGGGATTGCAGTACCGTTTGCCGACGGAGGCGGAATGGGAATATGCGGCTCGTGCCGGCACGGAAACGGCATACAGTTGGGGCGACGACCCCGAGGAAGTCGAAGACCATTCCTACTACTTTGACAACGCCTTTGATGGTCCGGGTTTGGTGGCGACCAAGGAACCCAATCCATTCGGGCTGTACGACATGCACGGCAATGTGGCCGAATGGACCGTCAACGAGTACACCGAAGACGGATACCAATGGCTCGTCGAGGCCGGTGTGACCGACGCAACCAAAGCCGTCAAGTGGAACACGGCCCCTTGGCCGATGGTCGCACGCGGTGGCACTTGGGAAGAGGACCCGGATCGGCTTCGCAGCGCCGCCCGACTTCCTTCCGATGATGAAGAATGGAAGGAAGAAGATCCCAATTTCCCCAAGAGCCCGTGGTGGTTCTCCAATGACCCCGCACGTGGTGTGGGCTTTCGGTTGTTCCGTTCATTCGAGCCCATCCCGGCTGCCGAGCTTGAGCCCTTTTGGGAAGCTGTTTCCGAAGAAACCAAGATGGACATTGAGGCTCGTGTGAGCGGCGGTCGCGGCGGTTACGGTGTGGTCGATGCAGAGTTGCCTGCTGCTGTGGAAGCTGCCCGCTAGGCCTGCCTAATCCTTCGTAGCTCGGCTCTCCGAGCCGAGGAATCACGGCTCGGAGAGCCGTGCTACTGAAAGACCAACCCTAAGTTTAAGGATGGATGGAGCACTAGCTTCCTGCTAAGCCCAACATCTGGTCGGTCAAGTCGATCACCAAGGTCTGATCGGCAACATCCGCGTCCGCACGACTCCCAACACGAAGGCGAACTTGGTACCTCCCCGCCCGGGTCCCTGGCGGGAGTGCAAACACAAGTTCTCTTGCGTTCCCGGGTGCGAGCCACTTGCCAAACCCGTCGGCCAGTGCCAACGGACGACCTTGCTCAGCGGCCAGCTTCAACGAGCCGTGGATGGGGCTGTATCCGTTGCCGTGATTTCGTACCGTCATGACGAACGCTCCGTGTGGCACATGCGGCTCTGCTCCGGGTGCTAACCACTGTAACTCCGTGGCCTTCACGTCTGTTTCTGGGCGTCCCGCATGTAACAAGCTCAGGGGCATCGCTTGCGCTTGATTCCCATCGATCGCAATCGCAACCTGCCCCCATTGCGATTCGAAATCCGCGTTGCCGCGCAACATCGCGCGGATCGTCTTGGAACGCCCTGGTTTGAGCGAGAACTCTTCGGATGAGAGTTTCATCGTCGTCAGCACGTTGCCTTGGTGGTCGCGTCCGTCTAGACGGACTGTCTGCGTTTCGGAACCCAGGTTGGTGATTTCCACCGTCGCCATCCGTTCGGTTTCGGCGATGCGGCCCAGTTCCAGTTGAGCTGGAATCACCGAAACCTGACCGGGCAACATCAAACTATGGACCGCAAGAGCGCCGAACTGATGGCGATTCACGGTGGTGGGGTAGTCCGCAATGATCATGGTGCGGCGACCGTTGGAAAGTCGCAAACGCAGGGTGTAATCACCATCAACCATGGCGGCCGAGAGCGGCGTTTCAAGTCGCAGTCGACTGTGCGGCATGATGCGGACGAGGAAACGTTTGTCATCGTCGAGCGCCGAGCGTGAGGGCATGTAAAGTCGTGCCGGATCGCCAACTCCGTCGCCATCGGCGTCTATTAATTCGGCACGCACACCACATTCCAGCGCATAGTCGGTGGGGTTTTCAAGGTACGCACGAACGTATGGCATCCCTTCGCGATCGATCAGTTGCCCGCCATCAAAATGCATGGAATCCACGTTCCCGATCTTCTGAGATCCGGTTTCGATATCGACACGCAGCACATACTGGGTGACGAATTTCACCGCCGCGCGTGTTTGCCCTTCTTCCAGTTCATTGTTGACGTCGGTGACGATCCCGCGATCACGCACAAGGAGACCGAAGGAAACGTAGTTGGACTTGACCAAGGGCACTTTGACGGTGCCTTCGATGCGAAACTTTTGTCCAGCCATCAGTTCGAACTGCGTGGGTGACGTGAGTGTGACGCCTCCCATGGGCTCCGAATGCTGGTCGTGGAGGATGATGCCGGTTTCTTCTTGGCGCAAGTTGACCGGCTTCACATCGAGTTTCATCGTCTTGCCCGTCGACGTGATCTCGAAGACAAACGGGATGACTTCGCCGCGACGAGCGCGAAACCGGTGGACCACCGGTTCGACGTTGAATGAGGGTTCAACGCTGCGTGTCAATGAGACGCGGCGACCAGGCTTGGCGCCATGTGAGGTCGGCGAACTGCTGTTCGCTTGCAGAGATTGCGCCACGCTTGCACTGGGAAAAGCTAACAAGCAGACGCCGAGCAGCAAGGGTCGGTATGGAGAGGGGGCAGTCATGTTCTTGGCACAGCGTGAAGATGGATTGGAACACGAACGCGCTCCGTTACCAATGCAATGCCCCCGACGAAGGCGGTCTTCTGAACAGCCAGGACGCGCCCGGCAACGGAGACCACTACCCAGCGTTGATTAGCAGTGGCCCGTCGGCGACGGGACTGGGTGATCGGATGATGCGAGGCGAGATGAAAATGACCACTTCGGCCTCACGCGTCTGACGCTGGGTCGTCTCAAAAAGGTAGCCCACCCCTGGCAATCGGCTCAGACCCGGAACCCGATTGACACGATCGATGGTCTCTCTCTGGACCAGGCCACCGATCACGATGGTTTTGCCGTCTTTGACACTCACCGTCGTGGAAACACTGCGGCGGTTGATGATCGGAAACGGGTTGACCGCGAGTTCCGAGTTGGCGTTGCGAATGTCTTCACTCACCTCAGCCTTCTCGATGTCGATCGTCACCACGTCCCCTTGGATATGAGGCGTGATATCCAACATGATGCCCGCGTCGACTTTCTGAATCTCCTGCTGAAAGAAAACCGATCCATCTGCGTTGGCGCCCGGTGGCTGCACAGAGAAGAAGGTTTCACGGTTGATGGAGATGTTGGCCTGCTCACCATCGCGGGCCATCACGTGTGGTGTCGCTCGAATCGTGAGGTAGCCATGTTCACAGAGCAATCGAATGAAAGCGGATGTGGTGGAAAAATCGGAGAAGATATTATCGAGTCCCTGACCGGATACGGAACCCGATAAGGCCAGGCTGCTCGCCCCGAGCGCAAGGTTCTCCACGTCATCCAGCCGCACCGCATGGTTCCAATCGACCCCGAACTGGAAACCACTGTCGGGTGAGATGACGCAGATGATCGCCTCCAAAACAACTTGTGGGATAGGCTGGTCCACTGAACGGAAGCGATCCAGGATATCGTCGGCAATGCGTCGTGGTGCCTCGATCAGGATGGCTTTGGCGGGTTCGATGACGGTCACATACTGCAGCCATTCGTTGGGGACGGATTCCACCAATTGGTTGGGCTCCAGGTTCATGGGACGGTACTTTTGGCGGACCGCCACGTAGGAAAACAGGGGCGACGCAGGGTCGGGCGGCGCGACGATGATCTGTTCACCCCGTCGGACATGCACGATGCCCAATGGCATCAAGACCTTTGCAATGGCTTGGTCGACGGTCAGATCGTTGATCTGCGCGTTGATGATTCCTGTGACCTGATCATCCAGGACCAAATCGATTTCGGCTTCCGTGGCCAACAAGGTCAGAGCTTCGCGAATGTCTGTTTCGATGAATTCTTCGTTGATTCGAATGTCGTCATCGAACACGACCGGCTCCGTGTAGGATTGCAAGCCGATCGTCGCGCCGCGGATGACCTGGGGCGCATGCTTGATCGCCCCGGATGACGGAGAGTCACTTTGGATGGCGTTCAAAGCGTGTTCATCCGAAACGATCGTTTCTGAGACGATGTGCTCTTGCGGATCCGGATTCCCGAGGCCGCCCTTTGCGTGCCAGACGGCATGTCCATCGTCCGTGAACGTGACGTGGGTGCTTGGATGGGGCGTGACAAAGTGAGGATCGCCACCAAGATCAGCCGAGGATTGCTGGAGCGCTTGATTGATCAGCGTGTCGAGGCTGGCACGCGGGGGTAAGGGCCGATGGACGCACCCGTTGGCGCACACCCCTAGCGCAACAAGCAACGCCCATCGCAGGACGCGCTCGCGGAGCAAAACAGGTCGAGCCGAGTTGGAGGTGTTCTTCAAACGGGCGTCAGTGGAGTTTCACGAATGTTCATCGATCGATCGCCATTCCTAGCTTCCATCCGCAAGTGTGGTTGATTGCAAGTGATGAACGCGCTCATGCAGGTGCTCACAACGCGGTGACGATGATGTTGACGGTGGTGCAGTAGGTTCCGGCTACGGCGGTACGTCTGTCCAAACCGATTTCCAGATCGGCTTCTACGCTGCCCGTGCCCTGCATGCCAATGGCGATTGCGGAGACTTCTCGTCGAGCGTCGATGTTCGTTCGCGCTCGTGCAACAGGGGGTGAAACTTGAACGCGCCCGGCAACATTGCGAACGCGCATGACAACGGCGGCATCGCTCCGCAAGCTTGGGTCCAAGACGTGCTCGAAGGGTGAGAAAAGGAGACGCATCAACAGCCGTTTGTTTCGCAGCTGGATATTCCAGCGGCTGTGATTCGTCAGGTCACGCTCCTCACCTTGTTCGAAGGTGATCTGGTGATAGCCCAGCGGTCCGCTGCCCTGATCGATGGGGGTCTGTCCCCGTTTCTCCCCCAGGCAAGCTCGATCCTGAGCCAAGAAGAAGGCCAAGACCACCGCCATGCAGGCCCCAACGGAGAGACCCGCACGGCATGATGGTGAGATCACGCGTGCCAGTTTCCTTCGTGAAGTGCATGAACGATGGCTTGACCGAATCACGTGTTTCCGAGTCCAAAGGCGTCAATCAGTTCGCTGTCACCGTGCCAGTCACGGTCGTTTCATAATCGCCCGCCGCAAACGTGCCAAAGGTGTCCGTGATGAAAGTCACGGCCAAGTCGAACGCAGCGGAGCCGGGCCCGTTGCTGGCAGCACTCACCACCGCGGTGTCATCGTTGTTGACGTAGTCGGTGGTGTCCGTCACTTGGGTGATATTCCAGGCACCTGGCCCCGTGTTGGAAGCTAGCGCCAAACCGACACTGGCGTCTCGCTTGTGGGTTGGGTCCGTCGTGTGTACGAACGGAGAGTCCGTTGTGAAACTGACGGTCACTCCCGCGGCCGTATTGCCAACCACCGTCCAACGTTGCGTTGGGAAAGATTGGTTGGCATCGGACTGATCGTGTGTCAAAGCCACATCCAAGGGAGCAATAATGGAAATGTTGCTCGGCACGGTGACGGTGAATTTCTGGGTGTCGGTCGTTTGGGCCGTGGCGGTCGCGCTCAGCGCGGCAACGAATGTCAATCCGCAAAGGATTCGCTTCAAGAACATGGTTTTCGTCTCGTGAGTTAAGGGGGTTAGGCCAGACAAACGTGACAGACCAAGATTGCAACAATCTGTCCCAACAGCCGAAAGACGATGCGAACCGTCGCGAGCACGGGGGCAGTGAGCATCGCGACGGTCCGCCTCGCAGGGCTGTCTTGTCTGTCGAGATCACGTTGTCAAAGTGGCGACGTCATCTCGATGCCCAACGCTACGGTCGGTTTGCACCCTGGACAAACGAAATCCCACGAAGTCCGAATTGCCCTGACAAGTCGCCTGTTGGACGGCTAGAGGTGAAGCGAACGCGTCAGGACAACCCGGTCGCTCGCCCGCCTCCTGCTCACGTTTCAGGTTGCTCTTTTTGCGTCAGGGCCAGAATGCCTGTCAGGGAAACCCGGCCCTGTCAGGCATTTGCTTCCATCGCCGCAATCCTGCGCCCGCGACTCACTCCGACAACTGACCTTCCAATTGCCTTGCAAAGCGAACCATGCCGGCCCGATCGTCGACCCGAAGCTTCCGACGAAGCCGCGAGCGGTAGGTTTCGACGGTTTTGACACTCAGGAACAGCGAGTCCGCGATCTGTTGGTTCGTCATGCCAAGCGACAAACCATTGAGAACTTCCTGTTCGCGGCTGGATAAGGCCGGAGCTTCCCTGTCCAAATCGCGCGAAGACGGACCAGGCTTATTTGGCGCGCAAACCGGTGTGCCGCTTTCCCTCCGAAGTGACCCATCGGACCCGTTGAAGTCTGGTTCTTGGGGACTCTTGGCCACCACGGATGCTTCCGCTGGCGCGGATGACGACGCGGGAAGCAAGCGAAAGCATTTCGGACACTTCCTAGTGAAACGAGTGTCTGCACCTGTTTTGACAATAGGGAATTCGGTCGGTCTTGGTTGAGGGAACGCCGCGCTGGCGTTCATCTTGTTGCGGTCCTCCTCGACTCCAACCTTGCTGAGACTGGACACCAGCCGCCCCTGGGCCACCCACTGAACGATCGACGTGAGCTGATCCAGCGAGGCGCTTTGACTGACAAATCCTGCGGCGCCCGCCTCAAGCCATCGTTTGGACGACTGCGGGGATTCGTCCTGGCATAGCAGCAGCACGGGCAGCTCCGGGAATGTGAAACGCAACGCCTCCAAAATGGCGATTCCATCGACGCAATGCTCCAAGCTGGTGATCGCGATGTCAGCTGGCGTCCTGATCAAAGCCCGTGTCAGTTGGGCGGGGTCATTGGAAAAAGAGGTGATTTCAATTGCATCGAGTTTCCCCCAAGCGTGCAGCAAACCGGCGGAAACCAGTTCAGCAGGATGAAACAGTGCGACACGGACGATCGGCATCGAAGCGTGAGGCTCCGACCCTGCGTCCGGGATAGCGGCTTCCGCTGGTGGGTCAGACACCTGGCCGGTGAACTCACCGTTGGCCTTGTCAACACGATGAACGACGCCGGAAAAAGCGGGCTCATGCGTGGTGGGCGGAGGTGGGTTGCCGTGCCGGGGTGGGCTGACGCTGGAAGCTGGCGGCTGCGACGCCAAATCTAGGTGGGGAGCCGCTCGAGCTGGGCGGGTGCTGCTAAGAGGATCGTGACAGGTGAAGGACTCTGGGAGTTCTTTTTCAAAACTTGGGTGGGTCATCGGTCGTTGTCGTCAGGAGGTGTCGGTTGTGCCCCGACCCTCAACCATGCGCGCAAGCGGTATTGGCAACGCAGAACGCGGGCCAACTTGCCTCGGTTTCCTCTCCCCAATCACGCAACCGTGCCGATGATGCCGTCCATGTCCCTTTCCTGCTTTTTTCTCAAGTTCAGATTGCCCTGGAATCCAAAGCGGCACATCGACTATTCCACACGCAGTGCATGGAGTCGAATCGGATTCACCTGGAAACCTGTGCCCCTGGGCAGGAGAGAGTGTCGTGCAAACGATCAAAACAGCGGCGATCGTCGTTCTGATGACGGTCATCCTTTACGGTGCCTTCGTATCGATGACGACCCCGCCCGATGCTCTGCCGCCCGAAGTGGAATCACTGATCGTTGATTCGGGTGACTTTGATATCAATGATGGTCTGGCAGACGATTTTGGCCAGATGTCATTGTCCATGGGTGATCTTGCCGATTTGCCCTCTCCCGATGCGTTGGCAACTTCGGAGGGGAACCCTTCTGCGCAAGCGATCGACTTGATGGGTCCAACCGGTGGAAACCCAGTCGCCCAAAACTCCGAATTCAATGTGGTCGACAACAGCTACGCGGATATTCCTCCCGCGGGCGCAGGTGCTTCACCAACGCCCAGCTTCACGTTGTCCGATGAAACGTCGCCAGACACGGCCTTTCACATGAGTGATTCCGAGGCCGGCGCACTGACGCGCCTGCCGACGACCAACGGCCAGTCGGCTCGGATCGAGGGCGACCCCGACCGGGCGTATGCCACCACCGGTCAGGACATGGCCGTGCCAGAACCCAAAGAGATTTTGGTTGAATCGGATGCCACCCCAGAGGCGACGACTTCCGCGATCGATCAGCTGGGCATGGGTGGTTCCGATTCCGTCACGGCGGCAGGGTTGGAAAACGCCATCGCCACCGCGGATCGGCAGTACCTGGACGACCGACGTCGCGACGCTTTGGCGACCCTCAGTCTTTTCTATGAAACGCCCAACCTCACCGAGGCGCAAAGAAACCAGCTTCTGACTCGATTGGATCCTCTGGCTCGGGAAGTGATCTATTCCAAAGAGCATTTGTTGGAGAAACCGCATCGCGTGGGTAATAGCGAAACTCTGATGGAAATCGCGTCGTCGTATGATGTGCCCTGGCAACTGCTTGCCAACATCAACGGCGTGGATGATCCCGTCGCCATTCTTCCTGGAACGGACCTGAAAGTCGTTCGCGGGCCGTTTCGTGCCGACGTGGACCGCCAAAATCAGGAACTCACGTTGTTTCTCGGTGATCTGTATGCGGGTCGATTTCCCATCGCGATCGGGAGTGATCCGGAACCTTCTCCCGGCACCTACACAATCCAAGAAAAGAAGAACGCCAAGACCTACTACGATCTCTCGGGAACGCCCGTTCCGCCTGGCAATCCTCGCAATCCTTACGGCACCATGTGGATTGACCTCGGATCGGGGCTGAGCATTCATGGGAGCCCAAAGCCAGACTCACCCACGTCGGAGGGCTGCATCAGCGTCGCCGGAAACTACTCGCGCGACTTGTACGGGATCCTGTCCGAAGGCTCTTCGGTTACCATCCGCTAGGTTGCGGGCCCGCTTCCTGCGTGGCTAAAGGATCGACCTCTTGAGCATCCGCGTCTGCGTCCGACGCATTGGGATGATCCTTCTTCGAATTCGGATCCATGGGGTCCCGCTCGTCTTGCAGCTCCACATGCGAAGCGTCTTGCTCCTCCATTCGCATGGAAGCCTCGAATCGGTACCGATTGCGTGGCGACAGCAGCGAAACGTCATTCGCATATGGCTGTGAATTCCAGGTGCCCGCTTCATCCGACACCAGCAGACTGGTATCCGCGTACCAGTTGCGTTGCATCACAGTGCTGAGCGCCGAGATCAAGATCGCAAACAGAAGCAGCAAGCCGATCAACGAGTAATTGCGTTTGCCCGAGATGAACGGTCGGAAGAGCAAGGCATACAAACGTGGCCAAATCGCGTGAATGATGATCAGGGCGGACCACCAAACGAGCGAGCTGACCGACACAAAGCAAACAAACACGGTCCAGTCGCGTTGCCAACCGGTATTGGGCCGATGCCATGGATCGCGCGGCCATCCGAAGAACTCGTCAAAGACCACCATCGCGCCGACGCTCGCACCAAACAAACCGATCGCATAAACCGGAACATAAACGAGGCCAAGAACGCCTCTCGCGATGGCGGTCGCGACGGGCTGCGATGAGCGTCCTCGATCGAGGCCCAAGAGGCAGCAGCGAGCCACCACCCAAGTCACGATCGTTCCGCCAATCAACCACATCACGCAACCCTCTTCCTCGTTGTTCGCTACCAGCACGATCGCTGGTAGAACGGTCAGCAGAACGCTGAAAACAGCAATCCAACCGTATGTCAGTTCAGGTCGCTGGTAGATCGTGTGCAAGACGCTGATGGCAGGGTCGTGGCCGGTCGATCGTGAGTCCACTTGCACAACGGCACGCGCACGTTGCTGCAGCCCGCGTTTGAGTTGACCGACGGACTGGTGAAGCCAATGTCCAACGGAGTTGGCATGTTCGCCAACCGGTTGCCTTGGGAGCTCATAGCCAGGCGGGTGGGTGGCCATGGGAGATTCTGCTGCCCCTTCGCAAGGAATCGACCGAACGTCACGTAGCAGGTCTTGGGCGGCCGCGTAGCGACTTTCCGGTCGTTTGGCGAGAGACTTCAAGACCACCTCGTCAAAGCGAACATCGACCTCGACGCGTTGGCTGGGCGGATCGAATCGCCCGATCGGTAACTCACCGGTGAGCATCTCATAGAAAACGACCCCCAAAGCATAGAGGTCCGCGCGGTGATCGACTTCGCGCGGTCGCTCGTACTGTTCCGGGGCCATGTAGTGCATGGTTCCGACAATTTCAGGGGGGCCATTCTGGTCCGCGAAACTGGAGGACCGATCATCGCCCGCCCCGTCCCCCTCACCCGACATGATCTTGGCCAGACCAAAGTCCGTGATCTTGAGACGACCGTTTGCATCAAAAAGCAGGTTCTCTGGTTTGATGTCGCGATGGACAATCCCCAAGTCATGGGCGTAGCCAATGGCATCGCACAACTGTGGGATGACCTCCAGACACTCGGGCGCGGACATCTTGCCTTGATGCATCACTTCGCGCAGGCTCGCGCCCTCAATCAACTCCATGACCAACATGGGATGGTCGCCGGCATGGCCATAGTCAAACACTGCCACGATGTTGGGATGTGAGAGACGCGCTAAGGCGCGTGCCTCGTGCTGAAACCGTCCGCGAAAACCCGGACGCTGCGCGATCGATGGAGGCAAGATCTTCAACGCCACCTCGCGATCGAGTGAAACTTGGCGCGCCCGATAGACGGCTCCCATGCCACCATGGCCGATCCGTTCCAACACTTCATACCCATCCAGGGTTTCGTTGAGCTGGTCCACTCCCGGAGCTTCGAAGCCGCGTCCCGGTCCCAGCGTGAAGGAAGCATGAGCTGGGCGATCCCATTCGGGCCTGAGTAGACAGCGGGGACACGCCGCCACATCGACAGTTCGTTCGTGACCACACTTCGGGCAAACCGAATCCGACATTGCAGGTCCTTCGATCAATTCGGGCGGGCGGACAAAATCGAGTGCATCGTTCCAATTGAAGCTTTCAGCAAACACTGGGTTTACGGGCTCACATCGCCATGACAGTCTGCCTATCAGCCAAATCGCGTTAGCGACCGGTTATCACGCGATATTGGGTGTGTTCGCACAACCGTGAGCCAAACCTCTGCGGCTGATGCAATATCCGGGCTAACCCCCATCGGCCAGTCTTGCAGTCCAGTGGAAGCTCAAACGCTAGCATGGTCGCGTTGCTCCCTTAATGTCTGACCCGATTTGATCCCGGGGTTACAAAAAAAACGCAACGAATCCGACGCTACTCGCCGATCGCCACCGCCGAAACGTAGCCGATCCAATTTCACCCTCCCCGCGAAGCGATTGGGAGGGTCGGCCCGCGTCAGCGTGGCCGGGGAGGGCAAGTCGCAAGAAGACAATCGCGTTCACAAGACATCAAACCCGGACCCTCCCCGAAATCTCGCTTGAAGCTCGATTTCGACCCTCCCTTCGCTGCGCGTGGGAGGGTCAATTCGGTGGCGACCAGCGAGAAGTGTCACGAATCCTGGCACTTGCTTCGCAACCTCGAACGCGGGACGGGCAACTGCGGCGAACGACTGTCTTGGGCGTTCCATTCCCAACGCTAACCAAGGGCCTTGAACAACCACGCACGCTCGGCTTCGGTTTCGACGGGATCCTCGACCGTTTCGGCGATCGCTTGGATCAGGCGACGACGGTACTGTATCCGCAGGCGATGGATGGCGACCTTCAATGCGGTCATCGAAATCCCCAGTGTCTGTTGCAGTTGCCGCCGACGTTCGGTTGATGGCTCTCCCTGAAGTTCCTGACGGAAGCATTCGAACCATTCGGACTTTCCTTGCTCCGCGTACTCCGATTGCAATTCATCGAGTGTTTTCTCAACGACCCAGAGCGCCCACTGGCGATCAAACTCACGAGCGGCTTCGGCTTCGGGTGCAATCAATTGGGAGGCAACGGCGTCCTGATGGTCTGCATCGGTTGACATCGACTTCGTCGTTGTGGCACCCCCGCGTTTGATCGCGCGGTCATTGCGAAACGAATTTGCCAGGAACCGATTCAGTCCGGTGTAAAGAAAGGATCGAAAACGCCCGCGAGCGGCATCCACACGGGCTAGATCATCGCGACGCAGGAGCTCTGCGAAGAATCCTTGCACGGTATCCTCCGCATCAACCTCGCTCAGCCCCCGTCGGCTTACTGGAAACCGCTGTTCGATCATCTGCGCCGACGGG
>JBCCYK010000059.1:0-27778 GCA_039189905.1 Planctomycetota bacterium
AGCAAACGGTGCTGCATGCGATCCAGGAAGACGTGCTCACCAAGCTGGAACCAGTACAGCACTTGAATCTGCTTTCCATCCTGCACGAAGTTGCAGATTTTCGCTGGGAAAGAGTTCCCATTGGCCTGTTCCACTTCAATGGTTTTGGAGTCGGTCATTTCCCAACCACTTTCGCGATAGCACTGCTGTGGAAAGTGCAGGCGGATGTAGTCATCGGTCCAAACCGCATGAACAAGAACGTCCCCCTTTTTCGGGTTCTGGTAGACCCGATCGACGCCGGACTTGGCCCGCAAGATTTGGCGAAGTCGGGGATCCTCGGGAAGATCTTTGCCGACCCAGGATCCAAGGTTCAAGGACGCATCCGCAAGATCGCTCTCAGGTGGCACGACAGCGCCCATCTCATAGCCCGCGCGTATGTAGGAGACGGCGACATTGCCACCGATCAACACGGCCAAAACCACAATGCAGTTGACGATCGTTTTCTTATTCATGGTTCCGAATCACGCAAAAGACTTATCGACCGCATCGTCGCACTTGTCGATCATGACGGTCCCCGCGATCTGGTGCTCCCAAGCCGGGATGGCATCCAAGCCGCGTTTCAGTTCCGGCAGACGCGTCAGGTCGCGGCGAGCGGCAAAGAGGATTTGATCCACGTGTGGGCTGAGGAATCCAACATCCGCCGAAGTCAGAACGGGTGGGCTGTCAACGACGATGACATCTGCGATGCCGCGAAGTTCGCTGAACAGCGGACCCGCGTTCCCGTCCACGAGAGCTGAGATGGCTTCGGTGTTCCCGTCACCCGCAGTCAGCGCCCGCAGCCCCTCGATTTCCGTTGATTGAAGCGTCGCGTCCAGCTCGCCGGTTGTTTGCAGCAGTTCGCTAACGCCCGCCTCGTTGGAAAGTCCCAACATGGAATGCAAACGCGGTCGACGTAGATCGAAGTCACACAAGACCACACTGCGTGAACGCGTCGCCAACCCCCGCGCCAATTGTGCTGCCAGGGTCGACTTCCCTTCACCCCGCACGGCACTGGTCACCATCAGCACCAGGCATTCGTCATCCCGTTTCTCGACTCCCAAATACACGGTCGCCGAAATCCGCTTGGCAGCCTCATGCAGTTTGGAACGCCACGCCTGAACACGTCCCGACTCACGCTTGCCGAATTGTTTGAGTGCTCTCGGCGGGATCATCGGCAAGGTCCCGATGACCGCAATCCCCGACTTGTCGGCAAGCCGACCCGCCGATCCGACCCGTTGCTGACTCAAGTCCCAGCCGAGCATCAGGCCGAACGGCAAGAAAAAGCTCATCAAACCGGCGGCCCCAGCGAGCCCCGCTCTTTGGGCACTCGATGCCGGTTCCAGGTCAGTTGCCGGTCGCAACAACTCGACGCGGGCTCTGGACTGGAGTTCCACTTTGAGCACTTCACGCTGTTGCGCGATCGAGTCGATGACTTGATCCAATTGCTCGATTTCGGAGCGCATCATCTCAACATCGATGGAGTTGTTGCCGACGGTGCGAAAGCGTTCCACCAAGGTCTGCTCCTGCACGGACAGCTGCCTGATCATCTCATCAATCGCGGGCAATTCGGCAATCAGCCCGGCAATCTGACTTTCGATTTCATTTCGACGCAGGCCTTCGCGTGCTCGTTGGCGGATGGGGGCCATCGCTCTGGCTTCCTCAATGATCTGCTCACGTCGCTCTGCAATGGCACGATCAATTTCCTTCTGGACATCACCATAAGGCGACTTCGCATCTCCCTTGAATGCAGCTTCCGCCTCCGCCTGGGCGCGGAATGTGTTGATCTTGTCTCGAATCAACTCGCTGTAAATGCGATCGGCCGCCAGCGCCGTATCGATGTCGGCCTCGGACAGAAGCACGTCGTTTGTGCCTACGGTTTCTTGATTCGTTGAGGATGGAGCACCGTTTCCGTCCTCCGCCGTCTCGCTCGCGTCCAATTCATCGCGGTCGTCATCCGCGTCCTCCTCCTGGGCGGCCCTTAAAGCGGCGAGTCGGCCTTGGTAGGTGAGTTTGCGAGACTTCAAGTTGATCAACTCGCGGCGCACCAGGCCCATCTCCTGGACCAGCATCTGTTGTGTGACGGCGAGGGTTTCGGCATCCCCGGTCCCCAACTCGTCCACCAGGCGTTTGAGTTCGTTTCGCATCCGACGTGACTCAAGCTGTTTTTCTTCCAAGACCTCTTCGATTCCCACCAGCTTTGCCTGGCGCGTCGCCCTTTCGCGGTTGACGACCTCGACCAGGTACGCGTCGACGGTCGCGTTCACAATGCTGACCGGATCCGCTTCGGCCGTCGCGACCGTCGACACACTCATCACCTCTGTCTTGGGTGGAGTCGACACGGTGACGTTCTTGAGCATCCATGCGACGGGCTGGTCTTCCAACAGCACGCTCGAATTTGCCATCCGTTCATTGCGCAACGCTGCCGTCATCACGAGACGTGTGCGTACCAGCTCTTTCTGAGTGCCCTGAAAGACCTCGAAGTCAGTGCCATCTTCCCCATCGAAGACGAGACTCGTCTCAGTCGCTGAGAGCCGCAGCAGGGCTGAAGACCGGTACTCTTCCGGAAGTGCGATGAAAACCGCGATGGCAACGGCAATGGCAATGGGACCGGCAAGCAAGACACCTAAGACCCCACGTCTCCGCACGGTGTGAAGGATTTCCGTTGCATCAAACCCCGCTGCATTTAGATCAGGGGCGTGGCCAGCGTTGGACTCGCTGTTCGCTGGAAAGTTGAATCGCTTTTCCGGAGTTGCCGTCGAGATCATGAAGCACTCACACTGATGTTGAACCTGAATTCGGTGACCGGCACTTTAGAGCGCGACCGGCACAGGTGCGTCGTCGGTTGCGGGCGGCAAGATGACACGTAGCATCGAGATCGCCGCCCACATCATGGCGGCTGCCAAGGGCAACATCAGGAAGCCGAAGAAGTCATGGAACACGGCCTCGGCAACCTCCGAACTCGCATATTGATAGAGAAGACCCGTGAACACGATCCGGACGATGTTGGCGATCACCGCCGCGGGAATCGCCATCAACACCGCCAAAATGCGTTCCGGAATGCCCTCCAACAACAAGGCCGCGGCAACGCTGACCGCCAGAAACAGCACCGTCGACCGAAGACCGGAACAGGCTTCCTCCACGCCCAGCTCCGTATTGGTGAGCACGATCACGTTCCCGAACGACGCTGCGGGCACGCCCATCGTTTGCAGCAAGAAAGTGCTGGAAAGAGTCGCCGTGCGCTGCAGCACCAGGTTGCCCCAACTTGCCATGAAATCAGGCAGCGGGATCATGAAGGGCAAGATAACCAATGAGGGCCAGAGCCAATTCAGCATCCGAGTTCCGCCGAGCATCAGCACGATCCCGCACAAGCAAACCGGTAGGGATAGCGGCTCCAAGATGGGATCGGTCACGTAGGCGGAGAAGCAACGCATGGCCACCGACACGATGACCAGAGGCAAACCGTAGAGGAACTGGCCCTGAAAGGCAGAAAAATCAACGCCTCTCCGTCTAACCCACGCCAAGTAAATGGCGAATGGGATCACGAAGAAACCGTGGATGTAGTCCTGGTTGCCCCACCATTGTGATGCCAGGCGAACGCCCACTGTCCAGTACGAAAGCGCAACGCCCAGGGCAACCAGCCCGGCAACGACGACCCAAGGCATTGAAGATCCAAAAGCTCCTGAAGCCGACCTTCCTGGGTTGCCGCTCAGTTCACTCGAAATGTCCGCCATAAATCCCGTGATTCCATGAGTCTGCCGACTAGATTCAGAAATGCCCGAATGATCGTGGCCTGCCAGTCACCGCAGTCCGCGCCATCGCATGGCTTCGCCCCTCTGGGTGACCAGGCGATGAACTATCGAGCGTGTCCGCAGACAAAATAACCCTTCCATCCACCTCGAAACCAGCAAGCGACAGGCGCGGCTTCTGTCGCCACGCCCTTTTGTTGAGAACGATTCTCAGGTATCTTAACTGAGGTGAGGTCTCGCGAAAGGAGTGAAGTCTCAGGAATCCAAGAAACAACCCAGACACCTTATAAGGGCGTTCATCAGGCCATAAAATGACCCGCAACGTCAACTCGAAATTCGCTTTGATCTTTCTCGCGGTGCTGATTCTGATCGCCGTTTCGGTCTTCGGATTGCATCGTGTCCAGTCGCAACGCACAGCGGGACTGTTCCTGACGAAAGCAAGGGAACAGGCCCAGTCGGAAAACTATGGCGCGGCCATCCGAAGCTATCGCTCTCACATCAGGCTTGATCCAGGGTCGCTCGATGGGAATCGCGAGCTCGGAGATCTGCTTGCCAAAATTGGCGATTCGGCGGGCGCCGCGCGGCAGTATGAGCGGTTCCTTCTCATCGACCCGGCCGATACGGAAGTGAGGCGCAGTGCCGCGAAAGCCAGCTTGGACTCGCGCAGGTTCTCCGACGCCAAAGACCATTTGGCACGACTTGATAACGTCCAGGAAGACGCGGAGTTACTTCGATGGCTGGCTCTCTGCGAGGCGGGACAGGGCAATTTCAAGCCTGCCATTGAGCACCTGGAGAAGGTGATCGATCTTGCCCCTGACAAGCTCGATGGTTACGTCGCGCTCGCGTCGGTCCTGCGCGAAACCTCGGATGCTGCCAGGGCCACGTCAGTCATGAAGGACATGACGACCCGCAATTCAGACTCCGCGGAGGCTCATTTTATTCACAGCGGGTACCAACTCGGACTCTTTCGGGAAGCCATGCGAGGAGGTCAACGTGAAGACGCCGAGCGAATCGGCGACCACGCACTCCGACTGGCGCGAAAAGCGGTCTCAATCGAGCCAAGAACGTTCAACTACCTGATGCACTTGGCACAGTGCGAGGTTTTTCAGGGCAATTTGGACCAAGCCTTGCTTCACGCGCGAGCGGCAAGCGATCTTGATCCCCTCAACCCGGCAGGCCACTTGCTTGTTTCCGAGCTATGGGCTCGATCAGGCGACACCGACAAGGCAATCGATTACCTGCGCACACGTTTGGACGACGTGGATGAAGACCAACGGGGCGGGATTCTGGTTGCACTGGCTGATCAACACCTCAATCGCAGACAAGTCGAAGAGGCGAGTGAGATTGTGGAGCGGCTCGCCCGATTCCCCGCCCTGCGCGATTCGGAACAATTCTTACGCGCCCGGATCGATCTCTTTGAAAGCAACTGGGATGCCGCGATTGAACGCTTGGAAGCGGTCGCGTTACGAGCGGTGGGTCAGCCTGATGAGCAAAGACGGATTCAGTTCTTGCTGGGAGTGGCCTTTCGCGGCAATTCACAGTTGGGTTTGGCAGCGGGGTCTTTCCGGCGCGCCATCGCCATCGATCCGACCTGGGTTCAACCAAAGCTTGCCCTGGTCGAAGTCCTTGAATTGACGGGCCAACGAGAGGCGTCTCTGGAACTGCTGAGGGAGATCGTCAGACGCAGCGATGCACCCGATTCTGCCTGGCTGGCCTTGGCTCGGCAAACCATCAATCAGACGCTCGGTGTCCGCCGCGATCAACGTGACTGGACAGAAGCGGAACGGATCTTGGCCGAGGCAACACGTCGACTCCCTGACGAGGCGCAGCTGACAGTCTTGAGGGCGGCCATTCTGAAGGATCGCGGCGATTCCGAGGCTGCGGTTGACCTGCTGGATGAAAACCAAGCGGATACACCGGAGAAACGCCGGCTCTTTCTGATCAACAAGGCGAATCTCGCGATCGCTGCGGAGGACTGGGACCAAGCAAGCGACCTTCTTGCGGCGGCCGAGAAAGAGTTTCCCGTGGACGTCAACGTGATGCTCGCTCGCGTGCAGCTTTCCGCTTTGAGAGATCCGTCACAGGCGGCGACAACCATCCGAACAGCCGTCGCGGCGTCTTCCGTCTTGGCTGAAGAGGATCGGATCCGATTGCTTGCCTCGATCGGCCGATTCGCAGCGGGACTGGGCGAGGCAATGCTCGCGAAGGAGACCCTCGATCTGGCAATCCAGATGCAGGACGATTCCGTGGGCCTGTGGACAACAGCCGCCTCCCTCGCGATGGCCGCCAAGGATCTTCCGTGGCTCCAGGAAACCGCTGGCAAATTAAAGACCCTTCCGGGAGGAACCGGTGCCTGGAACATGGCATCCGCACAATTGCTTTGGGCACGGTCCAAGATTGAAGATCGCAAGCTGACGGACAAGGAACGAGACGAGTTACTGGGCCACGTCGCCGCCGCGCAAGCGTTGTTGCCCACGTCGCCACTCCCAGCTTTGCTCCAGGCCGACGTGTTGATCGAGGACGGTCGACCTACCGAAGCACTGGATGCACTTCGTCAAGTGATCGACTTCGGCGTGCGAGCCCCTGCCGTGATCCAAGCCACCGTGTCACTGCTCTTTGAGGCAGGCGAATACGAGGAGGCCAATGAAGTGATGCAGTTGCTGGCGGACGAAGACGTCACGAAGACGGAAGGGATGGGCCGAATGGCGTCCCGGCTCTTGGCCGGTGAAAACGATCCGGTCAGTGCAATGAAAATGGCGCGGCAAGCTGCCAAGGATTCCGATGATGCAAGAGATCATCTGTGGCATGCACAATTGACCGCGTCCCTGTTGTCCGCTGTCTCGAAAGATCAAGTGGTTTCGCTCGCAAACGAAGCAGCAGGCGCTTTCGCCAGGGCGACAACGCTGAGTCCAGAGAACGACGCTTACTGGATCGCGCGGCTCAGCTTCCTGGGTCGTGTGAGCCGACCCAAGGAAGCAGATGAGGTTTTTGAACGCTTCCGAGAATCCAAGGCTTGGAGTCCATTCGCATCCGCGCAGGGGCTTGTTGCCGTGGGACGCCAGGAGGAAGCAATCCAGCAGTTTCAAGCCGCACTCGAAGACGACAAGCTCGATACCGCGGATCAAGTCGAAGAGAGAAGATGGCAGATAGCGATCACGTATTTCCTCCAACAACGTCGGCTTGATCTAGCCAAAACCCGATTGGAACAATTTGCGAGTCGAGGAAACCGGTCCGAGCAAGCAACGCTCTGGCTGCGACGCCGGCAAGCTGAGTTGGTGTTGGCGACGGGGTCCGACGCGGACAAGATCGATTCGCTGGCACAGATCCGGGAGAATCTCAAACGCTCCCCAGACGACCAGAGCATCGAAGATCTTCGCTTGCTGGCTTTGCTCTTGCAGAGCAAGGCGGGTGGGAGCGACGACACGGATGCATTGAATGCGTGGGCGAATGTGGCCAAGTTACCTGGCGCGACAGCGAGCGACCATTTTCAGCTTGCGTCCCTTGCTTATCGACGTGACGACTGGGGCAATGCATCGGAACAGGTTCGGAAGGCAATTTCCAAGTCGAGCGCGACCGCGTCGGAGAGGCAATACATCACCACCTACGTCGCATGGATGCTTGGTCGCGATGAAACCAGCGAGGCCAAGGTATGGATCGATCGCCTAGCAAAGGTGGATCCCGACAGCGGGATCGCGCAGGCCATGAAAGCCCGCTGGAATGCCAAGTTGGGCCGACACGACGAGGCGGTCATAACGCTCGAATCGGTTTCCAAGCTGGCCGCAGAACCACAGCAACTAACCAAGCTCAAAATGGACGCGGCACGTGAGGCACAGCTGCTGTCTCAACTGGTGACCGACGAAGCTTCCCAACCGTATCTGGCACTCGAAGAGAAGCTTGTCCAAGAAGCCATTGAAAAGGATCCTCGTCAACGACTCGCATGGGTCGCCCTGTTGGTCCGACGTGGTCGCATGCAGGAGGCGATGGATCAGCTCGATGCGGCCCCGATTGTGGAAGGGGAACTTCCAGGGGTCATCGCCTTGGTGGATGCGGCCGTCCTCACGGGAGAATTGGATCCGGATCAACTCAACTGGTTTGAATCGCTGGTGGCAAAGCTGGAAGAACAGTTTGGCGATTCAAACGCCATCCTGGGTGCGGCCGCGACCGTTCAGAAAGGGCTCGGTAACTTCACGGAATCGGAAGCACTTTATCGTCGAATGCTGGTCGCCGATCCAAACAGCGTCCTTGCACTCAACAACCTGGCGGTGCAGTTGGCGGAGGAGGATGATCGCCTGAGTGAGGCGGTGACCTTGGTTGACAACGCCATCGAGGTTGCTGGGCGACTTCCGGCGCTCCTTGACACGCGTGCCACCATCGCAATTGCTCAAGGCGATCACGAACTGGCTCTGGAGCTCTTGGAACAAGCCATCGCAACCAGTCGCGGCACGTCAGCGATGTTTCTCTTTCATCGCGCGGTGGCTTTATCCCACGCAGGACGGCATGAGGAAGCCAAACAGGTTCTTGAGTCGCTCAGCGATGCAAGACTTAACAGCTTGCAGTTGGGGCCCCGGGAAATCGGCTGGCTCGAGAGCATCTGATGACCTCGAACTCGTGACAAAGCTTCCGTGTTCAAAACCTAGACGTTGATGGCCACGCCGGAGACCATGGCTCGGATGATTGAAACCACACGCGACACGTCGTGATCGTTCATCCCGGAGCCACTGGGCAAACATAAGCCCTGTTGAAAAATCTGTTCCGCGACCGCGCCACCAATCATCGGGGCATCCGCAAAGCAGGGCTGAAGGTGCATTGGTTTCCAGCAGGGTCGCGACTCGATGTTCTGCTGTTCCAATTCAAGCCGGATTTCTTCGCGGCTGACACCCAACACGGCCTCGTCAATCAAGACGCAGGTCAACCAACAGCTTGATTCGTCTCGTTTGTTAGGAATGAACTCGATTCCCTTCAGGTCCTCAAGTGCTTCGCGGTAAGCGCGATGGATTTTGCGGCGCGTTGAAACATGCTCATTGAGGACCTCAAGTTGGCCGCGACCGACCGCGGCCAGTAGGTTGCTCATGCGATAGTTATGGCCCAGTTCGGAGTGTTCGTAGTGGACAGCCGGATCGCGAGCCTGCGTCGCCCAATGCCGGACTTTCGCAGCACACTGCGCATCATTGGTCACCAACATGCCACCGGAACTGGTCGTCAGCATCTTGTTGCCATTGAATGAGAAGCAACCTATGTCACCGAGTGTCCCGGCGGGCTGGCCGTGGTAAGTCGCTCCCAGCGCTTCCGCAGCGTCCTCGATCAAAAACATGCCAAACTCCTCGCAAACCTGGCGGATCGGCTGCATGTCGGCTGACTGGCCGAAGATATCAACCGCAATAACCGCCTTGGGTTGTTGATTGCGTTCGATCGCCCGCTGGACAGCGGCTCGGAGAAGCTCGGCGTCCATGTTCCAGGTGGATCGCTCGCTATCGATGAACACCGGTTGACCACCGACGTACCGGATCGCGTTGGCCGGAGCAACAAAGGTCAAATCCGATACAAAAACGGGTTGCCCGTCGGTAACGCCAGCAAAGCGCAGTGCCAGATGGAGAGCGGCGGTACAACTCGCTAGCGCCACCGCGTGCTTGACACCCAGGTAAGCCGCAAACTCTGCCTCAAAGGCATCCAGATCAGGTCCAACCGGGGCGACCCAGTTGGAATCAAAAGCCTGAACCAACCTCTCACGTGATCCAGCGGCCATGTGAGGCGGTGAGAGGTAGAGTCGCGGTGGCGAGGTCTTGCTCGTGTCTGAATCGCTCAACGCGGAGTTCCCGAGTTCGAGGAACCGCGAGCTTGGGCTGGAATCCCATACGCGTTCACGTGCGCCGGAACATCCCGGACAACAACGCTCCCTGCGCCGACAACCGACCAATCCCCGACACGAGCACCCACGCGCGTCGATGTTCCCACGCCCATAAGCACCCCTTCCCCGATGCCAACTGCACCCGCCAGCGCGGTTCCCGGAGCAATGTGAGCAAAATCGCCGACTTGGCAGTCGTGCTCGATGGTCGCCGACGTGTTGACGATCACGTGACGGCCCAGCACAGCATCCACCTGGATGGCAGCTTTGGGCATCACCACCGTGCCAGGTCCGAGCGTCACCGTCGGATCCACATGAGCCGATGGGTGAACCAGCGTCTGCCAGGGCTGGTCAGCAACGGAGGCGATCCGCGCTCTTTCCCGATTGTCACCGATCGCGATCACAGCAGGCATTCCCGGCGCGAGTGAATGGATCGGACCCACGACAGGAATCCCCAGCACACGCGTCTCCCAGAGCGTCGGATTGTCATCGTAAACCGCATCAATGACAAAGCCCAAATCCAGTAAGACGCGTGCGACCACTTTGCCATGACCGCCTGCGCCAATGAGAGAACATACCGATTTCAAGGACACCACCCGCCGGTTTTCGCTCCGCACGGATCTCCATTGAACATCGATTCATCCTGACTATTGGTGCCGAGCGCAAAAAAAGAAGGGCGTCGCAGCTGACTGCGACGCCCATGGATAAGCGGTCGGACGAGAGCTCTAGGATCGACCGACAGCAGGTTGGGTGTCTTCAGAAATTACGATCGTCGGCGACGACGTCCCAAAGCACCCAACAGCCCAAGACCGGCAAGTCCAGCGACGGAAGACGGCTCTGGAACTTGAGCGAACGTGGAGCCTTGATCGAGCTGCAGGGCCCAGATCGTGGCGCTTGTTCCGGCAAGACCAAAGTCAACGGCAAAGTCGTTGATCGTCCCGAGACCACTCACATCCCATTGGTAAAGGAACGTGTTGCGGGAAAGAGGACCAAAGGGACCCGCTGGGTCAAAGTTGACGTCAACCGTTCCTGCAGCGGCGAGCGGTGCCACCGTCGAGCCATTGACCGTCAACGTCGGTGTCCCAGCCAACCAGCCGGCGCTGCCGCTGCCGATCTCAGCTTGGAAAACAACGGTTTCCAGGCCGGCGAGAGGCGTCGAATCGGTCACGGTGTAAGTACCGTTGGCAAATGGGGTCGAGTAAATCGTACTGCTAGCGGGATAGCCAAACCCGGACGTCTTATTGAACTGTGCGTCCCCAGTCACGTCATCGTCGCTCGTGTCTGGAAACGTGTTGTTCGTCAGGTAAGAGTCAATCGGAGCCGGCCAAGGGAGCGCCGCAGTCGTGAAGCCAGGGTAACCGGCGCCACCGATATTCGGGTTGTTCACCGAAAGATCATCCCACCCATCGAAGTCCGTCGTTCCGGAGAGGAACGCACCGACGTCGAAAAACTGCGCCTCCGCAGTTTGGGCCTGGGCAGCGGTTGCTGTCACCAAAGAAATTGCAGATACGACCGCCGCGTATCTTAAAATCGAAAACATGGAGAACCTCATGGTTGAGTTCTATTCACTGTGAAAACACGGTCCCAGTGGCCGCCCACGTGACGGCAGAATACTGATGACCGTGATATTGAGAGCCAGTTGCAATAAGGTACCAGGCTGCAAAGTCGCTTCAAGCGTCGCGGTCGCTTAGATCGGGACATTTCCATTTAATGGCGTATCATTTACTGCTAAGTTTCACCAAAGAAACAACGGCGACCCTTAAATGCTTCGCAAGCCATCTGACGTAACCGCCTCGGCGACTATGGAGGCAATTACAACCGATCGAAAGGCGAGCCCGGCTCGCGGACTGAGCCGCACCGGTGCTTCAAACTTCGTGGTGGAGACTCGGTCGATGAAGGCATGACCACTACGGGGGATGCTGACAAATACGCAGCATGGGAACGCTCAGATTGAGCATGCGCGTTGGTCTGAGCAAGCGAGGTCGAATCGTGGGTTTGCGTGCCCTGGGTAATCTGCGAAGGACGCCCTCAAGCCGCACGGCTTTTTGTCCCACAGCGGTTGTGACGCTTGCCTTTCACGAATAGATTAACGCGAATGATTCTCAGTAAGCCCTTCCAGTTTGTAGCGGTCCGGTGAACTTCAGGTCAATCGAGTGCTTTGTCCCATTGGTTTTAGGGGTGCAATGATCGTAGCTCGGCTCTCCGAGCCGAGACCTGACGGCTCGGTGAGCGGAGTTGCTCAAGGACGACGCCACAAATTCCAAGAAGGGTCAAGGCTCTTGTTGCTCCCCACAGAGCGGCCTGAGTCGTATGTCGATCGACCAGCGATGGCGTTTCGAAGCTGGGAATCCTCCGTGGCGGCAGCTGAACAACACGATTGGCACACTCGCTAATCGAACACATAAACACTCTGTTGGACAGACCTTTGTTCCTATGCGAATCCTAACACCCTTGCTCGGCATTCTTTTCTTGGCCGTTTCACCGGTGGCTCGTGCCGAGTACATCGATTTGGGCGGCCCAGCGACAGGGTTCCTTGCGGTTAGCAACCTCAAGAGCTCAGCGACTCAAAATGAAATTGAAGCGAAGAACCCGGATGGCTCGTTCAACCCGAGTCACAACGGGCTGCCCGACTATCCCAACTTCGAAGTCCCGGCTGGCTTCAATGGAGCTGGCTTGTACACCGCAATCATCGCCTCTCCCCAATCAACTGCGAACGATTACTCGACCTTTCTAAACACTTTTTTCCCGGGGACGTCACCAACGATCAACAATCAGATCGTCACGCAATCAGATGCCTCAACACTCAGTGCGGGGCGGATCGACTATGACGCTGCCCCGTTTTTGGATATCAACGGGAACGGGGTCGTTCCGATCAGTGCACTGACCTTTGATTTGAACACCTTTGAATGGGACGGCAGCCTCAACGGCGACGGCGGCTTCACCGGACTGCCGACACCCGGTCCCAATGCTGACAATCCTGCGTCTGTTGCCGGTGGCCCGTTCATGATCTCGCCCTTCTCCCCCGCGCCAACGATCTATAACGACAGCAATGGATTCGGGAACGCCGCTATCTTCTACGAAATTGCGGTGACGCCTACGGCTGGTTCAGGCTTGACGTTTGTCAATGGCGAGTTGGTTTCCATGGACATCACGGGTGACTTGCTGGTCGGCCTGAAGCTGGGGCAAGCCCCGGCGTTTCCCGCCGTCCTCTTCGGACAGGGTGAAGATGCCAATCCGAAAGGAACCTTCACGGCCTCGGGTCTTGATTACCAGTTTGATCTGGTCGACACCGAGTCTGCGGTGATCTTCAATGGCATCAACATGCTATTCAACCGAGCGGGTACCGCGTCCGTCGTTCCCGCTCCCACGGTGGGTCTCGGTTTGGCACAACTGCTGGCTTCGGCGCTGTTGATGCGGCGCCGCCGCCGCCGCGAGGGCGTTTGTCAGTAACGTTGTGAAAGTCTGCTGACGATGCTTCGTCCTTGCGCAGAAGGGATGGGAAAAAGCGTTCTCGATCTTCTTTGAAGGAAGACTTGACTTCGAACGCTTGGTCGATCGAATGGTTGCCATGGTCCAAGACTCGACTCCACTGCGAATGGCCCACGGTGCCTCCCGTCGCGATCTTGCTCGGGGACGGTTCGGGTTCACCCTCATCGAATTGCTGGTCGTGATCGGCATCATCGGGGTGCTCGTCGCCATGCTGCTCCCGGCGGTGCAGGCCGCGCGAGAGTCGGCTCGACGGATGAAATGCAGCAACAACATGCGGCAGATCGGGTTGTCACTGCATGGCTACCACGACGTTCACCGCGTGATCCCAGTTGGCTTCGCGCTCTACAACCACCCGCTCAGGCTCAACGGCATATTCACGGCGCTGGCGCCGTTCTTTGAGAAGGGCAATTTTGTCGAACAATACGACGATCATCTGGGTTGCATGCATCCTGACAACCAGGATGTGGTTGCAAAGCCCATGCCTTTGCTGGTCTGTCCAAGCAATCCTGAGGGAGCGGATCTCGTTGAGCTGTCGTTCTTTCCCAATATCTACGCGACGCCGACGGTGAAACAGTTTGGCGGCATCACCGATTACTTCGGGGTCGACAGCTTGGAGAATCACGACATTCTCGGAGACTACCCTCATGAAGAAGAGGGACTTAATTCTCGAATCTGGGGTTTGAGCAATCCGCCTGAGGGTCGCTACAAGAGATTTGCTGATGTTTTTGACGGGCTGAGCAACACGCTCTTCATGGTGGAGAAAGTCGGAGGTGATTCTGTTTGGCACAAGGGACGCTACGTGACCGAGCAACCGTACTTTTACTCCGCATGGGCCGCCGCCAATGGGACGGAGCTCTACACCGTGGATTGCGAGACGCCGTGGAATTTTCCAACGCCTGGCAAAGACTTCATCAACTGCCGCAACAACCACACGGCGTACAGTTTTCATCCCGGTGGTGTGAACGTGGTCCTTTGCGACGGCTCGGTACACTTCTTGAGCGAATCAATCGACTTCCCCAACTTCCGCCGGCTTGTGCTCTACCGCGATCGCGAGAAGCTTGAATGGGAGTGGTAGGCCACGACGGAGTCGTTGGAAAACGTTTGAGACTTGGCATGAAGCAACTCGGTATTCCGGCGCTGATGCTTCTCATCGCGGCATGTGATCAAAGGGACAGCGATGGTCCGCCAGTTTATCCTGTGGAGGGCAGCGTCTATTTTCAAGGCACTCCGGCCGCCGGTGCCATGGTGACGTTGCATCCGATCGTTGGTTCCATCGCGCATGATCTCGAGCTTCGGCCGGTCGCACGCGTTGATGAAGAAGGCCGATTTCGACTTCGAACCTATGGTCTGGGTGAGGGCGCGCCCGCCGGTTCCTATTCGCTTACCCTTTACTGGCCACCCGAGACACCCAGTGATCCGTCCGAGGCGATCCGCCAACAGTTTGGACCTCAGGATGCGGCTCGACGCAAAGACTCGTTTCAAATCCCAGGAGGGCCACGTGATCGCCTGCAGGGCAAGTACTATCTACCCGAAGATTCCATCTGGAGCGTCACCATCCCGGAAGACGCGCCAGGAGCAACCCATACGATCCCACGGATCGATCTGAAGAAATAGCGTTGAAAGGTTCATCATGATTCGGGCGCACGTTCACATGCCCTACTTCAGCAAATTTCTGTATATCTCACTTGCTTGCTTCGCCTACGCATTGTGGTGTTTGTACGACGCGCGCGTTGCATATCCCAAGAAACTGCAGATTGCGCGTGCTTACGAGACGTTCCCCACAACGGCCGCGGGACAACGCGACTGGACAGCATTGGCGGAAGAGAAGGGTTGGCCGACCGCTGTGCCCGAGAAGACTGCGGTCAAGGTCGAGGCACTGATCGTCAATCAGTATTTGTCCATCGCTGGTTGTGCCATGCTCGGGACGTTCCTGTTTTCCAAATGGTGGTTCGCGCGTGGTTCTTGGATCGAGGGCGACGAGCACATCCTGAAGAACAGTCGTGGCCAGCAGTGCGAACTCTCTGAGTTGCTCAGCATCAACAAGCGCAAGTGGGAGTCCAAGGGAATCGCGGTTCTGAAGTACCGCAATGGCACAAAGAAACGCAAGTTTGTGCTGGACGACTACAAGTTTGATCGTGAATCCACCGGCCAACTCCTCGCGTTCGCGGAAGCTCGGCTCAGCGAACCGGAAAAACCAACTGAGACGGAAGGGTGTTAAAAGGGGATGCCTTGGCATGGCACGCCGATTCGAAGCGTCTACGTTGGCTCGTGTTTGCTGGCCCCCTCCTGGTTTACTTTGCGATCGGATCCGGTCGCGTATCGGCGTCCGTTTTAGGGACGTGCCTGCTTCAGTTCACACTGATGTGTGTCGTGCTGGCATGGTCGATCCCGCGTGCGTGTCGCGGATTCCCATTCAAGCTATCGGGCGTCTCCATTGCTTACGGGTGTGTGGGCGCGTTTCTTTGGATTGTCCTCTGCCGTATGCAGTTGGAATCGAAAGTCTTGGTCGCGCTGGGGCTGTCCCCTGATTGGCTTGGCTCACGACCTGCGATCAATCCATGGGAAGTCTTCCCAGACACGCCGGGCCTCTTGATCTACCTTGCCGCGAGGTTGTCTGTTTTGATCCTGGCGGTACCGATCGCGGAGGAGCTCTTTCTGCGTGGCTGTCTGATGCGATGCGTCGAGCAGGAAGACTGGGACGAATTGCCGCTGAAAGGGATTGGATCAACGGGTGTGATGGTCGGCACACTCTACGGCGTGCTTGCGCACCCTGCGGAATGGATCGCGGCTGCGATTTGGTTTTCTTGGGTCACCTGGATGATGCTGCGAACCGGTCGGTTTTGGGACTGTGTGGTCGTCCATGTCATCACCAACGCGGCCTTGGGAGCCTACATCATCATTTGGGAGGATTGGCGACTGTGGTGACGACCTGAAACGCTATCTCCGATCAGCAACACCTGGTTGGATCGTTTCCGTTAATTGGAGCTGCGCGTTTCCCAGCAAACGTTGAAACGTACTCTTGCGGGTTGAACGAAAATAATCTGAAAGTGGGTCACTGTTATCACTTTGCTTCTGCACAGCAGCTTGCGGTGAATTCAGCGGGATGCCAGGCACATCCTCGGGGCTTTCTAGCATCGGCGATTTGACGGGAGGCAGCTCCACTTCGGGCGCCGGTTCGGGAAGCGACAAACCATCGCCGAGGTCCTCGATGGTGCCAACGCTTTCCTGATCGCTCATGTAACCTTGGACCGGCATCGCTGCCTCCATCACTTGAATCGGGGATTCAGCCGGCCACGGTTGGCTCGACTCCATGCAGGATTCACAGGTCACCATTCCGAATTGTTCGGGCGTGCTCCAACTTGTGGGATGGTACCCAATGAATTGACACGGTCGTATGAAACAGCTCTTGCAGGAGCCGTTTACCAAAACCGGGGTATCGCAACGACACGTCGGCTTGGGACCAGGGCAGCAAGGCGACAAACCCGCACAACCCGTAAGAGAGCAACACAAGAGGATCGAGGCGAAACGAGCTAGCCATTGACGATGGCGCATGAAATTAATGGCGTTCATAACGAGTTCCGTCGGCCTCCAGAGCCTGGGGCATAGCACTGCTGAAGGGGTTGGCATCCAGGCATGAGCCGGTTCACGACGCGACTGATGAGGATTCAACACGCTTCTTCCATTTTGATTTTGGGACGAACCGTCATTTTCAACAGGAACAAGGTTAGAACCTTCCGCCCAATGGGTTGCCACCTCCACGCAATACCGGCCCCGAGAGCCGCGTTGCTGTCTGAGCGCCCAGCAGGCTGAAGCCCATGATCCGCTCCAAAGGTGCGGTGAACTTGGCGATTCTGGTATCGAACGTGATGAGGGGGTCGCTTCTCACGTAGAGGCGATCACCAGGGAGCAGCTGATAGTTTGTCTGCGTTTCCGCTAGCGAAGTGACCTTGTCCCAGTCGACCGGCAGGATTTGATAGGAACCGTTCACGTGGTCGGGCCGCGCCACCCACATTTGCTTGCCGGAGCCCTGCGGAAAACCGTTGATCAACGAGAGTGCGTCGAGAACGGTTTCATTTCCCGTGATGGGAAAACGAAAGACACCATCTCCGATTCCCGCGCCTTCTGTGACGATGTAGAACAACTTGCTGTTGTACGCTTGCACGGACAGAGCAACCTTGGGCTCGTCGAGTTCCCGAGAAAGCGTCTCGGCGATGACCGTACTTGCCTCATCCAGTGTCATCCCAACCACACGCACCGAACCATAGGAGCCCAGTGAAACAAAACCATCGGGTCCGACCATATGCTCCCCAATGACCTGCTGTAGCGCGCTTGACTGGACGAGACTCAAGCGGATCACGGGCGAGTCTATTTTCTCTTCAAACGTCCGCTCCAAAAGATCGCGTGCCTCCGTCGCGGTTAGCCCATCCAGGTGAACCCGCCCGTAGGGGAGACCAAAGTCGATGGTCCCGTCGATCTCAATCGGGTACTCGCCATTGACGGGAACCCCTGCTTCAGACAATGCCACAAACGTGTCCGCTGCGACCAGCGACTCGGATAACGCGTCTTCGATCGTCACCGCAGCTTCCTCCGGGCTCAGACCATCGATTTTCACGGCCCCATAAGGGGTTCCCAAACGAATCGTCCCGTCCGTCTGGATCAGGAAAGCTCCATCAATCGGCGACACGGCGGGTGCACCGGGCACGCGAACGGAAATCACATCGCCGATGATCAGCTGATCCAGTGAGCCTCGCGTAACCTCCACGCGCAACACATCGGTCGAGTTGAACCGGTAATCCGCGTTGGGCACGACGCGAACAACATTGATGTCCAGGATGTCCGGCGGCTCGATGCGATATTGCGGCAACGTTGTCTTGGACAACTCTCGGGGTGTTTGCACCGGCCGCAGCGTCTTGGGTTGCGTCACCGCACAACCGGTACAAGCAACGCCAAGACACAGCAGTGTGAGTTCGAGCGGCAGTCTTGGAATGAACAAGGGAAGAATCCCTAGAGGGCATGGAATCAGGCATTGAGACCAACCGGCCTAAGCTGGAGTATCGACCCTGAATACCGCTGCAACCATTTTCAGCGTAGCGTCACTCAAAATCCTCCGCTTCCAAAGAAGCTACGCAAGCGGCACGAATTACCAAACCGGCTCATCTCAAGAGACCAACCGTGCGACTCAACGTTGCAAGGCCGGGTAGTACGTGGAGTACTGCAGAAATCCGGAACGAACCCCCGTTTCTGTTCCCTGAGCCGTCGGTCGGCTGATTTGACGATTCAGCTGATACAGTGCCCGGTTTTGCCGATCGATCTGGCGAGCCTGGGACTGCAACGTGCGGTTCAGCTCCAGCCTTGGCCGTACAAACTGTTGATAGTTGGGGAGCACTCCGCCATTGAACCGCAACAAGTCCAGGTACGGCGACAGTGTGGGCGTCCGCGTGTACCCGCCCGTTGGCCCGAGGACAGGGGACTGTCCGTGTGAAAGCTCGGCCGACGTCGACACCAGGACGGCAGCGAGAAGGATCGTCCAGAGTTTGTTCATGCTGGGCTCATGACGGTCGAGGTGAATTGGCTAATCGGGTGGATTATCGGCTCTCGGGTAACGCTTTATTCATGATTTGTGGGAGCGGGTCCATCTACAGCGACCGCACCGCCGGTCCGCACGTGAATTGACACGACCAGAGGTTCGTCAAGCTGACTCCAGCTGAAGCCCAAGTTCATCACGAAGCTGGTTGACCCAGCGTTCGACTCGATCGTCCGTGTGCTCGGGTTCAAAGTCTTCGTCGATCACCAACCCAAGGAAGTGATCGTCGTCAAACATCCCACGGGAATCGTCGAAGATGTAGCCCTCCTTAGGCCACTTGCCAATCAACGTCGGGCGTTCCGTCCCAAGAGCCTCCCAGAGAATGCCAAGTCCATCGACAAACGTGTCCGGGTAACCTGCAGCGTCTCCAAGACCGAAGAGGCCGACGCGACGATCGCCGAAGTCGCACTCGCTCAGCTCCTCCAGGATTTCCTCCCAGCTGTACTGAATCTCACCAATGTTCCATGTTGAGACCCCCAACAGAAGGATATCGTGCTCCAGAAAATCCTGGACGCTGCAATCAGCGATATCCTGGCAAACAGAAACATGGGGTGCGAGCTGCTCCTGGAGCATCTCGGCGATCCGCTGCGTATTTCCGGTGTCTGAACCGTAGAAGATCGCGATCTTGGTGCCGGCGGACGAAGCGTCACTGGTCATAGAAGAACTCCAAGCTAGAAATTTCGGCGTTGATGCTCAGGAGCGAACGCCGGAAAAGGTCGTGGCAAATACCGGGAGCCATCTCCCGCACCGGGGCAAGGGTGATCCTTCGAACCGGTTCTCTTGGCGAAATCCTGGAGTCTTGATCACCTCTATTTATTGATAATGGTTCTCAGTAAAGCGTGTCAAGCGTGAGGCGGAACGCTTTTGCCACTGGGTATGCGAACACGCTTTCTTCCCCATTCCAACTCGCAGTGTGTTTCGAATCCGTTGGCTGTGTGTTTCGAATCCGTTGGCTGTGTGTTTCAGTCCCTAGATCTCCAATTCTCGGCGGAACTGACACGTATTCTGTCTCCGTAGATCTCGGGATCCGAGGTTCTCGCTGGAGGCAACGCGCGTTCGGATCGAAGCCCAAGGTTTGCGGGCGTGACTAGGGAACAAACGCGATCCAAAGAACAATCAGCCCGATCGTCCCTGCGAGTGCCGTCCACAGTCCGGTAACGCGACGCTTCCTCAGGTAGAAGAGCAGCCCAAACCCCGAAAGCGAGAAGAGCGCCAAAAGGATCGCCGAGCCGTCAATGACCAGCCACTTCCAGACGGTCCCGCTATCACGTCCCTTGTGCAGCTCATTCATGATGGCGATCACGTTGCTGGACGTCACACCAATGTCATAGCGTCCACTTTCCCGATCGACGAAAGCGTCCGCCGCGTACCCAGGACTCTTGAAGACAATCATGCACTCGTATTCGTCGATTTCGAACTCCTTCACGCGTCCCTTCAAATGGTGCCGCTCACGAAGCGTTTCGGCGACTTCCAACTGATGGACTTCGCCAGAGAGCAATGCCACATCAAGTTTCCCCGAATAGTCCTTCGTGATCTGTTCGCTGCCACCGAGCCAGGTGGGATGATTCAAAGTGATGCCCGTCAGTGCGAAGAACATCAACGCTGCAAAACCAAGCATCGACAGATAGATGTGCAGCCAACGAAACGCGGCGGCACTCTTTCGATAGAGCACGCCGCGTTTCTTCGACACTGGCTTGCTCGTTCCTGTCGCGTCAGGTTCAATCAAAGACACCAAGCTTCAGGTCGCTCGTGGTGAGCATCTCCCAAATGGGCGCGTCGATATTGCTGTCGTCTGTTTGCGTTTGGCCTTGCGACATCGCAACCCGAAGCGTTAGCGAGGACAAAGTCAAAATCGGCGTTTCCTCGCTGACGCTTCGGGTTGCGAAGAGTGTGCACCTTCAAATCTCCGGCTTCGGGTTAGGAGTACTTGCCTATGCGTTTCCGACTCGCTTGTGCGCCGGGCCGGAACTCGAAAGCCGCATGAGGAATCTCGATGTTTCCCTTCAGCTCCGTGCGCGCGATCGGCGTGTCGCCCCAATCGATCGGTCGGCGAATGATTTTGTAGGTTCCATTCTCGCGCGCCGCTTCCAGGCAAAGCGTGTACTTTCCAGGTGGCAGGCGTTTGCCTGAATTGTCCGTTCCATCGAAGTGCGTTTCGTAGTCACCGGGCCCACGGGTCGCACCGGAGATTCCGTCCACCAAATCAGTCTTTTCCACGATCTTGCGCATGCGATCGTTGCGGTACCACCGCGTGAGGTCCCGATGCCAACGTGGCCCCGGCTGCTCAGTCTGCCACCAAAGCGTCGCCGTCTTCACGGGAAAGCCATCTTCATCCTCGAGCCAAACGGCGAGGTAAGGCTTCCGGTATCGGCTGCCGCTGGGTCGATCCAAGCTGAACCAGACGTGCAGGCCCGGCTCGTTCGTCCTGGTTGATTCTTTCGCGGCATCGTCAGAGTCGGCGGCAATCGCCACGGTGGTACACAGTGCCGCGACCCCTAACAGCAGTAGTTTCTTCGTCATGATGAGTTCTCGGTCAATCGTTCGGTGAATGTCTTCGGCACTAGCCCGGATGTTTCATCGGCCGCTGAGCTTTGGCTCACGGTTCTGCGAATGCAATGGGACAAGGGGGTTCGTTTGGTAACCGGTCGCTAACGCGATTCGGCTGACATGTCGACGGTCCTTGCGACTTGATCACGTCAACATCGGGTATCCGGGCTACGCATCCGCCACCGTGCGGCGTCGCAAGGCATCGGCCGCCCGTTGAGCTTTGTCAGCCGCCCGCTGCGCGGCATCCGCGGCTCGTTGCAACTCATCGGCTCTCCGCTGAGCCTCCTCAACGGTCAAATCTCTGTTCGCCTCGGCTGGATCTGGGACCTCCGCTTCTGTCGCAGAATCGCTCACCTCGGCTGCGTCCGGCTCTTCGTCAGTGCCGCTCTCGTTTTCTTTCGCAGCCGTTTCCAACTCCGCTTTCTCATCCGCCTCCATCCGGGACTTGGCTTCTTGGAAACTGACCAGAGTATCGCCATCCGTGTCCGCCTGTTTCACAAAGTCCGACATGCGTTTGCCCAGCTCTTGTAGGCTCAGTAAGCCATCTTTGTTGGAGTCTTTCCGCATCAGCATCTTGGCGTTGGCTTCTGCATCGCCACCCGCGCGTCGACGGCCCCCACCGAAACTCATCGCTGCCACCTCGGCTGGAGCCACCGTTGGATTGGGGTCGTAAAGCACAAACTTGGCAAAACCATCACGTTCGCGATCGATACCGAAGAACAGCAATCGTCCGGCCAAATTGAACAATCGCATGGAAGCATCAACACCGTCGATGGACTCCGACACAAGGGACCAGGAGTCTGTCTCCGAGTCGTAAACCTCCAAAGACGCGTCCTCCGCAAAGTGGCCATTTTCATTGCTGAAGCCTCCAAAGAGGTAAATCTTCTTTCCATCGACCGCTACCGTCGGGAAGACCCGTGCTTTGAAGGGTGACGCCGCTTCACGCCAAGTGCGATCCGCCAGGTTGAAGACATCGACGTGCGACTCGATGCTCATACCGCTGCCCAGCCCACCGATCATGAAGTACTCGTTGCCGATCATGACACCGCCAAAGCTACGCCGAGGGTGAGGCACACCAATCTCTGGCAGCGGCGCGATCTCGGTGGTATCACCCCACCAGTGCAAAACACGCTCGCGCAAACCGGCTCCCAAGCCGGCGTCGCTACCGCCGAAGAGCCACAGGGCATCCTCGTGCGCGACCGCATTCGCCATCGAGCGAGGCTCAGGGAGTTGGGTGTCCGCGGAGGACCAAACCTCCGACTCGGGGTCGAACTCCAGGATGTCGCCGATCGCGTTGAACTTCGAAGCTCCGAAGTTCATGCCCCCAAGAACGGCAAGCGTCTTGTGTTCACTCGTCTGTTTGTTGACAACGCCAGCACCGCTTTGAACGGGAAACGGCAAATCAGGCAGTCGTTGGACCGATTGGTTGACAACATTGAACTTAAAGGCCTCAGCGGAAAACGCTTCCCGGCTGAAGTCGTGTGGTTGCCAGCTCTTATTGCCACCAAACGCGTAGAGCGCGGTGCCATCCAGCACCAAAGCTTGCGAGTGCTTTGTTTCTCCCTCGTACGGGACAGACCAGGAAACCAGTTTCTCACCGACCTTCACGGCTGGATCCACCTGCAGCGTCTCGACAACGGACGTGCGGCCCGTCATTCCACCGGTGCCGCCCAGCGCGATCAGCTTGTCTCCACCGGCAGGAAGGAGACGCAGGAACATACGCGGAAACAAGAGGCGATCCGCTACTTCCCAAGATTCTCCGTCTTCTGAGAGACGATAGACAATCCCCGAAGCGCCGGTCGAATACAGATGACCGCCGACGGCGAAGGTGCTTGTCGCAAACCCCGTCATCGAACTATCGCCGACCAAGTCCGGGCCTTCACTCCATGCGTCCGTCTTGGGATCGTAAACCGATGTCTTGCGCAAAAAGCCCGAGTTGCTAATGCCCCCGAGCGCAAAGAGCTTCCCCTTGTGGGCCGCGACGGAAAGCGCACGCGTCTGATAACCCGGGCCATCCAATTCTTGCCAGCCCGCATCCGGATGATCCAAATCAAACGCGTGCATGGTGTCATACCATGGAGCATCGCGTGACGCGCCTGATCCCTGTAGATCCCAACCACCCACGACGTAAACGGTGCGCCCCACGACAGCGGCGTCCAATGACGAACGAGGGCTCGGAAGAGGTTCTAACTCCGTCCAAGCATTCGTATTGATGTCATAACGCGCGAAATGCGCCGTCGAATGAAAAACGGCCTCTTCTTCGCCGTCCGGGTTGAGGAACGTCAATCCACCCAGGCGATACATGTAGTCGCCGTCGGTCACAAGGGCCGTGCTTTGAGCTGGCTCATGCATCGCCAGCTCTTCCCATTCCGCCGCAGGGTCATCGATCCTGATCCGACGGAAATGATTCACCAGCAAGTCACGACCAAAACCGTGGGCGTCACCGCTGTGCCCACTGAAGACGTAAAGGTAACCATCGAGCGTGGCAGCGCCGAAGCTGGTAAGCGCTTCGGGTAGCGAACGGTGGATTTTGGAAGTCCCCCGCGCGATGCTCTCAACCGGATCAGACGACTCCGAAGAGGTCGGGACGGACGAAGGCTCCTTGGCCTTGGCTACCGAAAGCACCAGGAGGGAACACACAATCGCTGGCAAAGCTTTTGAAATCATTTTAGGTCGTCATCATTGTCTTGTCGTAGCTTGACGCAAAAGCTGCCACGGCAGCCCAGCTCCGATCGAAAAGCACGGCAAAAGGGGGATCAATCTTCTGGATCGTAAAACGTTGCGGTTAGGTAGTGCATGGCGGATGAATATTCCTGATCGCCCACCTTGCCCGTCTCACCGGTGACAGTGTGCCCGACCATGATCGCGTTGATACCATCCTCCACTTCCTTGTCGTTGAATGACACTTTGCCATCCTCGCCCGTGGTGGCATTCCCCTCTTCATGTCCTTCATCACAGAAGAGGCGCACCTCAGCATCGACCAATGGCTTGCCTTGCCAAAGGACGTAGACATCCACGCCGCCCTCGGTGTCAACGGCGTGAGCTTGGAGATCCATCTTCTCGAACGGAGTGCAGTCCGAAAAAGCTGCCGGCATCTTTCCGCCCAGGTGCTGCGTGTAGTATTGCAACTTGGCACCGTGATAGACGCCGAAGGTCACTTGAGAGATCAGGTCGGCCGTGGTGGGCACGGTCGAGACCGAACGTTTTCCAACAAAATCGTCCGTTTCCACGGTCTCTGTTTCGACCGGTTTGGTCGCGCTCCCATCGCACATCGCGATTTCAGCTCCCGCAACGCCCGCTGGGAGCTTATACGTTCGGTCCGTCATGCCTTCGCCAAAGAAGTATTCGACATTTCCTTCTTTGTCGACGACCATCCATGGGAAGTGCGCCTGAGCTACGGTGGCAAAGAAGAGAAGCAGGAGTGTTGGCAAAATACGATTCATTTGAGTTTCCGTGGAATGGTTGAGTAAGCCAGCGAACGAACAGATGCCCGTGATCAGATGCCCGTGATTATTCATCAACTCCAACTGCGAATAACCTGTCGCCTCGCCGAAGCACCAAAAGACTTCCGGCGGGCGCGGCCGCATAAAGAACACTACCGCCGCCAAATCCGGGTGTTTCTCCACCGTCCGAACTATCTGGCCAGCACCGGTTCTCCGCAATCTTTGTACCGTCCTTCATCGAGATGACGGTGGTAGTGCCTTTGTAACCGAACAAGTAGATCAAATCGCCCGCAACGATGGGCGTTGCCCAGATACCACCGGCATCTGTTCGGTTGATCGACACTTGTTCTCCTGTCTGCAAATCAAGCCGGTATAGAACGCCACTTCGATTGACGATGGCCGCGGTGTCGCCGGCAACCACTGGGCTTCCAAAGCTGGATGTGGCCTTTTCAGCTCGCCACCGATACGCAGCGTTCCAAGAACCATCCTCAGCCTTCGTGATCTCAATCAGCCCATTGCTAGACGCATTCGAGCCCGCAGAGGTGTCGCCGCGGCCATCCGACGCGCCGATCAAAAACTGCCCCGTGCCAGCGAGAGTCGGGGTAGCCGACGTATTGCTTGAAATGCCTTCAAACTCCCAAAGTCGCTCACCTGTCTCTGGATCCACGCCAATGATCTTGCCACTGGCACTGCAGACCAAATGCTCACCGCCCTCAACGGGCACAAGTCGCGGTGAGCCCCAGGAAGTTGCTCCCACTCCGGCCCCCTTCCATTTTTCTTCCCCCGTCAGCGGATCGATTGCCAAAAGGTAGGGATCCGCCATTCGCTCGACCCAAACGAACACCGCATCGTCATTGGCTTCCAGCGATGCCGCCAATCCGTGACGCGCCTCGATAGGCCCGTGAAGCTTGACGAGATCTTGCGTCCAAAGGGTTTCGCCCGTCTTGGTCACCGCAATCAAGGCCCCTCCTTCAAAGAACGCGACAAACCCACCTTTTGTCGCGACCGCTGAAGGTGCTGCACGGCTCACCATGGGCGTGTTCTTGTACGGCGACGGATTTGCCAGATCAACCTGCCAATTCTTGCGACCATCTTCCATCGAGTAAGACGAAAGATGGTAGTTGTCCTTGTTCTCGCCACTGGTTGACGTCACCACGATTTGTCCGTGGGCGACGATTGGGGTCGACTGTCCGTAACCTTCGATATCCGCCGTCCATCTGATGTTCTCTGCCGGCGTCCAATTCGTGGGCAACGAGGTCGGCACAGAAGGCAAGCCGCCGTTTTGAAACCGAGACCACGTGGGCTCGGACGCGGGGGCGGCCGTTGCAAAAACGAAGGCAGTCACGGCCACGATTGGACGGCATGCCGCCCGCGCTCTCTGTTGGCTCAACCTCCTATTATTTGTGAGCACACTCAATGGTGGCGGGATGAGGTCAATCAGGGGACTCTCCAAGAACTTAGTTGGACGTGGATCGATTCAGCCATCGAATCTTGCTCGGACTGCACCATGAATCGCACGGGAATTCGGGCTGCGGGCGATTGTCCTGGCACTGCGGAAGTCCAAGGTTCGACCGAAACCCTCACAAGAGGGTACCAGCCATGGCTTTTTTGAGAACGATTCTCAACAGCGGAGTTTACAAGAGCAAGCCGAACTGTCAAGCACCAATGCGTTGGTTGGCGTGAAGTCGATCGACCCTCAACGCTTCCGAGCGGACAAGACCTAGGCATGGATGGACAAAAAAACATCGATGCTGCCGTCGAATCAACTGGTGCCTTGCCTCTTCCACGTTGATTTTCGAGTCGGCGTCGGCGGCACATGGTTTGCAAAGTGAGCCGAAACCATCGCCCTGCGTTTCGCGGCGGCGTGCTCACCCCTTGCATCGACGCGAGATGAAATGAATAAGTCGGCTCGAATCGGTTTTACCCTGGTGGAATTGCTTGTTGTGATCGCCATCATTGGCGTGCTCGTGGGATTGTTGCTTCCCGCTGTCCAAGCGGCGCGAGAAGCTGCTCGGCGCATGCAGTGTCAAAATCATCTCAAGCAAATTGCGCTGGCCTCACACAACTATCACTCCGTCTTCCGTTGTTTGCCGCCGTCTGCGCTCGTCGACCTCTCGGTATCCAGCACCGGTAACAATGGTTCCTGGGGAGTCCACGGCCGCATCCTTCCGTTTCTTGAACAAGGCAGTCTCTTTGCTGAGATCGATCCATCTTTGCCCTGGGACCACCAGGCGTCGATTGATGGGGTGAAGGTGGAAGCGTACGGTTGTCCGAGTGACCCTGGCAGCGACCAAGCGAGGACCTTTGACGACGGTCGACCGACACTCTACCCAACCAACTACGGCTTCAATTTTGGTTCCTGGTTTGTTTTCAACCCTCAGATCGAGCGGGGTGGCGACGGCATGTTCCATCCCAACAAGTTCATGCGAATGCGAGACTGCTTGGACGGAACCAGCCGAACCCTTCTCACATCGGAAGTGCTTGCTTGGACAAGCTACCTTCGTAACGGCGGCCCGCCGGTCGATGCATTGCCAACATCAGCGGAGGATCTTGCTGCGATCGCTGCGTCAGGGGTGCAGTTCAAGGGCACCGGACACACCGAATGGCCCGATGGTCGCGTCCACCACACCGGCTTTACAACGACCATGACACCCAACACTCGCGTTGCTTTTACGCGGAGCGGCGTCGTGCATGACATCGATTACAACTCGTGGCAAGAAGGTAAGGATGGAAGTGCCGGGCACCCGACCTATGCGGCAATCACCTCGCGCAGTCGGCATCTCGGCCTTGTGAACGCTGCCATGCTGGATGGCAGCGTGTCCAGCCTGACGGACTCGATTGACCAACAGGTCTGGAGGGGACTTGGAACCCGAATGGGAGGAGAAGTGATTGAGCGTCCGTGACCGCTGGCTTCGACCGCGTCGCAATCGAGGGGCTGGCTGAAGCCAGAAAACGGACTCTCACGCGCTCCTAAGAATCTTCTCCAACTTCTTGCCTTTGGCCAATTCGTCAATCAGTTTATCCAGGCAGCGGCCTTTCCTGAGCAGCGGGTTCTCGATCTCCTCGACTCGGTAGCCGCAAATCACCCCCGTAATCAGGTGGGCATTTG
>JBCCYK010000060.1:0-27427 GCA_039189905.1 Planctomycetota bacterium
CATCCCTTCCCCAGTGTTCGGTTCCGCGCCCGACTCAAGGCAGGAGCCGTATGAGTTAAACGCTCGAGTACGGATCTGTGCGGGGGGCGGCCGGCGACGGCCGTCCCTACCGCGCTCCTCCGAAAATCCACCAGCCCTAGCGACCCGAGACAATGCTGGATGGACCTGTAATGGGACCACCTGGGAGCGCCTTTCAGCCGAGCTCATCAAGATCACTGGGAAGAGCCTATGCGGCGACGCCCTGCGTGGCAGGCGCGGGCGTGAAACAGACCATCCGGTCGATGGGAGCGTTTGGATGCCGCCAGTCCGTCATGATGCGACAGTCAATGGGAAGTCCCTCGCACACTTCGTCGAAGAAGCTGGGATGATAGAACCAATCCTTGTACCGATAGTGAACTGGCTTGCCGTCTGTGAAAGCAAACGTTGCATAGAACCGACCTGACTCACGCAACAGCGGAGCAAGGCTTCGCAGTAATCCCGCCATCTCGACTGGGGGCACGTGGGTTAGCACCGACTGTGCCCAAATGAAATCAAACGTTCCTTCGATGACACGGTCTGCCTGATCGTCGAGGTGAACAAACCTGGCATTTTTGTGGAACAGCTGCTCATCGACCATCCGTTGACGTGCCAGTTCAACACAGTGTTCCGAAATGTCCGCACCGAGGTAGCGATCGGAATCGAGGTAGTCGACCAGGCTCACGGCGGCGCTACCGGTGCCACAGCCGAAATCGAGCAGATGACTGTCGGGCTGCATGCCCTGGTCAATCAAATACTCCATCTGAAAGCGCTTCTGTTGCGGGCGTCCGGTTGCGGATTGCGGTGCTTCCTTTGCGATCCTGTCCATACGGGCCGCGTAGTAATCCGTGAAGCTTCTTCCGGTGAGTCGATACAGCCAATAGAGCCTTGAGTCAGACTTTGTGAGCCAAGACAGCTCACGGAAGAATCGCCGGATACTTCCATCGCCTCGGACCTGACGTTCCCGCTGCCCACCCTTGTCCAATGTTAGTTTTTCGGTCATGGAAAAGTTCACTCAAAAAGTTCGTTGTTGAAGATCAATTCGGAATACGAATGGGCCTGACGGTAGACGCCACGCCAATCAGCTTGAGAGTGCGACGGCATGGAGGCCCCACTTGTTTACTAACGACGACTTGCCGGCACGGTCTCCCGCTCAAGCAGCAACCCGATCGGGCATGCAGCGATTCTCGGGGAATTGGGGATAGCCACCCGGTTTCTTCTCGATGGCTTCATAGCCATCTGCTTGCAATTGCTTATCCCATGGAACCGGATTGGGGAGGACGAGGTATGTCAATACGTCTCGATAGCCATCCAGGGGTGGCACCGCTCGATGCAGGGCGTTGTTTTGGAAGATCAGCACGTCTCCCGCTTTGGCTTCGTGGTGGAACGGCCGGTGCGGGAGCCCATGGAGCTTGGCGAACCCTTCCAAGCTCTCCAAGCGTTCCTTACCTCGACCTCGATAGCCTGCCTCATAATAAGCGCACGTGTCATCGATCGACATGAACCGGGTGGCACCGCGATGTTCACCCGCATCCGTCAGACACAACATGACCTTGATCGTCTCGCAGGGCACGTTGTCGTAGTGCCAGCGCCAAGCGTGGCTGACCTGCTCACAAGGAAAGCTTCGGTAGCAATCCAGCCATTGGATACGGAAGTGGCAGCCAAAGAAGCCATGGAGCACCGAGGCAACCTCGGGATGATGGAAGACGCCTGTCACACCCTCCCCGAGAAGAGAGGCGGCACATGGAACGATTCGCATCAGTTTTTGGAGATCCGTCGACTCGGTCGGTGGATTCTCCGAAAGGTATCGTCCCACGACGTCGGAGTACTCCCGAGCCTGCCCTTGGTCGAGCACCCCGGGAACCCGCACCGCCCCGCGCTTTTTGACGCCGTCCCAATCGATCGGAAAGCGGGTTCTCTCGCGGCAGGAAGCCGCATACCGTCGATAGCGTCCGTTGACGAAAGGTCCTAGTTGATTGAGGTTCTGCCGAAACTGCGAAGGCTGACGACCTCGCCACTTCGTATACGGACGCGAGAAGCTTTCAAGAACCAAGGCTGTTCGGTCTTGCCAACGAACCGACTCCTGTTGAACACCTCGTCTCGACATCAGGGAACCTCCGCGTCGTAAGGGTGGGACATTTGAAACCGATCTGCTCAGTCATTCTGATTTCAGTGCAGCGCTGCGTCCGCACAGCATCAGGCGCTCTTCGCCGCTGGGAATTTGGTGAGCGCCGAATAACCAAGTCGTTTCTTGATTCTTCCGGACATGTGGTCAAACCATCCGCCGGGCAAGGCGAATGGGTCGGTGTCGTAGTTGTGTTGCCGGGATCCAGCCTCAACTTCTGCCAGGACCGCTTCCACGTGCCCACATGCTCGCAGTTGCTGCTTAAGACGATAGAAGTCACCACCCGATTCCGGACGAGGAATCCGAACGGCCGATTCCACATTGGGTTCACCATCGATCCGAATTTGCTCGCAAATCTGCGTGATCGCTTCAACGGGCGTCCTCGTCATCTCCTCGTAACGAATGACACACCACGAGTCGTCGCGGTGCTCAGCTAGCGACGCCACTGCGTCACTCCATCCCATCGCGGCTTTATGAACCAGGCTTTGCCCCTGCGTGACGACGCGATGCGAACGAAGCAAAAAAGACTCTCGACCGGCCTTCGTCATCGAGTGAATCGTGGGCCAGGGATCACGGAGGCAATAAAGGAACTGGGCGTCCGGAAAGATCTGCCGCACCAAGCTTGGGTAGAGGACGTGAGAGGGGTTCTTGATCACCAGTTGTCGTCCGCGAGCGATCTCCAGGTACCGTTCACGCAAAGACTCGATGGCCTCATCCGAGGCAAGGGGCGATTCGATCAGGGGAACACCGGTCTGCGAATCGCGGGCAGGATAATCGAACGCCTCCCACCACAATTCATGATCGAAGACCTGAGACTGATCTTCTGGAATCCCGCCGATCACACTGTCATGCTCAGTGACCAGGCACAACTCTTGAATCAGGTTTCCGATCACGCGGCCCATCATTTTGGTGCCCGAACGCGGGCATCCTGTGATGACGATTGGAGGGGCGGTCATGGCAAGATCTATTTGAAGAATGTGCAGAAGCTTAAGCTGGGGTCGTGGTGGCGGCGCATTGGAAAAGAAATCCCATCAAGCCGCGGCGCGTGACTGAAGCCGCCACTTTAACCACGCCTTCAGTCCGTTTTGTGCGATCTCATTCGCTTGTTTGGCCGCTTTCGTTGCTATGGATCCTGTACGCGCCGCGTTCTCGATAATCCGTCGAGAGTCAGTGCGTTCCATCGCCGCGATTTCGTCAAACCCCGTGACTTCATAATTCGCAAATCGAACGACCGGTTCAATTGGCTTCGCCGATAAGTCGTGGTTCAGGAGTTCGAGAAAGTCTTCAAGTGTTTCCGGAGTCTCGGAGAAACCGAGCTGATCATAGAAAGAGGGGCCAAGCTGGATCACGGGTCGTCCCTGCCAACATGCTTCCACCGAGATGGTGGAAGCAAACGTGACCACGACATCACTCCAATCGATCAAGCGATAAGAATTGATCACATCATTCGGATTGAAGATGACGACATTGTCTAATTCACGAAGCGAATCGAAGTCACTGACCACGTCACTCAAGATGGAGGCTTGATTGGGGTGGAAGCGGACACAAAGAAGCGTTTTGGGAAACGCGGTTGCGGCCGCATGGATGACGGCGGCATTGTCCTCAAAGTTGGAATTCCAGTCCGCGCCCAAGGACTCGCATTCGTCCTGACTACTGAGAAAGAAGGTGATTCGGCGGTCAAAGCCTTCCGTCGTCGGTGGCGCGAACTGCGTGTGTTTCCTGGCAAATTTGTTGAATGTCGCGCACCGACGTTGATCAAAATAGGCTTTCGCAACTGCATGGTCTGCGGGACTGGCAAGCATCCGACGTTGGATTGCGGACCGATCATGTGGCGTATGCCCGTGGAAAACCATTGGCTTGCCGAACAAGTTAAAGTCCAGCGTGGTGAAGTCCGTCCCGGCAACGACCGCCGCATGCAACGCCGCTCGGCGGCACGCATAACGACCGTTCACAACGGCCACCGCCCGAAATTGGCGGGATTCCAACGCTCTTTGGCCAGCCGCAAAGACCCCAGCGGCAGTACGGAGTTGTTTGTGGACAATCCGCTTGAGAATCCGTATCCTCCTCAGGTCTGATGTGAGGATCCTCAAGACACTCACCAAGCAACTGCGAACGCCGTCAAGTAGCACCCTGGCAACGCCGAGCGTCATCTCCGGGGGTTCGGCAAGATCTTCAGGTGTGCCAAGGGAAATGAGCGGCAAACCCATGGCGAGCGCAGAGGATTCGCTATCGCTCTGGCATGCGCGACAGATGAGTCTGCTTCCGGTCAGATTGACTTCGCATGACCCACCAGTCACACCGCAGTTTGCCAAGACGACGGTTTCCCCATCCTCCCGCAATTGTTCGGCGTAGCCCAGCATCAGCCGATAGGCCCGCTTGTGCTGCGGTGGCGGAAGCTGAACGAGGATCTTGTTATTGCTCATAATCAGGTCACTGGCGCGGAGGGGCAATCCACGACAAGCCGTATCGAGGTGATCACGCGAACGCTCCCCAAACTGCCAAGCAGACTCGGATCGCAAAACGTCAGCACCGCTTACGCCGCCCTAAGCTCGCGAACAGAATCGTCACATCCATGGTTGCTAACTCGGTGTCGCAATTCCCACTCACCATCAGAACGCCGTTCCCAGAGGTGTGGCGAACGGAACTGATCGGCAAGTTCGTGAAATCGCTCTTCCGAGAGTCCGATGTACTCCATCACTTCCGAGAAATAGCGATCAGGAAACTCACCATCAAAACGATTCACCAACGCGACCCCCTCTTCTCGGGTGATGTGACCGTTGCGAATTTCCTGAGACGCGTCGTAGGTCGCGCGACCTAAACCAAACTTGATGTAGGTTGTGTAGTAGTGCAGGTCGTCAATCTTATCATCAATGCTGTTGTACTTGCTGTACGTGCCTTGCGTACGAAAAGGCCTGGCATGGAACCCTGAATTTTCAACGGCATAGTAATAGACCTCCTGCGGCGTCCACTTGAGGTAGTAACCCAGGTAGTGCACCTGGACGTTCGATTTTTCAATTTCAGATGCGGGCGCCGGCAAGAAACTCTTCAGGTCGCTCAATCCGACATCGTAACGCTCACGAAGTTCGGCGATCGAAACTCCCGCAAGATAGAGGTCATCCAGGTTCTTGAACGTGTGATAGGACTGATCGCGTAGACTGCTCGCCGTGTCTGCAATCGGATTCCCGTATTCCGCTTCGTTCTCCCCGTAGAACACGAGCGGGATCCCAAATTTTGCGGCCAACTTGGGACCCAAATTCTTCTGCCCCAAAATAAAAGTCTGAAACGGGTGAAACAGATTTTCGATTGACAGCTTTGTAAGCAGCTTCATCACGCGACCATTACGCGTGAACGTTAGGTTGTCATGGCCAGCGACGTCGATCCAGTTTTTCCAGTTCTGATAACCGTACTCGGTATAGAGGATCGGTGGCCAAGTGACCGTCAGCGGGTTCATGCCATACTTGTACTTCAAGACATGAGACTGAAAAACGCTATCTTTGCCACCGCTTCCGGGGACGATGCAGTCATAGCTCCCGTCTTTGCTTCGATACCGGTCCAACAGCGCGAGAAGTTCATCTTCTCGTTGCTTCCAATCCGTGCTTTCTTTTTCTTGAGCGAAGCGACAGGCATCGCAGATGCCCTCATCGTTGAACGCGAGGGTCTTTTTCTTGCTCTGACGCGTGTGCCGAAACTCAATCGCTGAGGTCGGCCGTTGGTTCGACATCACGCAGCTCTTGCAGAATTGAACCCGCGATGGGAGGCCATAGTAAGGTTCCACTCCAACTCCCTGTTCCCGGCACATTCAGATTCCTCGCCATGATAGTGTTCAGTTCGATCCATCGATCTGTGATGGCAGATCCGGTCTAATCAATGCTCGCATGACAAACGGCATCAGCTTCAGCCCATGCATGCGACTCAAAGCATGCTGCCAAAGTTGCGGAGCAGAGTGATTCCGACCTCAGAGCTCTTTTCCGGATGAAACTGCGTTGCGAAAGTACCACCGCGACGCACGGCGCAGCAATACGAAAAGTCACCGTGACAACAGGTCGCGGCAACGTCGTCGAGCGACGCGGGTTTTGCATAGTAGGAATGCACGAAATAGAAGTCAGCGGAGCCATCAATCCCTTTGGCCAGTTCGCTGGATGCGAAGCCCTGCGAAAGCTGTACGGGACTCCAGCCCACTTTTGGCACGCGCAGCTTGGATCCTGCTTGTGTCACGGAAGGCAGTCGCTCAACGGTCCCCGGGATCAGTGACAGTCCTGAATGGTGACCGAATTCAGTGCTTTCTTCAAAAAGAAGCTGCATGCCCAGGCAAATGCCCATCAGAGGCCGTTGCTGGTCTGACCAGCGCCGAAGCGCTTTATCTAAACCGAGCTTCTGAAGGGACTCCATCGCATCACCAAACGCACCGACACCTGGCAAGATCAGTGCGTCTGCCGATTCAAACTGATCCGGATCACGCGAATGCGTCACGTTCAAGCCGACATACCGACATGCCTCCATCACGCTGAAGACATTCCCCAGTTGATAGTCGACCACGATGACTTGTTTGCTCATGACGCGCCCGACAAACTTGTGCGGCAACGGACGCCAACACTGCGGAGCGAATCGCGAAGCGAAGGCAGGGAGCAAGCCCGAATGTTTCCCATCGTGTGTCGGCCGCGCAGGAATTCCCTGTTCCCTTCACGATGCCGCGATCCATCCTGATCCTGTCGCGAAGCAACCGATGTTTCAAATCGAGCGTGGTAGTGCAAGATGCTTGCCAAGGCCACGCCGGAGCAGCCAGTGGCCTTCGACAAGGATGCGACGTCATCCGCACTTCCAGCGCCTCCATGGGCGATCACAGGAATGTCAACCTGCCGACTGATCTCGCCAATCAGCTCCACGTCGAAACCTTTTCCGGTCCCTTCCCGATCAATACTCGTCAAGAGAATTTCACCGGCTCCCAAACGCTCCACTTTTCTTGCCCATTCAATCGCGGGGACGCGAGTGTGCTCGCGACCGTTGTCTGTATAGGCCAGGTAGCTTCCATCCGATTCCTTGAGGGTCTCGATCGCCACGATGATGGTCGAGGACCCAAATCGCTTGGCCAGTGTTGATATCAAATCCGGATCGCGAATGGCAGCCGTATTGATGGCCACCTTGTCTGCACCGGATTGGAGTGCCCGAGTGACATCGTCGACAGAACGAATCCCACCGCCTACCGTCAATGGAATGAAGAGGTTGCGAGCGGTTTTCGCGATGAGCTCGAAAAGGCCGTTCCGCTCGTAAAGGCTTGCCACGACATCTTGGTAGATCAATTCATCAGCACCCTGCTCGTAATAGTGCTGTGCAAAGTCGGCCGGCTCACCGAGCACGCGGAGGCCCTCCAAGTGGATCCCTTTCACCAGATTGGGTCCCTTGATGTCGAGTCGGGGTATGATGCGTAGTTGGTCCATCTTCTCATTGACCCATTGGTGGAAGGTAGACCCTGCCATGCTGATGATCAAACATGCTGCCGCGATGAAACGGTGTCGGCTTACGCACTACGTCTCTATGCCTGGATATAAGACCGACTCGACAAGGCATACTGCCAGTCGCTCGTGTAACGTTCTCTCCACCGCAAACGGGCCTCCGTGTCAAAAAAGTCTCTCGCTTGCGGAATCCAGCCCAGCCACTTACGACAAATCTGCGGCGAGCTAATGCCAAACATCTTCGTAGCGCGTCCGCGTAGCAACGGCATTCGGGCTCGACGAAGGAACGTGTCGATTCGATTGCAGGTCCGCTGCACGGTCGCAACTCGTACCCCAAAACCACGATTTCGCACCGTTAGCTTTTCGCCAAAGCCAAATCGTGTCCCAAGAAACTCCTCCAACGCGCCCATCACGCGTGAGAATTGCTCTGCAAGGTCTTCCTGGCAATAGACAAACACGCGTTCCGTTCCCACCAACGACTGGAGTGATTCAATCCGTTCTTGCCAAGCATTGGGCTCGAGCGTCATCACAGGCCTGGTGCCTTCATCGCCGATGAACTCAGGAAAGCGTAAGGTGCCTCCCTCGCAAAGGTATTGTCGGTACGCGCTTTCGATGAACCGGGAGTGCTCGCGCAGGCCCAAGATGTACGCCTCGGGACGAAAAACGCGGTGCGTCGCCTGAATGCTCTCATGAAAACGCTTCCGATAGCATCCTCGATCCCTTTCGAAAGGGTGGCCGGAGAGATTCTCTTCGCTGATCAACACTCTCTTCCCGGACGAGATGGCTTGCACCAAGTCCATGTAACCAGTCCGATGCGCCACGAAATAGTCCGCATTTCCTTCCTTGAGATAGCATTGCAGGGCGCTCGTTCCCGTTTTGTGCAGCCCAACATGTGCAACGATCCCCGAGAGACACGTGCGATCTGTGAACGTGTCGACAGGTGGAAAGGGGGCCATGTCGGGCACGACGGTGCTGTACATGTTTCGTCAGGCAGCTTTGCGGTTGAGTTTTCGGATCGCGTGGCAGGCGAAGTTGTTGAGACCCCGTGCCACGCGGGTCGAGATCAGCCCTCGATGGGCAAATCCCTTGGGATGAATGTTGCGACCGTCGTAATCGATGTAGGCGAAGTCGTCTCCATCGTTGGTGGCGTAGGTCGCCCAGCGTGCCGCGTTGTCTCGTGACTTGGCCGGCAGGTCCTGCTTCAGCAAGTCACAGAGCTGGTCGATGCTGTTTGGGACGTAGGCAACATCCAAGCCGTCGTAGTACGACGGTCCCAGAATCACCGATGGCTTACCCATCCAACACGCTTCGACGGCAACTGTGGAGCCAAAGGTGACCACCCAATCACTCCACTGCATCAAACCGTAGCTGTCGACCGTCGCATCGGGGTAATAGACCTGCGTGTTCGGCAGCGACTCAATGCTCGAGAACGGGGTCACAACATCGCTGGTCATCGCTGCCTGATTGGGGTGGAAACGAATGCAAAACAGCTTGTCGGGGTTCCGACGAACAACATCCCGGAGGACCGAAGCGTAGTCCGCGAACGGCGATCGCCAGTCTGGCCCCAAGGATTCAAACTCATCTTGGCTGCTCAGAAAGACGCTGATTCTCTTCGACCATGCGTTTGCGTCGGGCGGTGTGAAGCCGCCTCCATGCTTCTTCGCAAACTTGTTGGAGGTCGGTGCCTGTCGACGTCCGTAGTAACGTTCCGCAATCTCGTAATCGGCGGGATAGGACAAGACCCGCTTTTGGATGTTGCGACGGTCGTGGGGTCGGTGGCCTGCGAAAACCGCGGGCTTCCCGCATGCGGTCACTTCCATGGTGTTGAAGGGCAATCCAAGCACCTCGGCGACGGACAAACAGAAACGAGAGCAGGCGTGGCGCCCATTGAAGACTTCTATCCGCGCCGCATGGCGCGACCGTGCCAACGCCAAGAGCTGCGAATACAGCCCGTAGGCGTTCGCGAGGTAACGTGATCGAATGCGAGAGATTCGCTTGCTGTCACGCATGTCGTCGGGCAACATGCGGAATGCGGAGATGAGGCCACTCGTCACCCCTTCCTCCATCGCTTCTTTCAACTCCGTGTTCTCCACTTGCAAACTCGCCACGTCAGGCTCGATCCGGCTTGGATCCAGCTCAACGAGCGGAAGACCGAGTTGGGAAGTGTTCTGACGGACGAGCCGCTTGCAGGCCGCACAGGTCAGCGGGTTGGCCAGATAGTTGACAGCGCAGGTCCCGAAAGTCGCGGCGCAGTGGGTGATAAGGACCGACTCACCCTGCTCCTGAAGCTCCTTGGCCCGCGCCAGCGCAACCAACGCGTTCTTTCGCCACGTGGGATAGGCGATGTGCACGATCGTGGGGGGATTGTCTGGCATGCTTCCTGCACGGCCGATTGGGGACAACTCTCGGGTCCGCACGGGAGGGCGGGACCGCTGGCGGAGATTAGCCGCATTCGGGGTTGGCTTGAAAGGGCGATTCTGCGAAATAGAAGCCGACCGAGTCGATTGCCCAACCCCTGAGGAAGCTGCGAATGAGTGCGTTGAGAGGCGTCATCGTTGGACTCGGCAGTATCGGGCGACGCCACCTCCGAAACCTGCGACAGCTGCGCCCCTACGATCATCTCACCGTCATTCGGAGACACGATGACGGGCTCGCCAAGTTGCTGGGTGCGGACCAGGTCTGCCTAGCGCTCGCCGAGTGTGTTTCACCGGCACCGGACTATGCGATCATCGCGTCGCCATCCACGCTGCACGCGGAATCGGCCCTGAAGCTGGCTGCGGCGGGCACCCATTTGCTGGTCGAGAAACCGCTCGCAAACTCGCTTCCCGCCGCCAATGCGATCGTCGAGGCATGCCGACGGAACGATCGGGTCCTCATGACGGCATACAACCTTCGCTTCGACGAAGGCCTGATTCGAATGCGGAAAGCGATTCGGGCGGGTCAGATTGGAAAACCGCTTGGTTTCGACGCGGAAGTGGGACAATACCTGCCCTCGTGGCGACCGGACCAAGATTACCGCGAGTGCGTATCGGCTCGGCGGGAACTTGGCGGCGGCGCCCTCAGAGAACTGAGCCACGAATTGGACTACATGCAGTGGTTGCTAGGACCGCTCTCCTTGGCTTCCGCAGACTTGCGGAAACTCAGCGACTTGGAGATCGACGTCGAGGATTGGGCTGAATTGCAGCTTCGCGGCGCGTCCCCTGATTCTGTTCTGCACGGTCACGTTCATCTTGACCTGTTAAGCCATGAGCCTTTTCGTCGCTGCCGCGTCACCGGGTCAAAAGGGACGCTGACTTGGAACGCAATCACGGGCGAAACCGTGTTGACGACGGCCAGCGAGCGAGAAACTCTTTGGCGCCGCGAAGGGGAAGATCGCAATGCGAGCTATGTGCGAATGCTGGAGCACTTTCTCGGTCGCATCACCAAGGTTGGGCCGAGAAGTCACTTCGAAGCTGACAATGACGCGTCCGGCACGGAAGCCCTACGACTGGTCGAGGAAGCCGAACAGGCTGCAGGCGACAAGCCGAGCGCCAGCACCCCCAAGCACCTCCCCGAGAAGCCACGTCGCTGGAGAAGAAAGCCCGTGTGCTTTGCTTACGTCTTTGCGCGAGGCGGGTCCAAAGGTCTGCCTGGTAAGAATCTGCGAAAGCTTGGCGGCGTTTCCCTGCTGGGCCACGCGATCAAGAGATCCCTTGCTTCCGACCAGATCGATGACGTGATCGTGTCCACGGACTGCGCGGACATCGCGGCCGAGGCGATCCGCCATGGCGCAATCGTTCCCGGCCTGCGACCGAAAGCGTTGGCAACCGATTCGGCACCCGAATGGCTTGCCTGGCAACACGCGATCGAAGAGCTCTCGCCCCAGAAGCCCGATATCTTTGTCAGCGTTCCCCCTACCGCACCCCTTCGAAAGACCTGTGATATCGACGCCTGCATCCAGCGGCTCCGTGAAACGAATTCCGAGCTTGTCTTGACCGTCGCCTCGCCGTATCGCAACCCGTATTTCAATCAAGTCCAAGTCGACCGGGACGACCGCTGCTCCCTGGTCATGGCGACCCCTGACGTCACACGGCGGCAAGACGCGCCACCTGTGTTCGACATCACCACCGTGGCCTATGCGGCCGACGCCGATGCGGTGCTGAATCGAAACGGCATCTTCCAGTGTGATGTTGCTTACGTGGAAGTGCCTGTCCAGCGCTCGATCGACATCGACACGCCATTAGACTTCGAGATTGCCGAGGCACTCTACCGGAATGCCGCGCAGCGGGAGTCGCCGATGAAGATCCTGCCGATCGGGCGGAACGCAGCGTGAGAGACACCTGGCGAGACCGAAGCATTCTGATCACCGGCGGCGCTGGCCACATCGGCGCCAAGCTGGCTCAGCAGATTGTCGCATCCGACGGTCGCGTCGCACTCCTTGACCGTCAAGCAACGGCACTGGAATCCGTTGCACGCGAGATCAAGCAAATGGCGTCGCGGGACGACGCAGTCCTCACGTTTGAGACAGACCTGCTGAACGAGCGGCAAACACGGGAGGCCTGCGGCGATGTCGCAGATCACTTCGGCACGCTGGATGGATTGGTGCACAACGCTGCTTTTGTGGGCACCAGTGGCCTGCCGGGTTGGACGGTGCCACTGGAAGAACAGTCTGCCGAAACCTGGCGATCCTGTTTGGAGGTGAATCTGACCGTTCCTTTCTACGTGACACAGGCACTGCTTCAACCGCTTCGCCAAAGCGGCTCGGCGAGTGTGCTCATGATCGGTTCCATCTATGGCATGTCCGGTCCGGACCACCGTCTCTATGAGGGAACGCAGATGGGGTTTAACCCCGCGGCCTATGGCGCCAGCAAGGGCGGCTTACTTCAGCTGACCCGATATCTCGCCACCACGTTGGCGCCTAAGATTCGCGTCAATTGTTTGTCTCTTGGGGGACTCTTTCGCTCTCAGCCCGCCGCGTTCGTGGATCGCTACGTCGATCGCACTCCATTGCGACGAATGGGCACGGAGGAAGATGTCGTGGGTCCCGCGATGTTCCTGCTGGCGCCCGACTCCGCCTACATCACCGGGCAAAACCTCGTGGTGGATGGTGGCTGGACAGCGTGGTAGGGACCGCGGACGTTCGCATCCAAGCGCACCGAGGTGCCTTCCCTTTGGTGTCACGGCCCCAGCTTCACGCTGCTTGGTAGACACACGGTCGTTTCAACCAAGCACTCGGAAACGGTCAAGTCCATCCGCGGGCAGTCGGCAAAGATCGAAAGAGAATGCAAACAATTCCATAGCGGACGCGCTTGCCATCCGGCCTCGTGGCTCCTTTGCAGCACAGCATCGCGATGATCGGGCACGCGAATGGCATTGACCCAATGGTTCGCACTTTCGCCCTCCCATTCCTGGACCCAATGGGCACCGCTGCATTGTGAGAAGGCGTGTGCATAGCGTTCGGCGAGCCCACGCTTTCGCCGCAAGAACTCATCCAAACGCTCTAACTGGGCGCACCCCAGCGCAGCGTTCAAATTCGGCATGCGATAGTTGTAGCCAACCTCATCATGAACAAACTCCCAGCGATGAGGCCGTTTCGCGGTCGTGGTCAAGTGCTTGGCTCGTTTCGCCAAGCGTTCGTCCTGGGTCAGGATCATCCCACCGCCGCCCGTCGTCATGATTTTGTTCCCGTTGAAGCTGATCGCGGAAGCAAGACCGAAGGTTCCGGTGTGCTGGTTCCCCAGATAAGTGCCCAACGACTCTGCCGCATCCTCCACCATCGGCAGTCCAAACGCGTCGCAAACTTCCTGAAGACCACCCAGGTCCGCTGCGTGCCCCAGCGTGTGCATCGGGACGAGGGCGGCGATCCGCCGTCCTGTCAGGCGGTTAACGCAACTGCCATCCTCCATTTGCGTCGCCGTTTCCAGGTGGTCCCGCAACTTGACAGCATCCACGCCAAGCGTGCGGTGTTCACTGTCAACAAAATGCGGGCACGCGCCGCAGTATCGAATCGCATTGGCAGTGGCTACGAAGCTCAATGCTGGACAGAGGACCTCATCGCCGGCTCGCACGCCCGCCAGCAGCAACGCGACGTGCAACGCCGATGTCCCGTTGACCGTCGCAATCGCAAAACGCGATCCGGTGTAGTCTGCGATCTCGCGTTCAAGTCGGTCGACGTACTTTCCGACCGAAGAAACCCAGCCGCTTGCCACACAATCATGGACGTAGCGTTGTTCCAGTTCCGTCAGATTCGGTTCGTGAAGGGGGACCACGTCCGCGTCACGCGGCAAGACGGAAGCCAAGCATGCCATGACTTCCTCTGCCGTGCTAGGCGACGGATGTACTGTCGCGTTCCGCTCCGAGTTCATTTCGACACCGTCTTCACTGCGAAATCGTCTTCACTGCTTGAACGACTCAACCGTTAAACCGTGTATTGACCGGCACGAAAGTGGCTGAGGTTTCCCTTCATCCATTCGATGGTTTCAAGGACGCCTTGTTCCAAAGTCCGTTCGGGTTGCCAGTTCATGAGGCGTTTCGCGCGACCGTTGTCTGACAACAGGCGATTCACCTCGCTCTTGGGCGGCCTCAAACGTTCGTCGTCACAAATGACCTCACAATCAGCGCCGCACAGACGACAGACCATCGCAGCCAAGTCCCCAATCGAAATCTCCGACCCCGTGCCAAGGTTGATGGTCTCACCTTCGATACCGGATTCGGATGCGCCGCAGAGAAATCCTTCGACCGTGTCCGCGACAAACGTTAGATCGCGCGTCGGTGTTGTTGCGCCGAGCTTGATGGTGTCTCCCGTCAACGCCTGCGTGATGATAGTAGGCAGAACCGCACGGGTCGATTGACGTGGCCCGAATGTGTTGAAGGGCCGAATCGTGACGACCGGTAAATCAAAGGACCGATAGTAAGACTCAGCCAGCTTATCGGCGGCAATTTTCGTTGCGGAATAGGGTGACTGACCCTGCAAGGGATGCTCCTCATCGATCGGGACCCGCATGGCCGTGCCATAGACCTCACTGGTGGATGTATGAACGACCCGAGGAGTCCCCAGTGTGCGTGCCGCCTCCAGCACGTTGAGCGTACCATCGATGTTGGTTCGGACGTAGGAATCGGGCGCGACGTACGAGTAAGGGATCGCAATGAGTGCCGCGAGGTGCAGCACGACATCACAGCCGTCCATGGCACGGCGTACATTGCCCGCGTCGCGAATGTCCCCCGCGATGACTTCCAGGTCACCTGCGAAAGGCGAATCCTGGAGCCAGCCATGATGGTTGCTTGAACCATAACGCACCATCGCACACACGTTCGCACCGCGACGGACCAGCGTCTCCGCCAGGTGGCTGCCAATGAAGCCACCTGCCCCCGTGACGAGGACCTGTTTGGATTCCCAATTCACGCTGCCCACCTTTCTGATTGAATGTCTTGTTGCGCTTGCTCAAAGTCGGCCGGCTGACCAATGTCCAACCAGTACTCGATGATTGGAAAGCTCACGACGGACTTCTCGTTCTTGAGCAAGGTCTCGATCAGGTCCGTCATGTCAAATCGCTGCCCGGAAGGGATGTATTGTCGTGCCTCGGTTCCAACGAGATAGATCCCGGCATTCACCAGAAACTCGTACTTGGGTTTTTCGCGAAGACTCTGCACGCGCCCCTCATGAGCTTCCAAAACGCCATAGGGAACCTTGAAATCGTACTGGCGGACGCCCACGGTCATATCGGCATCGTGTTCCTGGTGAAATTGAACCAGAGCACCGAAATCGACGCCCGTCAGGATATCGCCATTAATGACGATCAGCGGGGATTCGTTGTCTCGAACCAGGTTGAGACTACCGGCCGTCCCGAGCGGCTGCTCCTCGGCGACGTAGCGAATGTCCACATCAAAGTCTTCCCCATCGCCAAAGTGTTGCTCAATCTGTTCCGGCAAATAATGAGTCGTCAGGTGCACCTGGCGGATCCCACAGTCTCGCAATCGTGAAACCGTACGTTCCAAGAGCGGTTTGCCACCAACGGGCAACATCGGTTTGGGCGTGTTGTCTGTCAGGGGCCGTAAGCGCGTCCCAAATCCACCCGCCATCACGACGGCTTGGACATCGCCCGAGTGCTGTGTAGCGGATTCAAAATTTTCACGCGCCAGCCCAACGACGCGTTGTTCTCCGTCCACCAGCGGCAAGTGTTTGACCTTGGCCGCAATCATCGTCGCCTGCAGTTCTGTTGTCGAAGACGTGGCAGGTGCCGTGACCGGGCTCTGACCTTGTCGGACCTTGCGGCCATACAACTGCCACAGGGGTGCGTCCAAGTCGACCCCCGCCAGAATCGCGCGCCGCACGTCACCGTCGGTGATCGTATCCAGAAGCACACCCTGTTTGTCGCAGAGCAGCAATATCCCAAGGGCCGTTCGGTCCAGACGTTGCATCGCGTCACGAAGACACTCGCCCGATTGTGTCTGAATCTCCGTGCAGTCGTCGATGCGTTCTATATTCATGTCAAATGACCCCACGAATGAGTTTGGACGATGCATCACGCGATTTTGACCTGTTGGATCGCACGAGCAGGAACTCCCCTCACGACGTCGCCATCGGCAACGTCCTTTGTGACGGTGCTGCCCGCACCGATCACGCAATTGCTTCCCACAACAACACCGGGCAGCACCACACAGCCCGCGCCGACGAGTGTGCCCGCTCCCACGCAAACGCCGCCACACAGAACACTGCCCGTGGCAACATGCACGTGGTCGGCGACATCGCAGTCGTGTTCGACGACCGCGCGATGATTGATCAGGACGTTGTCGCCGACCGTTGCACCCGAAGCGACAAGGGCGCCCGCTAGGACGTGAACGCCTTTCCCCAGACTGGCGTTGCCATCGACCATGGCGGTCGGATGCACCAAGTTGGGCGTTTCGCACCCAAGTGTTTCAACCCGCGCGTAGATCGCCTGGCGCGCTCGTGTGTCGTTGCTTGTTCCGACGCAGATCGCCACCTTGAGCGAACTTGATCGCAAACCCTCGCAACTCCGGCCTTTCAAGTAGCTGGTTTCACAAGCGTGTACGAGCTTAACCCCGTCGAGAAAGTCGCGTTGGACGGAGGCGTTTGGCTTCTCAAGCAGACACTCCAATCGGAAACCGCATTGGCGAGCCAACGAAATGACGACGCGGGCATGTCCCCCCGCACCGATCCCTATCAGTGGACGCAGTGGCGTTCCCAGGACGTCTTGTCGCTCGGATTCTATCGAACTCATGCCGCCGCCTCCTTCGGTAAGCCATGAAGGTTGGCCCGAACGGCGGCCGGCGGAAGATCGTAAAAGGGTTTGCGAGTTGATAGGCCTGTCACTAACCGAGCCTGTAGAACCGAAACAATCCTCTCGCTGGCGTGTCCGTCACCGTACAGATTTGCCATGGCTTGCAACCCGCGCCGAAACGAATCATCACAGGCTTGAAGGACCGCGCTACGAATGGAGTCCACCTCGTTGCGGCAGTGAATCACGTTTCTGCCTGCCATTCGACCCTTCTGGCGATCGCCCACGTTGACGACCGGGAGGCCGAACGAGGCTGCTTCGACGATGCCGCTTGATGAGTTCCCGACCATGGCTGCGGCGTGGTGGAGCAGGCTGAAATAGGTCTGGGTTCCCATGTTGGCGACCAAGCGGATTCGGTCTGGGGCTTGGGCAGCGAATCGTTCCCATGCCTCGCGAATCTTGGCGTTGCCGGGGTCAGCATTGGGTTGGGAAATCACCAAAGGGTGATCCGCCGTCTTGAGGACGGTCATCAACGACGTCAGTTGATCTTCCGCCCGCAGGTAACCAAGCGTTTCGGGATGGAACGTGATCGCGAGCGGTCGCTTGGACAAGGATAAGTTGAGTCGAGATTGGAGCTCATCACGCGTCAATGGCTGAAAACCTTGCAGCTGGTCCAAGCCGGGAGCGCCACAAGCCACGACGTGGTCGGGTGCCTCACCCATCTGCACAATGCGATCCGCGTGAGCTTGCGTCGATGCAAAGTGGAGGTGGCTCATCTTGGTGATGCTGTGACGATAGCACTCGTCGATCGCACCCTCAGTGATTTCACCGCCGTGGATGTGAGCAATCGGGATTCGGAACGGAACGGCGGCGACGGCCGCGGCATGCATCTCGAATCGGTCCCCTAAAAGAATCAAGAGATCCGGACGTAGCTTCTCGTAGGCGGTCGTGAAGCCGGAAACAGCCTTGGCGGTCGCACGACCGACTTGGGCCGGTGTGTCGGTTTCGTCCGACGTCGGAACCATCGCGTCGGCCTGGAATCCCTCGCGGCATACCCATTCCAGCGTTTCACCGTGTTTCTGACTGAGGTGAGCTGCCGCGGCAATCAAACTGAGATCACACCAAGCTTGATCCTTCAGCTGCCTCAACACGGGCAGCAGGATCCCAAAGTCACTTCGTGCCACGGTGACGACGGCGATTCGAAACGACAGGGCGCTGGCAGTGGTCATGCAACGTCTGAAAACTGGATCAGAGTCCCGGCTGGGATGGCACGTCGGGCCGGTCGACCGACCAAGTAGTCCTTCATCGATGGTGGAAGACCTGTGCCCGGGCGTCGCAGCACCAGACTGGATTCTTCAATTGAGTCTCCCTCGTCCAAATCGTGGGACACGACGAGACTACGCCGAGCAACCCGCGCGGTTTCTGCTTCGCTGGTCGTTGGGCGTTTTCGTGCCGAACCCATCGCTTGCTCCACCTCGCGAATCGCCTTGATCATCGATGTCAATTCCGAAGGCTCCAAAGACGCGGCATGATCGGGTCCAGGCAGTCCTCGATCCAGGGTAAAGTGCTTCTCGATCACACGTGCCCCCATCGCGACCGCCGCGGGCGCGACCTGAATCCCCAGGGTGTGGTCGGAATATCCAAACGGAAGATCAAAGGCGGTGCCCATGGACACCATGCTCCGCAGGTTCACGTCCTCGACCGGCGCGGGATAAGCGCTGACGCAGTGCAGCACTGTGATCTTCGCCCCAGCCGTCTCCGCCACATTGACCGCTTGTTCGATGTCCCCCAGAGTGGCCATTCCCGTGCTGATGAGGACGGTCCTGCCGCCCCGCGACACACGTTCAACCAGCGGCAGGTTGGTCAGTTCGCCGCTCGGGATCTTGAAACGGTCCACACCCAGTTCTTCCAGGAGCCCCACGCTCTGGCAGTCAAACGCCGTCGATAGAAACTCAATGCCCACTTCCTGGCAGTGTTGGGCCAGCAAGGCATGATCCTGCCGAGAGAGCTCCAACTGCCGCAACATGTCCTGCTGCGACTCCTGAGGGTCGGTTCCATGGGTCTGATAATCACACTTCGGCGCCGTCGCCGTGGCGATCTCACCACTGCGAAACGTTTGGAACTTCACGGCGTCGGCGCCGGCTCCCGCAGCAACGTCGATCATTCTCAGCGCACGACCAACATCCCCGTTGTGGTTGACGCCTGCCTCCGCGATCACAAAGCACGGCGTGCGCGAAGACGTCGTTTCGCGGGTACGGGGGTTCAGCCGGTGCCTTGCATCCATGCGTGACAACGTGGGGAGGGGGGAGGACATGCCAGTTTCACGGGATCTTAGGCCTTCACGGATGCTCGAGGCAACAGCGATTTCCCCGACTCGGACTGGGTGGCGCCCTGCAATCCGTGGTCACCAGTTGGTACCCTCTGAAGCGTGGCCCAAGGGTTGGGGCTGATCTGGACACGGCCAGGGAGAGAGAGATGCCCGTCAACCTGATTTTGGTTTCACTTGGACTGCTCTTTGGGATCGCGTTGCTCGCGACAGGCTACCTCGTGGGCCGTCGCTGGGGTGCGTCCGGTACCAACGAGCTCAACTCCCTATTGGATGATGATGAACGTCACCGGATGGTTGGGTTGCTGCAAGGGCTTTCCCAGTGGACGACGGAGTATTCCGGCAATGTGTCGCAATATCAGACCGAGCTGGGTGAAATCAATCAGGTCGTCCGGCAGGGACTGGAAACCGGTGGGCGAGCAGACACGAAATTGGTGGCACTGCTCGGCCAGATCATGTCCAGCAACGAGCAACTGCAAACGAGACTGGATGCAGCCGAAGAACAGCTCGATCATCAAACCAAACAGATCGAATCCTATCTGACCGAGGCACGAACCGATGGTCTGACTGGCGTCTTCAATCGTCGTGCTTTTGACAAGAAGCTCGACGAACTCTTCGCGATCTATCGGCGTGGCGGCAGCGCATTCACATTGGCCCTGGTCGACATCGATCATTTCAAATCCGTCAACGACAACTACGGTCATCCGGTTGGCGACATGGTGTTGCAACAGGTTGCTGCCAAGCTCGATGAAGAGCTCAGAGATGCTCTGATGGTGGCACGCTACGGTGGAGAAGAATTCGTGATCTTGACCGACACCCCGATTCGAGCCGCTTCACGACAATTCGACGAAGTGCGTCGTCGGCTCTCCGAGATTGAATTTCAAACCGAAAAGGGAATTTTGCGGGCCACGGTCAGCATCGGTATGAGCCAGACAAACGATGACCTCGCCATTGGGCCACTCGTGCGTCGCGCTGACGAGGCCTTGTATGCGGCCAAGAAGATCGGGCGCGACCGCGTGTACTTCGACGACGGGCGTGGCCCACAGTTGGTCGGCGCGCCCGAGGTGGTGCGGACATGAACCGACACGGTGCGGCTTAACGTCTTGCCGACGCGATCTTTGGCGGGCCTTTGCGAGCCACTGTCACGATCACGTTTCCAAATGCTTTCCGAGTCGGGGGCGTCACCTGGGGCAATCGACCGGCAATGTCGAGCATGGCACCCGGATTGCGGTTGCTGGCTTGGTCGACCTGCGCCATGAATTTGGCCGTCTGTTCAAAGTTGCTGTCGGCAGAGCGCCCGATGATCGGACTCAGCGACCGCGCGATCAGATCCGCTCCCAGGCTCTCGAGTTGCAGAAAACAGTCCAGCGTTCCCGTGACCGTCGTGCCGCCCGAACTGTTCGGTGTACACCGATGGCTCAAGACGAAGACGCCACTGCCGCGTACTGGCGATGTCACCATGGAACCATCGTAGGCGCCGTCCGCAACGAAGATGTGCTGCTGTGTGTCCCCGTAGACGAGGTCCACATCGCAGGTGGTTCCCTGACCGTCCGTCGCACGAATCTGGTACGGTCCAACGCGGCTGGATTGGACCTTGGTGACACCCATCAAATCCCAGAGCCCGACCAACACATCCGGATTGCGGGTCAAGAACAGGAACATCTCCGGGCTGCAGGCCACAGCCTGGGTGGGCAAACGCCGATAGATCGTTGGTTTTTTGGCGATCCGCAGGATACGATCCCGCGCCGCGGGCGTCAGACGGTCCAGAGGAAGCGCGTCGATGACCGCGTCACGTTGGCTGTGCCCCAACTTCGGGATGCCGATGCGCCAGCGTTCGTTTCGGCCCGCCACCCCTTGCCCGTGGGTGGAGCCCGCCATTGCCCATGCCAAGAGCAGCAGCGTCGCGAAGCGCAGAACGGTCCCGTCCATGCGCAGGCCAAAACTCGAATTCACTCGCACTGCCCCCCGCAGTTTTGTGAATGAACGATGCCGCTCGGGCGGCACCATCGCAGACCCCCAGCATCACCTTTCCATGGTGTGATGTTGATCTCCGGTTTGTGTTGTTTCGGTTGTGCTGACTCCGTGACGTGAGGAAAAGCTTGGGTTGAGAATTTCCGTGGTAAAAACCGGGGTGCGAACGAGGAGAATAGCAGCGATCAGCCGGACCCATCCTTGGTCAAATGTTCGGCCACGAGTGAGACCTGAGACCCAGCTCCGAGAAAGGTTTTTCTGGGCTACGCTCCGGCCCCTGTTTGCTTGAGATAAGCTACGCGGTCACCGCGCTGGTTCCCCCACGTTTTGGGAAGCGCGTTTCAACTCCATCGCGTTTCACACGAGGTTCCACGCATGTTTCGTTCCGCAATCACCGTATCGCTCGTGGCTGAGGCGAAGGGCGGACCTTTCGTTTACTGGGCTGGCCTCGAAGATGCGTTTGAAAATGCGTCCAAGCTGGGGTTTCACGCGATTGAGATCTTTGCCCCCGGGCCGGATACCGTGCCGGTGGGTGAAGTGCGAACGCTGATGGATGCCCACGGCCTGGACGTGGCTGCCGTGGGAACGGGCGCCGGGATGGTCAAGCATGGCCTCAGCCTCACCCATGCGGAGAGTGACATCCGCGAGCAAGCACGTGATTTCATTCGTTCCATGATCGACTTCGGTGCTGAACTGGGGGCTCCCGCAATCATTGGCTCCATGCAGGGCCGCCACGGCGGCGACGTTTCCCAAGACCAAGCGATGCAATGGTTGGCTGAGGCGCTGCAATCCCTTGGACAGCACGCACAGTCGCGAGGGCAGTTTCTGATTTACGAGCCGCTGAACCGCTATGAGACGAACCTGATCACAAAACTCGCCGATGGAGCGGCTTTTCTGAAGCAACATTCGCTCACCAGCATCAAGCTGCTCGCGGATCTCTTTCACATGAACATTGAGGAGGCGAATCTTGCCGAAGCGTTTCGGGAGGCGGCGGGATTCGTTGGGCACATTCACTTCGTTGATTCAAACCGCCAAGCAGCCGGGATGGGACACATGGTCTATGAACCCCTCATCGAAGCACTCCGCGAAACCAACTATGAAGGCTACCTGTGCGCCGAGGCTTTCCCGCTGCCTGATTCAGCTGGCGCCGCCGAAGCCACCATCGCTGCGTTTCAGAAGTACGCTGGCACCTAAGCTTGCCTCCCTACACCCAACCCGACCTCGCTTTGTTTGCTGACCTTGTCCTGATCTGCCTGACCTTGATTGAGAATTCGAAGATCGATGATTCACTCGCCCGTTTCCGCTGCCTTACTCGCCCGATTCACCCTCGCATGTTGGCTTCTGTTCGCCGTCCAAGGTGTTGCGTTTGCTGACGAGCCAAGCGGCACGAAGCAACCCAACATTGTCTTTTTCTTTGCTGACGATCAAACCACCAGCACCCTGGGTTGTTATGGAAACGAGGTGATTCAGACACCGACGATTGATTCGTTGGCCGCGAAGGGAACCCGCTTTGAAAACGCCTTCGTAAGCCACTCGATTTGTTGGGTCAGCCGAACCACGATCCTCACCGGGTTGACGGGTCGCGGCTTCGGGACGGCAGCGGAGCCGGACGTGGCTCGTCCTGACGCGGTCGCGTCGCTGGTCTCAGACGCCTTGAAGGAGGCCGGCTATCGAACGGGATACTTCGGCAAGTGGCACGCGAAGATGCCCAAATCGTTTCGCCGAGAAGATCACTTTGATGAGATCGAAGTCATTGGCCGGAATCCCTTTTTCAAGAAGCAGGCCGATGGCACGCTTGTTCATGAGACGGACTTGATCGTCAACAAAGGCATTGACTTTCTGGATCGCCACGATGGTGACACGCCATTCGCGCTGAACATGTGGTTTAACGCATGTCACGCCGAAGACAGCGATCGACGTCCAGGAATCGGTCATTTCCCGTGGCCGGAATCAAGTAACGGCATGTACGAAGACGTCACCATCGCCGCACCACGGCTGGATTCGCCCACGATTTTCGACGCACAACCGGACTTCATGCGAACCACCATCAACCGCGAGCGGTTCTTTTGGCGTTGGAACACGCCTGAGAAATACCAGACGAATATTCGTGCCTACTACCGCATGGTCAGTGGGATCGATCACGCGATCGCCCGCTTCTTGGAAGCCTTGGACAAGAAGGGATTGGCTGACAACACCATCATCGTTTACTCGGCAGACAATGGTTACCACATGGGCAATCGTGGTTTCGCGGGGAAGTGGTCGCACTATGAAGAGGCTCTACGTGTTCCCATGATCGTGATGGATCCGCGGGTAAATGCAGCGCAGCGCGGCCAGGTTGTTTCCGAATCGGCTTTGAACGTTGACTTGCCGGCCACCTTTTTGGATTGGGCGGGGGCGGATATTCCAGATCGCTACCAGGGCCGCAGCCTCAAGCCGCAGATTGAGGGGGCGCCACCGAAACAGTGGCGAACAGATACCTTTCACGAACATTTTGCCGTCCGCACGCGCATCCCGGCATTTGAAGGCATTCGGAACGAACAATTCAAATACGTTCGCTATTTCGATCATGGCAACCACGAGTTCTTGCACGACCTGCAGGCGGATCCCGATGAGTTGGTGAACCTGGCTGACGATCCTGATTACACCCAGGTTTTAACGCAGATGCGTGCACGAACCGACGAGCGTGTCGACGCGTTGGGCGGACCGATCGATCCCTTGAAGTCCCCCTTCACGCTATCAACCGTGCCGTACCCAGACGCCACCGCCGCCGTGAGCGTGAAGGTGCCGGAGGACGGATTTGTCAGCATCTTCAATGGCAAGAACTTGCAGGGCTGGAGCGGCGACTCAGACCACTGGTCCGTCGAAGACGGCGCCATCACTGGAATCACGGATGGAACACTGAAGCTCAATCGCTTTCTTTCCTGGAAGCATTCCACGGTTCGCAACTTTGATTTGCGGGTCAAGGTTCGCGTCACCGCTGGCGGAAACAGTGGGCTTCAATACCGCGGTCAGATGCGACCGGCCCTCGGGTTGGATGTGGTGACGGGCTACCAGTGTGATGTCGTCGCCAATGTACCCAAGTACAACGGCATGCTTTACGAAGAAAAGGGTCGCCGGATTCTGAGCCACACCGGGGAACGCGTGATCATCGATTCGGAGGGGCAACCCTGGATCGTCGATCGCATGCCTGTCAAAGAGTTTCAACCGGATGCCTGGCATGATTATCGGGTCTTAGCGCGTGGCAACCACCATCAACACTGGATCGATGGACACATGACGGCGGATCTCATCGATCTCGATGTGTCTGGACGTGCTCTCGAGGGCGTTTTGGCCGTCCAAGTGCATGTTGGCCCAGCCATGAAGATCCAGTTCAAGGATTTTCGGATCAAACACCTTCCCGACAGTTTGCCGCTTCTGCAGGCCGAAGACCATCCCATTCCATCAGGCGCTCTCGGCGTGCGCCCCCAAGGTCGACTGCCTAAGGACTGGAAACCACCGGTTTATGGGAAAGGCGTTTCCAATCAAGAATCGTCTTAGGTGATTTGACACCCGCCGATTCACGAGTCCGCCGCGCGTGACTGCCTTCTGGAGCGGCGTTTGCCAACCAGGTTGGTCGCTTCTGCGCGAGTGGTGGCTCCGCATGGCACGCTCCAGCCGCATTGCGCATCATTGACAAGTCTGCGGGCCAAATCGACAACGGGTAGGAACGCGTTTGCACGATGGCGCGCGTTTGTCCGGCAAACCTCGAAAGGCCTGAATTGTGACACGCACTTTGATTTCCGATTTGGCCGATGGCCAGACGGTCGAACAAGCATTCCGAACAGCCGACAAACAGCTTCGTGTGAATCGCCAGGGCGGAAAGTACCTGTTTGTCCGTTTATCAGATCGATCCGGTGCTATTGTCACCATGATGTGGAATGCCGACGAGGCGGTTTTCGATGCCTTTGATCGCGGTGACTACGTCTACTGTCACGGACGCACCCAGATTCATAACGGCCAGCTTCAAATCATCGCGACGCGTTTGGATCGAATGGACCCCGCCGAGATCGACGCGTCTGATTTCGATGCCTATGACTCCGATCAGGCGGATGTGCTTTTGGCGCGTCTTCGGGACCTGCTGGGCAGCTTGGAATGTCCCGACCTTCGGTCACTCGCCAAGGCTTACCTCAACGACGACCCGTTCATGGCGGGCTTTCAACGGGCCGCGGCGGCTGTCAACAACCATCATGCGTATCCCGGTGGGCTGCTACAGCATACCGTGGATCTCATGGAGTTGGCGCGTTTGGTAGCACCTCGCTACCCGAGAATCAACGCGGAGTTGGTGCTCGTGGGAGCCTTCCTGCATGACTCGGGCAAGGTTGAGGAACTTTCGCACGAAGGTGAAATCCATTACTCGGATGCGGGGCAATTGCTGGGACACATTGTCTTGGGCTTGGAACAGTTGCAGCGGATGGTTCAGGTCGTCGACGCGGAACGCGAACACGCATTCCCGAAAGAGCTCTTGCTGCATTTGCAGCACTTGATTTTGAGTCACCATGGGCAACTTGATTACGGGAGTCCCAAGGTGCCCATGTCCTTGGAGGCCGTGCTGCTACATCACCTGGACAACATGGATGCAAAAATGGCTGCCTTTGGCAGTCTGATCGATGCCGACGTCTCCGGCGATGCCAAGTGGACCAACTACATTCCCTCGATTGGACGTAAGCTGTGGAAGGGAGGTGCGGCGTGAGTTCCGATGTGGACCTCAAACCCGTTGCCGTGGTCCTGCTTTCAGGAGGCTTGGACAGCACCACTTGCTTGGCGATCGCGCAAGCCGAAGGCTTTCAGGTGGAAGCGGTCAGTTTTCGTTATGGCCAGCGACACGATGAAGAACTTCGTCGGGCCGAACGAATCGCTCAACGCGCCGCGGTACGGTCTCATCACATCATCGACATCGACCTGGCGCAATTAGGTGGTTCGGCCCTGGTGGATCCCAGCATCGAAGTCCCCAAAGGGGAGAATGTGGAAGCAATCGGGGATTCGATTCCAGTCACCTATGTGCCCGCACGCAACACGATTTTCCTTTCTTATTCGCTTGCGATCGCGGAGGTCACGGGTAGCTCTGATATTTTTATCGGCGTCAATGCCTTGGACTACAGCGGCTATCCGGACTGTCGTCCCGAGTTCATCGCCGCGTTTGAAACCATGGCGCGTTTGGCCACGAAAGCTTCGACGCAGGATGGGCGACCGCTGACGATCCACACGCCACTGATCCATCTCACGAAAGGGCAGATCATCGAACGCGGCCTGGCATTGCAGGTCGACTATAGCATGACGCTCTCGTGCTACGACCCGATCACGAACGCGATGGGGCAGGTGGTCCCGTGTGGTGGGTGTGACGCGTGCCTGCTCCGCAACAAAGGCTTCTCCGAGAATGGGATCACAGATCCGTCGATCGCATGAGAAATCCGTTCAGCTCCCATCCCTGGTCGGTTGTTTCAACGTAGCTCGTTGCAACACCCAAGTACTTGGAAATGCTCTCGAATACCGGCCACTTGTTTAGGTCAGGTCGTTCGACTTCCAACTCACCGTCGGTTTCATCCAGCAATCGCCGAAACAGGCTTGAGAGAATGGAGTCGCTGTCCTTCCATTCGCCACGCCGCATCAGTTCGTATTTGGTTCGCAAAGTTCGATTAAGCAAGACCAGCCGTTGCATCGCGAGATCCTTGGGGCTTAACTTGCGACTGGTTTCTAGTAGCTGGCGCACGATGGGCTCGTCCATCATCGCCTCGCCCTGTCCCGTCCGCATCCGCGTCACGACCTGGGTCAAGAGCTCAATGTGGCTGGAACAGACCAGGAATGATGCCCCCAAGTCCTCACTGGCCGGCACAACGGCGACCGCCCAGCGATCCAACAGCGGTGGCTGTTCTTCCTCCACGGGATCCTCAAAGAGCAGGTCTTCGAAAAAGTCATCGTCTGCATCGGCGCTTTCGCTGCCCGGGGTGACCTCCCAAACGGGAACCCCGGAAACGTCGTCGATGCGAGTCACCGCGAAATCGACCGCGGCTTCTTTCTCAATCGCCTTCACAATCATGGAACTGTCTTGGAGTTCAATCGCGACCAACATGCGATCCGATTGAGGCGAAGCGGGCACGACGTTGTCGGTCAACAAGATGACGCGGTCTCCCAGGTTGGGCAGAACGTTCTTGGCGAGATCGATTTGCGGGCCTTCTTCGTCGTCCCGAATCCCATCGATGCTGACGCGAAACACTTTGCTGCCAAAGGCCTGGTCGACCAAGGTCTCTGAAGCCCAGAACGCTTTTTCCATCCGCCAGTTCAAACGCAG
>JBCCYK010000061.1:0-27402 GCA_039189905.1 Planctomycetota bacterium
CGAATGGGTTTCGGCCGCGCCTCCCAAGCTACGCGTGAAACCCACCTTGGTGCAGCGGTTGCCGCCAGGGATTCCGGTGGCGCAGCACGCGTCTCACGGCTGGTCGCATCTGGTCACGCTGGTCAAACCTCGTTTGGCCGCTGGAGCGGTCGATAGCCTGCCCGACTTTGCCCAGCGATATGCGGCGATGTTCCAGCTCACGATCCTTGCCAACGTCAAAAAGAGCGAAGGGATCCAAGGAGACGCGTACATTTTGGATCGAATTGCAATGGGTTTTGCGATGTCCCTGGGGTCTGCGGACGTCGTCATCACCCCCGAAACCGCGAACCAATTCGGTGCCGAACTGGGCATGATCGACCGACGTGTGCTGGCGGGGAACATCGACTGCTTGGACGAGGTTTATGAGATCGTTCGAACGCCACAGGTGTGCGTGTTCGATGCCAAGTCAAACATGTTGCGGATGAAAGAACATCGTGACATGACGCTCCGGCACTTCGTGTGGGTGTCATCTCGAACCGGCAACCTCGGATTCCTGGTTTGGCTTCTCGATCGCACCGGTGACGACGAATATCGTCTCGCGGAATCCGCCTTCCAGCTGCTGCCACCCAGCTACGTGGAAGATCGCCAGATTCACGTATCCGATGGCGGGTGGTTATCAAGCATTCCCACACCCGACCGCTTCGCGCTGGTGCAAACGCCACCTGGGCGAGCCATTCCTTTTTCCAAAGCCATGGCAACGGTCGCGGCGAAGTCGACGTTTGAACCCGCTGATGTCGCCGCGTTGGTGACGGGTGTCAACGAGTCCTTGCGCGCACTCACCACTTCACAGTGAAGGTAAAGTGGGGTCGATGACGGTTCCACGCTCAGCCTGCGACAAGATGCGATCGGACCTGCCCACCGGCCCGAGCGGAGTCTTAAGGTCGACGTGGGGTGTGATCCGCAATCCCAAAGGACTGTTTGAAAAGTGCATCGCGGAACACGGCGATCCGTTTCTGATGACGGCGATGAACGGATCGGTGGTTGTGACGGGCGACCCGGCGCTGGTCGAACAGATCTTCCGTGCGCCACCGGATACCTTTGGCGTGTTTGCAACCAAGGCGATGACGCCCATTCTGGGTGCAGGATCACTGCTTCTGATGGAAGGTTCGTCGCATCGCGCCGCACGGAAGCAGATCGCCCCGCCTTTTCACGGGGCCTGTATGCGGCGCTACGGCGATGCGATGCAAGCGACCGCCGAAGCGGTGTTTTCACGCATGGAACCGGGGACGACATTCACAGGCATCCAGGTCGGCACCGAGATCTCGCTGGATGTGATTCTGAAGACGATTTTGGGCGCGGATTCCAAGCCCGTATTGGAGCGTTTTCGCGACGCGACTCGCAAAGTGCTAGGCCGATCCTGGCCGATCCTTTTCTTCTCGCCCGCAACGCAGGTTGGCTTCCTGGGCATGAGCCCCATGGACCGACTTCGAAAGGCGCAGGCCGAACTGCGAGAGCAATTGCGTGAGGAGCTGATGCGACGCGGGGATGAAATCCACCAGCGCGATGACATCCTGTCCATCTTGGCGCGTCCCGGAGACGATGGTCAGGGTCCGGACTTTGAAACCCTGGCGGACTCGGTCGGCACGTTGATGTTCGCAGGCCATGAGACGACAGCCGTTTCCATCGCGTGGGCCCTCTATCACCTGCTCCAAAATCCCGATTTGTTGCATCGCTTACGAGAGGAGTTGGATGCCGTCGATGGGCGGGCCGAAACCTATGCGACCTTGCCGCTCTTGAAAGCCATCGTGCAGGAAACGCTGCGATTGAACCCCATCGTCACGGAAGTTTTGCGCGTGGCAAGAAAGCCCTTTCAACTCGGTGAGATCGAAATCCCCATTGGCTACAGCGTCGCGGCGGCCAGTTGTCTGACGCACTACCGACCCGAGATCTATCCCGACGCCAATGCCTTTGATCCAGACCGCTTCTTGCAACGGACGTATTCACCTGCGGAGTACTATCCGTTTGGTGGCGGCAATCGGCGTTGCATCGGGGCAGCCTTCGCGACCTATGAACTCGCCATTGTTTTGGGGACCGTTCTGCGCGCCTATGAGCTGCAGCTCCTTGAAGACACAGAGGTTGTTCCCAAACGCCGCAACATCACCATGGGACCGTCGACGGGAGTGCGGCTTCGCTTCGTTGGACGGCGAGGTTGAATGGGAGCCGATGCGAGTGCTTTGTTCATCTTTAGAGTTGGGCTCCCTAGATGAGCCGAAGGGCGTTAGCCCCGGTTATCGCGGTAGGAACCGGGGCTAACGCCCTTCGGCTAATCCTCAAATCAAAATGAGACAAAGCACTATCCCGCCAGAGCCTTGGCAAGGCGAGGCTGCCTAGCGTCATCTACAATGCAAGGATGAACACTTCACCGGCCCGGTGGATGCCGCTGAGAACGAAGCACGAACAAGGCAGATTCATTGAAGATAGCCAGCATCTTCGCGCATCGCGTGGAGCTACCGCTCCATGAAGGAACCTACAAATGGTCCGGTGGAAAATCGGTGTCGGTGTTCGACAGCACGATTGTCGGGGTCCGGACCGACACAGGCTTGATTGGCTATGGCGAAGTCTGCCCTTTAGGGCCGTTCTACCTGCCCGCCTATGCGGAGGGCGTGCGCGCTGGCATCCGCGAACTGGGTCCACACTTGCTCGGACTGGATCCTCGCGAGCTGGGTGTGCTGAATCATCGCATGGACGCGGCGTTGAAGGGCCATCCCTACGTGAAGTCAGGAATCGACATTGCGTGTTGGGATGTTTTGGGCAAAGCGAGTGGTCTTCCCGTATGCCAGTTAATGGGGGGACGGTTTGGCGACGCGGTGTGGCTTTACCGAGCGATCTCCCAAATCGAACCGAGTGCGATGGCGGCCAACGTGGCCGGCTATCGCGAGCAAGGCTACACGCGGTTTCAGCTGAAGGTGGGGGGGGATCCCGACACGGACATCGAGCGAATTTGTGCTGCCCGCGATGTGATTCCGACCGGCGACCGACTGGTTGCCGATGCCAACACCGGTTGGACACAACACGAGGCCATGCGAGTGGTTCGTGCTGTGAAGTCGTTGGACGTCTATATCGAACAGCCTTGCCTCAACTACGAGGAGTGCCTCGCGGTGCGGCGAAATACGGACCACCCGTTTGTGCTCGATGAGAACGTTGACAGCTTGGAAATGCTACTGCGCGCGAAACGTGATTTGGCGATGGATGTGGTCAATCTCAAGATCAGCAAGCTGGGTGGCCTGACAAAAACCAAACAGGCGCGTGACCTCTGCGTGTCGATGGGGATCGCGATGACCTTGGAAGACAGTTGGGGTGGTGACATCACAACCGCAGCCATTGCTCATCTGGCGCACAGCACACCCGAAGAGTACCGATTCACGTCGACCGATTTCAACAGTTACGTCACCGTCAGCACGGCTGAGGGCGCGCCCCAACGCGAAAACGGTTTCATGGTCGCCAGCCGTGATGCCGGCTTGGGTGTTGCTCCTAAGATGGACGTCCTTGGTGACGTTGTGCTGGAGGTCAAGTAGCGTGGGCCGCTTGGATCGAGCCGCGCGAGGCGACTGCCACCTTGTCATCCACCATCAGGTCCGTAGCGCAAGACGCCAAGTCTTTCGGATTGCTTGCAGCAGGCCGAAAATCTTAGCGAGTTTCGCTACCCAAGTACGCGAACGCCACCGACTTCTCGCGTTGCTTGTGGCTTGCTTGAGCATCACCGTTGTCCATGCGGAGACGCTGACGGAGCAACTCCGACGGGAAGCCCCCGAGCGTCTCGTCGACGAAGCACGCAAGAACGGGAACATTGTTCGAGGCGCGATCCTTTTTCATCAGGGCAACATCAACTGCGCCAAGTGCCATCAACCGGCGATGGAGGAAGACCGGCTGGCACCCGATTTGGGCCGACTGGGTGAGGATGTCACCGATGAGTCACTGGTGACATCGATCTTGGAGCCTTCCAAGGTGATCTCAAAGGGATATGAAACATGGCAGGTGCTAACGTTCGACGGGCGGGTGATTCGTGGTTTGGTGGTCCAGGAAGACGCGACCGAGATGGTGCTCCGTGACTTTCAAAACATCGACATTGTGCATCGATTGCCGCGTGCGGAGATCGAAGTCACCCGACCGGACTCGGTTTCCACCATGCCCAGTGGCTTGTGCAACGAGCTGAAAGGCCGCAAACAGTTTTTGGACCTGCTTCGCTATGTGATCGACCTCAAAGAACGCGGTCCCGACAACACGCACCTTCCAAACGACTTCGCACGCAAGCGCGACCTGGCGTCTGAAGAAGGACTGGTTCTACAGGTACATGCAGAACCCCCAGCACTTCGGTCCCAACACGGTGATGCCATCCTACTGGCCCAACGGCGTCGCCATCCGCAAAGACATCCCAGGCTCGCCGCAGGAACAGATTGAGGCCATTTGGCAGTACCTCTTGGAGGGTCGCCAGGCGCGGGCGCCCGCTGGTGTGATTCGAGAGCCGCTGGAAATCGTCGTGACGAACGAAGCTCGGATGCTACGACGCAGGTATCCCGAGATCGGCAAACGCGGGATCGGTGTTGGCTATCCGGGAGGAGTCAACCTGGGCTACGACGCGCTGCAAATGCGATTGGCAATGATCTGGCGGGGGCCTTTCGTGGATCCGGCTGCTGCCTGGTATGGGCAGGGCAGCGGCAATGTTCGACCGCTGGGCCCAACCCTGCTGTTTCCCAAGGGACCGGAACTAACGGAAGATGAAACCAAGGCCCTGAATGACAGCAACCGGCCTTCTTCGCATCAGTTTCAGGGCTACTCACTTGACCAGCAACGCCGTCCAACGATGCGCTATCAGTTCGAATCGGTGATCGTCACCGACACCTTCCGCGAGTTCTCAGACGATCTAACAGGCCAAACGCAGCTGCGACGACGGGTCACCTTGGAATCCCCCGAGTCGTTGGATGGCATTCGATTTCGCTTGGCATTCGGCGATCGCATTGAGTCCATCGGCGACGCACGTTTCCGAATCAACAATCGCCTGAACATCCGAGTTTTGACAGATCAGGAGGCTGTGACGACGGCTGACAACATGCTCGAACTTCCACTGACGCTCACCCCGCAACGAAGCGAATCCATCGTCGTTGAGTACCGATGGGACTGACGATCCAACCCCGACGGACACAAGAACAATTGAAAACTCGGAAGACTTGCTCGCAGCGAAATTGACATGCCATTAATGCTTCTCAAGACGATCGCCGTGATCACGTTTGGGTGTGCGCCTCCGCTGGAACCGCTCGGTGAGTACTGGGGGACAGGGGAAGCGGAGTCAAAATACTATCGCTTGGTGGATGTGCCACTTCCCAAAGAACTCGCAATCGAGGCCGGCAGCTTTGAGGTCATGCCCGATGAGGAAACACTGGCGATTGCGACGCGGCGAGGTGACATCTTCCTCGCGAAAGGCGTGTTTGAAGAACACCCCGAACCGACGTTCCACCGCTTCGCCGAAGGTCTGGATGAGATCTTTGGACTGGCCTATCGCGATGGCTCTTTTATCGCCACCCAGCAAGCCGAAGTCAGCCGCATCACCGACGTGGATGGTGACGGCCGCGCCGATCAGTTTGACACGCTTAGCGATGTTTGGGGATTTGGGAACTACCACGAGTTCGCGTTTGGCTCCAAGCCGGACGGCACCGCGATCCCGATTTGCAGTGGCATTCGAAGTCCTTGTGGCATTGGTCCGAATGAACACGGCGTGATGTTCTATGCGGAAAGCCAAGGACCCTGGAACGGTTCGTGCAGCCTGAAGGTGCTCGAGCCAGGCGGCTTCATGGGGCATCCCATCAGCTTCCCTTGGTATGAGCGAGCGCCCGAGATGGGCCCCGTTCCCGTCATGCCAAACACGCCGTCACGCTTGGAAGTGGAACGGCAGCGTGTTGAGCAATTGGTGCCTTATGCTGTTGTGTTCCCCTACATTCGGATGGGCCGTTCGATCTCGGGGTTTCAGGTCGATCGCACCGGCGGGAAATTTGGCCCCTTCGCCAACCAGATCTTCATTGGTGACTTCAGCCTTGGCGTTGTCATGCGAGCGACGACGGAAAAAGTGAACGGCGTTTGGCAAGGAGCCTGCTATCCCTTTCGCGAAGGTTTCAACACCGGTTTGCTGGCCGTCCAATTCACGCCTGATGGAAACTTGATCGCGGGCGGCACGAATCGCGGATGGCCGGTACGCGGCCCCAAGGCCTATGCGATCCAGCGTTTGGACTGGACCGGCGTGACGCCGTTCGAAATCAAAGAGATCAAGGCCAAGCCTCAGGGCTTTGGACTGACCTTCACGAAACCAGTCGATGCCAAGATCGCAACTGACACGGCGACTTATCAACTGAAGACTTTCACACACATTTATCGGCAAGCTTACGGAAGCCCCGAGGTCGACCAAACGACGCCGGTCGTGACGTCGGCAGAAGTCTCCAAGGATGGGATGCGCGTGCTGATCGAAGTGGACGGACGGGTTCAAGGTCACGTGCATGACTTTTTTTTGCCTGAAATGCGATCGCTTGATCAAGACCCACTGCTTCACGCCAACGCGTACTACACGCTCAACGAAATCCCCCAATTCGTTTCGACGGAGGAAGCGTCCGCCAGCCCATCCGCCGAATCCATGCCTTACTTGCACTTTCCGGGTAGCGAAGGTCCAGGGAAGGGAAAGCACATCGTCTTGATCGCCGCCGAGCAGGAGTATCGCAGCGAACAAGCGATGCCAATGCTCGCCAAGGTGCTCGCCACCCACCACGGTTTCGATTGCACCGTGTTGTTCTCCGTGAATGAGAACGGCGAGGTGGATCCGACGCTCCCAGCGCCTTGGAAGGACCCAAACCGACGTCACAACATCGCCGGTCTGGAGAAGCTGGCCGGTGCCGATTGCCTGATCTGGATGTCTCGCTTCATGCATCTGCCCGATGAGCAAATGCAACAGTTCCATGACTACTTTGATTCCGGGAAACCGTTCATCGCGTTGCGGACCGCCAATCACGGCTTTCAGCGCGGCAAGCCGTATGTGTTCGAGGGGCGAAAGGTCAGCCTGCGTGAGCTCTTGGGTGGCGCCTTTTCGGGGCACCATGGTGGGTGGCATCGCGAATCCACGCGAGGCATCATCGTCGAAGGTCAAGAGCAACACCCCATCCTGACCGGGGTGGACGTGATCTGGGGAACATCGGACGTTTACCGCTGCCACACCGACCGTCACCCGTTCCCAGCGACTTGCACGCCGCTGGTTTTGGGACAACCGCTTGTCAACCTGCAACCCGATGCGCCGCCAAACCCGAAGAAAGGACCCTTGCCCATTGCCTGGACGAAGACCTGGACGGGAAACCTGGGGCACCCGTCTCGAGTCTTTCATTTCACCATGGGGTCTGCTGAAGACTTTGCCAATGAGGGTGTGCGACGGCTGACGATCAACGCAGTCTATTGGGGGCTCGAAATGGAATCGGAGATCCAGGGCAGCCGCTCGATCGCGATCGTCGGCGAGTACACGCCGCTCAAAGCCGGTTTTAACCACGACAAGCTCGGTGTACGCCCGCGCTTGCCGGACTTCTATCGGTGACGGTTTCACCCGCGTTCTTCTTGAATCATTCGATTCCGAGTAGACTACGCAGCTGACCACTTCCTGCTGTGAGCGCTCCATGCATGCCGTCCGTCCGACCATTGTTTCACTGTTGTTAGTGGGGGCGTTCATGGTGCCCCGATTGCTGAACGCGAACCCAATCGCAGACGGGCCCGACGGCGCCAGTGAATCCGATGGCGCCAGTGAAGATGCCAAGCTGATTGGACCGGTGGTCAAGGACGGCGAAACCCAAGTGGTCGATGCCTTCAAGGATTCCGACCGCTGGATCCGCCACGATCTCTGGGTGGAAACAACGTTTGACTCCGATGGCGACGGCGACTTGGATCGGATGCATGTCGATGTGACGCGTCCGTATCAAACCGAGTACGAGGGAATGCAGGTCCCGGTGATCTATGTTTCCAGCCCCTACTTCGCCGGCACCGCGGGTTCGGGGACCGAGTTCTTTTGGGATCCGCGACAAGAACTGGGGGCGAAGCCGCCGCAACGAACGGTCGGTCCTGACATCGAACGCAAGGATCAACGGTTGATCATTTCCAAGCGACATACGAGTGACTGGGTGCCTCGCGGTTTCGCGGTCGTGCATTCCTCCTCGCCCGGTACGGGTTTATCGGATGGGTGCCCCACCATCGGTGGCAAGAATGAGTCTTTGGCTCCGAAAGCCGTGATCGATTGGCTGTGTGGGCGTGCCACGGGCTTTCTGAGCCGCGATGGCACCGAGGAGGTCACGGCGTTCTGGTCGACTGGCAAGGTCGGCATGACGGGGACTTCGTATAACGGCACGATTCCCTTGGCGGCGGCGACAACCGGTGTCGAAGGACTCAAGGCGATCGTTCCCGTGGCGCCCAACACATCGTACTACCACTATTATCGCAGCAACGGCTTGGTTCGCGCTCCCGGTGGTTATCAAGGGGAAGACATCGATGTGCTCTACGACTATGTCCACAGCGGTGACCCGGCACGCGACGAGTACTGCGATTGCGAAGTGCGCGACAAACAGATGGGCCAAGGGATGGCCCGTGACACCGGTGATTACAACGCGTTTTGGAAGTCACGTGACTACTTGCATCAATTGGGTGACGTGAAAGCCGCCGTCTTGATGTCCCATGGCTTCAACGACTGGAATGTCATGCCAGAACATAGCTTTCGAATCTACGACGCCCTCCGCAAGCAAGGCGTCCCATCACGTATCTACTATCACCAGAATGGACACGGTGGGCCGCCGCCTCTGAAGATGATCAACCGTTGGTTCACCCATCACTTGCTGGGTGTTGACAACGGCATCGATAAGGAACCGAAGGCTTGGATCGTGCGCGAGGGTGACAAGCCCGAGAAACCGACTGCCTACGACGACTATCCCAACCCAAAAGCTTCGGCAGTGACGTTGCACCTGTCGGGCAACGCACCTGGCCAAGGCAAATTATCGCTGGATCGTGTCGCGACCGCTTCAACGGAAACGCTGGTCGACAACTTTTCATTCAGCGGGGAATCATTGGCACAAGCCGAATACACCGAGCATCGGCTGATGTACGTCACCGCTGAGCTGAAACAGGCCGTGCACCTGTCCGGCATAGCACGTCTGAAGATTCAGCTTGCTTCTAGCAAACCAGCCGTGAATCTGTCCGCGTGGCTGGTCTCGCTTCCATGGGACGTTAACAAGAAAGCAAGGATTCACGACAACATCATCACTCGGGGATGGGCGGATCCACAGAATCGACTCTCCCTGACGGAGAGTTCACCTTTGATACCCGGCCGGTTCTATTCCCTCTCGTTCGACTTCCAGCCGGATGATCAAGTGATTGCCAAAGGGCAACGGATTGGGCTCATGATTTTCGCGAGTGACCGCGATTACACGCTCCACCCGGATCCGGGCACGGAGTTGACCGTGGATCTCAGCGAAACTCAATTGACGCTACCCATTGTCGGGGGCCTCGCCAAATTCCGTGAAGCTTTATAAGCATTGACCACAACCAAACGCACCAAGATGCAAGATTCCCTGAAGTCCTCGTCCACCGATGATTTGCGAATCGTCGCGATGAAGGAGCTCCTTTCGCCTCAGGAGTTGATTGACGAGATTCCAGTCAGCGCAAACGCGACCGAAGCCGTCGTCTCGGGTCGCCATGCGATTCAAGAGGTGTTGGCCGGACGTGACGATCGATTGGTTGCCATCGTTGGGCCATGTTCGATTCATGACCCGGATGCGGCGAGGACGTATGCCGAGCGTTTAGCCGAACAGCATGCCAAACACGGCGACGATCTCTTGATCGTCATGCGCGTCTACTTCGAGAAGCCTCGCACAACCGTTGGCTGGAAAGGGCTCATCAACGATCCGGGACTCGACGACAGTTTTCAGATCAATCGCGGGCTTCGGCTCGCGCGCGGCCTCTTGGCCGAGATTAATTCGATGGGGTTGCCGACGGGCACGGAGTTCCTGGACTTGATCAGCCCGCAATACATCGCCGATCTCGTGTCCTGGGGCGCGATTGGTGCACGCACGACGGAAAGCCAAGGCCATCGCGAGTTGGCATCGGGGCTGTCTTGTCCCGTTGGATTCAAAAACGGCACCAGCGGGAATGTGCAAATCGCGGTGGACGCCATCCGCGCCGCGACGTACCCCCACCATTTTTTGTCGGTGACCAAGGAAGGGCACTCGGCGATTGTGGCAACGGCGGGGAATCCCGACTGTCACATCATTCTTCGCGGCGGCATCCACATCAACTATGACGCGGCCAGCATCGATTCGGCAGCGGGATTGCTGGAGAATGCCGACCTCAGGCCACGCATCATGGTGGATTGCAGCCATGCCAACAGCCGCAAGATCCACCAGCGGCAGTCATACGTTTGCCATGACCTTTGCACGCAAGTGGCAGCCGGCGATGATCGCATCATGGGTGTCATGATTGAAAGCAACCTTTTTGAGGGCAATCAAAAGACGGGTTCCTCGCCGCTCAAGTCCGGCGTCAGCATCACAGACGCTTGCATCGGATGGGAAGCCACGGAGACGCTGCTAAGTGACTTGGCAGCAAGCGTTCGAAACCGCCGCCAGGCAGTGTGACTCGAGACCCCCGAAGAACGCGTCTCGTCATGAGCTCAGAGATTGTCGCCGCGTTCGCCGAACGCGGTTCCGCTCCACACGTTTGATCGCACAAAGCAAGGAAGCCCTTACCAAATGCCAGACGGCTGCAATCGGCATCACGGATCGACTGCTGAGAAGACAGATTCTCGTGGTGCCCGATCCGTTTTCGGTTGAGATTCTGGTTCGCCAGAACCATCATGATCTAGCGGGATCAGCTCCCTGGACAAGCCGCCTCATCTGGTGCTTGGTGGCAATCACTCGCCAGGGATCCCATTGCACAGACCATCCTTTCAAGAGCTGCTGGATGAGAAGAAACCACGCGACCATGGCCTCGAGCTTGTGCAACGCAAAGAGAATCCGATTGCGACACCGATTCTTGGCTGGTCTTGCCTTTTTGGTTGGTTTGGACCTGGGGACGCAAAGCACGCCTGCTCAGGCGATAGCGTCGGAGCATCCGATCCGCATGGTTGGCAATCCGAGTGTGTCACCGGACGGGAGCCGCATCGCATTTTCATGGATCGGCGAGATCTGGTCTGCCGGCGTCGACGGGTCGGATCTTCAACGCTTGACACATCATCGCGCGCGGGAACGGCAACCCCTCTTTTCGCCAGACGGAACGGAAATTGCCTTCGTCAGCAACCGTAACGGGTCTGACCAGATCTTCGTCATGAACGTGGGTGGCACGAACCTTCGACAGATCACGTTTCATTCAGCCGGTTATGAGCTTGCCGATTGGTTTCCCGATGGCAGACACGTGTTGGCACTGGGGAGTCGCGACCACTTCCATCGCGATGCAACACGGCTGATCAAGGTCGACGTGCGAGAGCGAAAACGCGAAGTCATCCTGGCCGATGCGATGGCAGAGTACGCTCGTGTCTCTCCAAGTGGAGAACGCATCCTGTTCACGCGCGAGGGCGAGCGATGGTGGCGAAAGGGTTACCAAGGCGCTCGTTCAACGCAGGTTTGGATGCTGGATCTGACATCCGGTGAGTTCCGGGAGTTGGTCCGCGAGAATGTGGAGTGCATGTGGCCGACTTGGATGGCGGATGGGAAGGGTTTCTATTTCACGAAGGGCACGCTGAAGGGGGCGGATCTCTGGCGGTATCGCTTTGGCAAGAAGCCGTCAAAGCCGGGCAAACAAAAGTTGGTTCACAGCTTCACAGAAGACTCGATCGTCTACCCGGCGATATCGCGTGATGGCGGCACACTGGTCTTCCGTCACTTGTTTGATCTGTATGTGATGGACCTCCGTGAAGGTGAGAGACCGACGAAGGTTGAGTTATCTGTCCGCGATGACGTTGATCTTCCCCACAACGAGCTACGTCGGGAACTTTCGGACGCGAATGACGTTGCGTTCACACAAGACGGGTTGGAGATCGCGTTTGTTGCCGGTGGCGATGTTTGGGTGATGGACACCGTGTTGCGAGAGCCCAAACGCGTCACGTCCACAGACGGGTACGAGGAAGACGTGACGTTCTCGCCCGACGGAGACGAACTCTGGTTTGTTTCGACGGAGGAAGGCCAAGCCGACGTGTATCGTGTGACGCGAGGTGACGATGAGCTGTATTGGTGGCAGAACGAAACGTTCCGAAGGGATCGCGTGACCAACGACATGCACGTGGAAAGTGATTTGCGATTCACAGCGGATGGCCAGTTGCTCGTGATGCAGCAGGGGCGCGGTGATCTGGTGGTGATGGATGTGGAGAGCGAAGAAACGACGACGCTGGTTCAAGGATTCAGTGGTGTCGACTTCGATTTGTCATCGGATAGCGGGTGGATGGCCTTCGCAAAGCAAGACGACAACTTCAATCGGGAGATTTGGCTCGCCAAGTTGGACGGGAGTATCGAACCCGTGAACGTCTCCCGGCATCCTGACAATGATGGCAACCCTCGATTCTCCGCCGATGGGAAGTTGCTCGCATTCACGGGTCGTCGTGTCGATTCCGAGGTGGATATCTATTACGTGTACTTGCAAGAAGCGGACGACGACGAAACGTCACGCGAGCGAAAGATCGAGGAGGCGATCCAATTGATGGAAAAGGATCGCAAGAAAGCACCCGCAAAACAGACGGAAACGGACAAGAAGAAAGAAAGCGAAGAGGGCGAAGAAGATGCGGATGCGAAGGAGTCGGATGCAGAAGAGGACGAACCGGACACGTTCCAATTCGAATTGGATCGCATTCACGAGCGACTTCGCAAGATCTCCATCCCGGATAGTTCGGAAGGAAGTCTGCTGTTCGCACCCGAGGGTCAAAAGCTCGCCTTTCGAGCCACCATTGATGGCGAATCGGGATGGTACACCGTTGAATTTCCCAATGAGCTGAAGCCCAAGTTGCTGACCACATCCACGGGTTCCTCCGCGGTTTGGTACAAGGATGCCGACGGGATTCTGTTCCTGCGAAACGGTTCGCCTGCAAAAATCGACAAGGCAGGCAAACTGAAGACCTATGACTTTGAAGTCGCGCAAACCGCCTCGCGAGCGGGTTGGCTCAAAGCGGGGTTTAATAAGGCCTGGTTGATCATGCGCGATGCCTGGTATGACGGCCAGTTCGCGAATCGCAACTGGGATGCGGTGCGTCGGAAGTATGCCCCCGTGGCAGAACAGATGCATGACACGGAAGGCCTCGCGCAGGTGGTCCAGTTGATGCTCGGTGAACTCAATGGTTCCCACCTGGGTTTCTACCCCAGCGGTACTGCCGGTGATGCCCAGGTCGAAGGCTGGGAGGACGTCACGGCCCACCTGGGAGTTCGCTTTCAGACGGACTTCCGCGGACCGGGGATGAAAGTCCGTGACGTCCTGACAGACGGCCCCGCTGATCGCGCGGACGTGCGGCTTCAGGCGGGCGATGTGGTGCTTTCGATCGATGGCACCGCGATTGATCCTGCGCTAGACCTGACGACGCTCTTGAATGGCCGCTTGGACCGCGACATCACGCTTCAAGTGAAACGCGATCGCCAGGAGGACAACGATGACAAGATCGACGGCAAGGAAATGCAGGTTGTGATCCGACCGATTTCCTACTCGCGAGCAAGGTCGCTGTTGTACGAGCACTGGTTGGAACACAATCGAGGGCTGGTGGAGAAAGCCAGTGGCGGCAAGCTCGGTTACTTGCACATTCGTGGAATGAACCTTTCCAGCTTTTACGAGTTCGAACGACAGCTATACAACGTCGGCTATGGTCGCGACGGACTGGTGATCGACGTGCGGGACAACGGCGGTGGGTTCACGACCGATCTCCTGCTGACGGCGTTGACCCAACCGCGGCACGCCATCACACAGCCGCGGGGTGGAGGCCCAGGCTATCCGCACGACCGAGCCATTTTTGCGACCTGGTCCAAACCGATCGTGGTGCTGTGCAACCAGAACAGCTACAGCAACGCCGAGATTTTCTCACACGCGATCAAAACACTTGGCCGAGGCAAGGTCGTCGGAATTCCGACCGCTGGTGGCGTCATCAGTACGGGTTCCGCATCCGTCCATGATGTCGGTCGTATCCGCGTTCCTTTTCGCGGATGGTTCTTACTCAACGACGGGCAAGACATGGAGCGTAACGGTTGCCAACCGGATGAGGTGATTTGGCCGCTGCCGGGTGAGCTGCCCCAAGGGATCGATCGCCAACTGGATCGTGCCGTTGAGTGCCTATTGGAAGAGCTTGGTGAGGGCGAACCTGCCAAGACCCTTCAATACGCGTCCGAAAGAGATCCCCAGTAGATCCCGGCGTCTCGATGTTCGAGATGCGACGCGTCCAATCTCGCGTTTATAACAAGCCAAATGAGTGTTTTGCTGCAGGCTCACGTTTGGCCAGTGGCTTATCAGTCTCGTAACTTGACGCAACTTGGTTTTCGGGTAGCGAAACTCGTCAAGAGTTTTGGCCGGGCGTGAGAAAGCCGAAACACTTGGCGTCTTTCGTTACGGTTCGAAGCGGATACTAAGCTGCGGCGGAATACTAGTAACCCGACGCGTTAGCCACGAAGTGGCGGCACATCCATTGCCGGGTCCGTGAGGGCCCGGCTGCAGGGCATTGGACAGACACCAAGCCCCGACCCGGCGACACAGGATGTGACAGATCAAGCGGCAAACCGTGCGGGCTAGTACTTTGCACGACCCTTGGTTGCCAAACCGCTACTTCAGGACTTGCAGGGCCGATGTTGGACTCTGCAAGCCGCCAAGCCGTTCGGCCCGCGCGAGCAAGCCGAAAGACTTGTCGTCTTTCGCTACGGTTTCCGCAGCCAAACAACCTGTGACAGCTTCCTAGCGGGACGCGACGTTGATCGCTCGCGTCGATGCCCGTTGTTCCGCGTCCACTTCAAAACGATCCAAGTTCATGACCTTGGTCCAGGCGGCAACAAAGTCGTGAACGAACTTGGCCTGATTGTCTTCGCTGGCGTAGACCTCTGCGATCGCTCGCAGTTGCGAATTCGAACCGAAGACCAAGTCCACGGCACTCGCTGTCCAGGCGACCTGTCCTGTTTCGCGATCGCGTCCTTCGTAGAAGTGATCGCAGATGGCAGACTTTTGCCACGTTGTGCCCATGTCGAGCAAATTCACAAAGAAGTCGTTGGTCAGCGTGCCGGGCGTTTCAGTGAGGACACCCAGGTCCGCCATGGGGCCGTCGCCGGCGTTCGCTTTCAAGACACGCAGCCCGCCAATCAAGACCGTCATTTCAGGCGCGGTCAGCGAAAGCAGTTGAGCACGATCAACCAGTAGCTCCGGCGTCGGTCGATCGATCTCTTTCGCGACGAAGTTTCGGAACCCGTCCGACTTCGGCTCCAAAACCGCAAACGAATCCACGTCCGTCATGTCCTGGCTGGCATCGGTGCGACCCGGCACGAACGGGATATCAACCTGATAGCCTGCCTTGAAAGCAGCGGCTTCCACCGCGACGTTGCCTGCCAACACGATCACATCCGCCAAGGAGACCTGCGTTCCATCGTCTTGCGATGCGTTGAAGCCTTTCTGGATCCCGGTCAGCACGCCCAAGACGCGATTCAGTTTGGCGGGTTCGTTTACGGCCCAGTCCTTTTGCGGCGCAAGTTGAATGCGGGCACCGTTGGCTCCACCACGCTTGTCACTCTGGCGATAGGTCGAAGCCGAAGCCCAAGCTGTTTTTGCAAGGTCTGACACGGAGACGCCACAGCGACGGATCTGCTCACGAAGCTGCGCGATATGCTTTTCAGTCACGAGCGCATGCGTGACGGCCGGAACGGGGTCCTGCCAAACCTGCACCTCGGGAACCTCGGGACCTAAGAAGCGTGATGGCGGCCCCAAGTCACGGTGGGTCAGCTTGTACCAAGCCTTCGCGAATGCCAGACGAAACGCTTCCGGGTTTTCATGAAAGTGTTTCGAGATCTTGCGGTAGCTGGGATCCTCTCGCAGCGCGAGGTCGGTTGTGAACATCATGGGGGCGTTGGACTTGCCTGCCACGTGAGCGTCAGGAACATCACTGCTTGCACCTTCGTCTTTCGGCGTCCACTGCCACGCACCTGCGGGGCTCTTGGTCAAATCCCAGTCGTAGCCGAACAGATTGTCAAAGTAGCCGTTGGACCATTCCGTGGGCGTGCTCGACCAAGCGCCTTCCAACCCGCTCGTGATGGTGTCTTCGGCATTGCCCTTGCCATGCGCATTGACCCAGCCCAGTCCTTGTTCCACCAACCCGGCACCCTCTGGTTCCACACCGACGTGATCCGCGGCCGAGGCGCCGTGTGCCTTGCCGAATGTATGACCGCCCGCGATGAGTGCGACGGTTTCCTCGTCATTCATCGCCATGCGTCCGAAGGTGTCGCGGATGCGAGCGGCGGATGCAAGCGGATCCGGTTTGCCACCGGGACCCTGAGGGTTCACGTAAATCAAACCCATCTGCACGGCTGCAAGCGGGTTATCCAGATCGCCCGACTCGTCGTAGCGCATCTGACCGAGCCACTCACTTTCGGGACCCCAGAAGATGTCCTCCTGCGGTTCCCAAACATCAGCGCGCCCGCCCGCAAATCCAAAGGTCTCAAAACCCATCGATTCCAAGGCCACGTTTCCGGTCAGAACCATCAGGTCCGCCCAAGAAATCTTGTTGCCGTACTTTTGCTTGATGGGCCACAGAAGTCGCCGCGCTTTGTCCAGGTTCGTGTTGTCGGGCCAACTGTTGAGCGGTGCGAAACGCATCGTGCCGTAGCCGGCACCCCCGCGGCCATCGTATGTCCGGTAGGTCCCCGCACTGTGCCACGCCATGCGAATAAACAGCGGACCATAGTGCCCCCAGTCGGCCGGCCACCAATCCTGGGAATCAGTCATGACGGCTTCCAGGTCCGCCTTGACTGCCTTCAAATCCAGCTTCGCGAACTCCTTTGCGTAGTCGAAGTCATCCCCCATCGGATTCCCCTTCACCGAATTCTGATGAAGGATCTGCAGGTTCAACTGATTGGGCCACCAATCCCGATTGGCGAGCGAAGATGCTGCCGTGTGTCGGTACTCACCAGCCGGAATTCCCATCACAGGACATTGGGCCGGTTCTGCTTCCTTCTCAACGGATGCCGCGTTCGTCAGCGTTTGCGACGATGTCGGGGGCGTGGCGGTGACCGGTGCCGCCGCACCCAGCAGGGTTGCGACCCCGGCTGCGAACGCTGGGATTCCGAAATGCTTGCTCATCATTCAGACCGTTTTTCGAGTTTTAGGGGTGGAATGGGACGGCATGGCCACTGTGCAGCCATGGCAAGGGCGTTCGGCCCGCCGAAATGCCTTCACACCTCTCAACTCTATCGATTCAATGCGATTTGTCGAATGCATGCTGCGGATTCTCGCCATGCGTCAAACGCATGGGTGGAAATCGGTAAGATTATTGGGAGCGGGCGCGTCGACCCATTGGGCGTGAATCGGGTAGTTCCCGTTCACCCTGGGCAAGCCCAAAGCCAAATGGCCACCCACACCAAACGTTCCCACATCGCCACGATCACTCAAAACTCAAGCCCACCAGCATGTCCGACAAAACGATTGAAGCCCTCCGACTGGTCGTTGCCGATACCTACGCCCTGATCGGCCAAACGCATATCTGCCACTGGAACGTTCGCGGGACCTCCTTTTTCTCGCTGCACACAGCCTTCGAGGAGCAGTACACGGAGTTATTCACGGCAGTCGATGAGATTGCCGAACGCATCCGAGCAAAAGGTGCCCTGGCGCCGGGAGGGCTGTCGAATCTGGCCGCGATGGCGGGCATCGGCGAGATCGCCGAAGACGCGAATGCGACGCAGATGGTCGAACACCTGGTGGAAGCGAATCAAAAAACCTTGACGGATCTGATGGCAGCCCGCGACTGTGCCGCAGAGGCCGACGACGCTGAAACGGAGGATCTCATGATCGCACGCATCCAAGTTCACGAAAAAACAGCGTGGATGCTTCGCAGTTACCTCGACGGATGACAATCTGATTGCTGGCCATGCATTGGGGCGGATGCCAATCACGGTCGGCTCGCCGTTGCGACTCCATCCAGCAGCGGATTGGGAAACAGTTCAGATGGATGACGTGCTTCCTGAAGCAAATTCGCCAAACGCTTCAGAACCTCGGGATTATCCTCGGCGAGATCCTGACTCTCACCGACATCGGACGAGAGGTCATACAACTCGAGTGGCGCGAGTGTCTTGCGCGAGCTGTCGCGAACCAGTTTCCAATCCGCCACGCGAAGCCCCTGTTTGTTGCCAAGTTCCCAGTACAGGTAGTTGTGCTGCGGCTGCGTTCCGGTGGCAAACAAGGTGGGCAGCATACTGATCCCATCGATCTGGTCGGGTGCCGAAGCTCGGGCCAATTCCGCGAATGTCGGCAACATGTCGTGGAAGCCACTGAGATGATCGCTGACGCTGCCGGCTTCAATCCTGCCGGGCCACCTCGCGATGAAGGGCACGCGAATGCCGCCCTCGTATGTGGAGCCTTTCTTGGCACGCAGCGGGCCCGCCGCATTGAACTGATCCAGTGTTCCGCCACCGCCATGTGGACCATTGTCCGACGTGAAGATGATCAGCGTGTTGTCTTCCGCGCCGATTGACTTGACCGCTTCCACAATCCTGCCAATGTCACGATCCATTCTGGAAATCATCGCGGCCTGGATGATCTGATTTTCGTTCCAGGCTTTACCTTCATACTTGCCAAGATCCGGGACTTGAAACTTCGTGTGTGGGATGGTGAAGGGAACGTAGGCGAAGAACGGTTCCTCGCGGTCCTTGGAAATGAAATCGAGCGCGGCTTGGGCAATCAAATCGTGCGAGTACTGCTGTTGTTGACCGTTTGCGTTCCCGTTCAGCATCACCTTCTCTTCGTTATGCCATAGGTGGTCGGGATAGTACTGGTGGGCTTCGCGTTGGCAGTTGTAGCCATAAAACACATCGAAACCACGCTTGACCGGGTCGCACTCCGATCCCGGGAATCCCTGTCCCCATTTGCCAAAGGCTCCGGTCGCGTAACCGGCTTCCTTCATGACCTCGCCGAGTGTCTTGTAGGACGAGGGGATCGGAACGTTCCCCTCGTGCTTCAATGCCCGATTGTTACGAATCGGGGCGTGGCCCGCGTGCAGTCCAGTCAAGAGCACACAACGTGCCGGCGCACACACGGGTGCACCGGAGTAATGCTGTGTGAATCGTATGCCTTCATCGGCCAGGCGGTCAATATGCGGCGTTTGGATCTTGGTCTGGCCGTAGCAACCCAAATCGCCGTAACCCAGGTCGTCGGCCAGGATGTAAATGATGTTGGGTCGCCGGTCGTTTGCCGTGACGACGGACACGCCCAACGGGATCAGGATCGCAAGCAGACACCAACGAGCACAAAGGCAAAACATTCCAACTCCAGGATCTGTGAAAGACGATTTCGGGGCGTCCCTATCGTAACCAAACGGGTTCCACGACGTTGCCCTCATACTTCGAGATCGCAAGATCAAGAATCACGCAGCAAGCGAACCCGAAAATGGCGCCAATTCGTGCGAGCGGGAGACCGGCTCCCGTCCTGGACGCACAAGGCGTTTCACCGCGTGATTCTCGATGAGCCAACCAACTCCAGACAGCCTGGCGGCGCGAGTGGTCCGCGCGTTGGCCAAGGTCTCGGCATTCGGGGTGGCTTCGCGTCGGATTCCATCCAGCAACGGTCGCAAATCCATCCGGCATGGATCGGAAACGAAGTGCGTTTCGGCGTCGGCTCGGGAGGCCTATTTCCAACTGACAACGAGTCAATGGAGGACCGGCCGATCTGCTGGCAAGTGGAAACTCCCGGAGCGAGTTGGATTCGTAGGTGAGACAGTTTCATTGCCGGAATCGTTGGAGTCCAGGCTTTAGCCGCTTGCAGCTGATTCCCGTACCGGAGACGGCTAAAGCCTGGACTCCAACGGTCATTCGGTTGGAAGCAGCTCGGCCAAAATGTTCGGATCGTCAATCGCAGCCAGGGTGGTTTCGATGATCATGGAGCCGGTCAGGCCGGTGTTCTCACACGATCGCTCTGCTGACCTTTCTCCGGCCAAAATGCTCTCGATTGCAGCGGCGCAGGCGGTCCACTCGCCACCGCCCTTTCGCATCGCAGCAACGTGAGTCGCAACGAAGTCACTCCGATCATCCTCACCGCTGCAAACCGCAACGACAGCTGCAATGAGTTCGGCATGACGTTTCATCTCGTGCGCCGTGCCGGCGAAGTTGCGTCGGGCTTCGCGGGCCAGACGGCGGTATTCGGCAGCTTCGTCCCTCCTGTCCCGTCGATCGGAGATTTTGGCCAGGATGTTGTAGGTTTTCCAGATCGCGGCAGCACCGGGATCGAGGGTCTGCTTGATCGCCAACGCTTCCTCTGCCAGTTGGCGGGCTTCGACCAGGCGTCCGGGATGGCTTTGCAGGAGATAGGCCAGGTTGTTGAGGCAGCTCGAAAGGCTCGATATGTCACCAACAGATCGGAAGCCCTGAATTGATTTGCGGTACCAGGCTTCCGCGGCTTCTGGCTTTCCGGCGGACGCGTCTAACAAAGCCAAACTATTCCAGGTTCTTGCGGAGCCAGCCAAGTCGCCGCATTGCTCTTTCAATCGGGCGGACTCGCGATAATGGTGCTCGGCTTGCTCCCACTGCTGGGCTTCCTGAAACGCCATGCCAAGCTGGTTTTGCGCGATAGCTTCGGACGCAGGTTCGCCCAGACGCTGGAACAACTCGAGGGCTTCAAAGTGACGCCGCACGGCGTCAGCTTGATCGCCTTCGATAATGGCCAACCTGCCGAGTTGCCCGAGAATCGCACCTTTGTTTCGCGCGTCGTTCAATTGCTTGATGACTTCAAGACTGGATTCATATTGCGCACGGGCCTCGGCGTATTTGCCTTGATCGCTCAACGCGTTTCCCAGCGACATACGGAGCAGACCGCGTTGCTGTCTCACCTGATCGGTTGAGTCCAGTTGTTTGGTCACCGCGATGCCTTGTTGTAAGGCCGCTTCCGCCTGATCGGGCCGCCCACCGGATTGGTAACAGCGACCAAGTTGACCCAGAGTCGTTGCACGGTTGTAGCTCGGTTCCTCTCCCAGCGATTCCAGAACGTCCGTAAAGATTTGTGCCGCCACAGCGACCTGGCCGGATGCCAGAAGTTGTTCCCCGCGATTCGATTGCGCCAAGTACCACACCTGCGAACCACGTTCCCCGCCGACCTGTTCGGCTCGCTGCGTCAGCAAGGCGGCTTCACGGGTCATGCCGAAAAAATTGAGGAATCTGTTAACGCGGCCAACAAAATCGACCGCGTTGGCATCGCTGGCGTCCAGGGCGGCGTGGACGGCGTGCAGCAGATTCGGCAATTCGCGGCGGACGATTGCTCGGGCTTGATGTGGGTTCTTGTTGTCTTCGGTGTAGAGATAGTTGGCCAGGGCGTAGTACCGTTCCCGATGGGCGACTGTCAGGGCGTCGCGTTCGTCGGGCGTCAGGCTGGCCCAGAGAATGGGGGCCAGCGTGGGATGGAAGCGCAGAAAGGGCGGACCGACACGGGGGACGGACTCGGCTTCGATCAACGCCGCCGCTTCCAAGCGACGACGTAATGAGGGCCAGATGGTCGCCTTTCGCTCCGCGAAAGTCGCGTCCGCTTCCAAGTTGTCTTCGCCACTTTCGCGGAGCGAAAGGCGACCATCCAGCTGGGCACGCAGTTGTTCGATATGTTGCTGAAATTCGGGTTTGTTCCTGATCTCCTCCAACAACTCCGGCGGAACCTCCGCACCGTCCGGTAGATTCATACCCATCATCTGCAGCAGCACACGAGGATCACCGCCATCAAGCGCCGACAAAAGCGTTTGGAGCTGTTCACGCTCTGAATCGCTTTCTCCCAGTTCCGTGATGGCCAGCAGGTCATCTTCAAACGCACCGCCTTGAAACACGCCGAGGCGTCGTACGGCGTGACGTTCTTCGTCGCTCAACCGTTCCAGCGATAACTGCAGCGACGCGACCAAACTGTCCGGCGTCCCCTCGTCGGCGATTAGGCTGGAGGCGCCCGTCGTTAACAGTTGTTCCAATCGGTTGCCAAGCTCGGCGGCGGTGCGCGTCTTTAACTGCTGCACCAACACGCAAATGGAGAGCGGATGAAAACGCACGCGGGCGAAGAGGCGAACCAGCGCTCGATGTTCCATAATTCACGACGGCGGCCGAAGAAGCCCGCTTCGTGACGGTCGCGAAGATTGTTCTTTTTCGGCGTTCGTTCATCCTTCGAATGATCGCGCATCATCCAACGATGTCGCTATGCCATGGCCCTTTGCGAGGCTTTGATAGAACTTGCCGAACAGGGTTTCGGTGGTTCGGACGAGCACGGAATGTGTCATGGCCAAGATGGCTGGGATGCCCGCATGGGTCAGCTTGCCCGCGACGCTAGCCATGGGATCGCCGGCCTCCGCGTCCATCGATGCCGTCTGACACGCCGACAGCACCACCAAACCGACCTCATGCCGAAAGAGGTTGTCTTCCAGGTCCGCCGCGGACACCAGATGCTTGTGGCCCTCGTCATTTTCGAACAGCAGAAAACCGACGCCAACGCGTTGGCTGCTTTCCGTCCCACGCCGCTGGCGCTCGCGTTGGATCTCGCTGAGCGTCGATTTGGCGTAGAGAGCGGGGTCCTTTTCGATGTCCGCCTGCGAGACGGCGGAAAACATCCCGTGCCCGTCAAAGTGCAAAATATCCACGGCAGGCAATTCGTCGTCGTTCAGCCGTTCAACCAGCGACTCCAAGGTGGGCGGATAGAGGAATTCCCATGTGACACGACCGGTCGCGTGCGTGTCTAAAGCCGCCAAGACCGCTTGTGGATCAGCTCGCGGGTCAATGAAGCCAGCGTCGGTCGGGCGGCTAACCACGAACAGCAGGTGGAGATGCTTCTTGGCTTTCACCCGAAACGGCTTACGCCCGCCCGTCGCACCGCTGATCTTGCGGCGAATGCTGATGTGGGGTTTGTCGCGGAACAAAAACTTGCCGGTCGGTTCGTGCAGTAGCTCCCAAGGAAGTGAGAGGATGGACGCATCCTGGGCATTCAAAGTGAGGACGCGCTCTTTTGCCTTGGCGTCTCGAAAGTCACGGAAGACGTCTTTGCCCTCGCCTTCACCCGCATGGAACACGGCGCGGAACAGCGCTTTGCCAATCTCAGGTAATCGCGCCTCGATTCGCCGCGCTTCCTTATCGTCAGGGTCCGCCAGGGACTGGGCCCCGTACGTCTCGACGTACCAGCGAATGTCGCTACGGTCTTTCTGCGTAACCGGGTTGGTGAATGCAAGCTGTCCCGAATCCGTGCCGTCGAACGAAACGTTGACTTCGTCGGGACCGGAAAAATGAAGGATGAGTTCCACTGATGCCACGAGGATGCCCTTTCTCTCGAACCGAAGTCCTGTGCGACCAACATCGTTAGCAAGAGACAGACTTGGTCTCGCCCCAAGAGTTTGTAGTGATCGGATTGGAGACCCGAACTACTTTGATCCCGGCTACGCCGCGTTGGCCAACAACACAATCGTATCTAGCGATGAGTTCCCTGTGTATGTGTTGCGAATCCTTCTATTAGAGGAATGACAGGTTTCTAAGCAGGAGTGGAGAGAGGAGAACCGGGCTTGAGAGGCGCTGAGAAGCGTTTGTGGTCCAGCGGCTGAAGGACGACCGCGCCGGAGCATGCGGTCAAGATGACTTGAGCCTGGCCGGAGCTAGCGAGATCACGGTCAGCCTTCGTCCAGCCAGCTTTAGCTCTTCGAGCGAGCTGCCGGTGGCGTCTTGACCCTAATCCATGCAAAAAAATGTCGTCAATCACGCACGATGCCGCCAACCTCTTCGAGTTCCGATTCGCATGAACGCGCCGAAGCCGTCACCTTCAGGGTGGGCTTCCATTTGTTAAAGGGTGCCGAGACGACGACGCTGAAATCATACGAGATCAAGGTCAGTTGTCCGCGTTTCAACGGTCAACGCGATAGAGCTTAACGGCCTTGTCCCCCGGATACTTTGGCACGCCGCCAATGTACGGATAGACGTCAAATTTGACCTCGGCGTTGGTCTCGCGAGGGTCATTCAGTTCCATCAACGCGTCGGTAAGCTGATCCGCGAGCTTGGTTTTGACGGTCGCGTATGCCGGGTCGTCCGCCAGGTTCCGCACCTGATCCGGATCGTCAGCAAGCACGTAGAGTTCTTCCGCAGGCCGTTTGCCAAAATTGAGCTCATACAGGCGACGCATCACCGGGTTCAAATCCCGATTGGCCCACAGATAAGACTTTGTCGGCCCGTTGTCACAGTCTCCCAGCCAAGCGTTCTTTTTGTAGGCGGTCGCGTAGTTGGGCGTTCCCGCTGGCCACCGGCTCGGAGCGTAATTTCGAATGTACAGATAATCGTCCGTGCGGATCGCGCGGGACGGGTATCCGTCATCGCTGTCCTGCTGGCAATCGGTGTGTCGCTCGCGGCCAACGATGACTGCATCGCGGTCGGCTTCGACGCGACCCACTTTCGCGCTCTTCAAGATCGAGACCAGCGACCGCCCCGACATCGCCTCGGGGATATCGATTCCCGCGGCTTCCAAGAACGTCGGTGCCAAATCGGTTGTGGATACGAAATCGGTGACGGTTCTCCCTGGGGTTGGAACGCCCTTACCCCATCGCATCGCAAGCGGAACGCGACTGCCCCAGTCATAGAGATTGCCTTTGCATCTTGGGAACGGCATCCCGTGGTCGCCTGACATGGCGATAATGGTGTTCTCGAGTTCACCCGCTTTCTCAAGCAGCTTGATAGCCGCCATCACGTCGCTGTCCCACCGCTCGACTTCAAAGTAGTAGTCCGCAATATCGCTGCGCACTTCCTCGACGTCCGGATAAAAGTCAGGTACGGGAACCTTGTCGATGTCCATCCCGCTCTGATGTCCCGTTCCTTTCTTGTACGCCCGGTGAGGATCCGAAGTGCCGAACCAAAAGCAGAATGGCTTGCTCGAATCACGATCCTTCATGAACTCCGAAAAGCTCTGTTTCTTGCCGCAAGGGTGAGTCTTGTAGCCGCCCTCCACGTAATCGCCCGGCCCCCACGCTTTTCTCCAGTGCCCCGTTTGATAGCCAGCGTCGTCGAGCAACCTGACAAACGTGGGGTGATTGACGTCGAGCGCTCCGTAAAGGTTGGCACCGGTGCCGAGACGAAAGAACTGCTGGCCGGTAAGTACGGCGTTCCGTGACGGCGTACACGATGGCGAAGAAATGAACGCGTGCTGGAACAACACGCCTTCTTCTGCGAGTCGATCAAACGCGGGTGTCTTGACGACGGGGTCGCCGTAGGCGCCCGCGTGCGGCCACCCCCAGTCGTCGGCAAAGCAAAACAGAATGTTGGGACGGTCGCGTTCTGGATCAGCCGCGTTGCTAATCGAAACACAATCCGCGATCACCACGACGGCAATGGTCAACTTTAGGCAAACAAGTCGCATGATGCTCTACTTCGGTCTTGATGGAGTATTTGGCGACTTGAGTGTGATCAACGAAGATAGCTGGAGCAAGTCTAGCGTGGATTGTGTTCGTTGCCGCAGACACGAACTCATCTCGCTTCAAGGCGACCCGCGATCTCCCGCAGTCGCAGGAATTGCTGGTAGAAAAGTGGCAAAGCAATGACGCTCTCGATGTAGCCAAACACGTACATGAGAATCGACAGAACTTTGCCTTGGGCCGTCACACCACTTTGAATCGTTGCGATGACGGAGAACAGCAGAAGGGCGACCATGACCAGCCAACTGAGGGAGAATGTGGCCGTCTCCAAGTCTGACAAGCGGATGTTCCATCGCATGAGTCGGCCGAAGTGCGACCGGACCTCGGCGATCGTTGCATCCGCGATCAATGCGACGCTCTTTTCTGACTCGTCATTGGCATCCTTGTTCAATGCCAGCGTACGCTGGCTGGTTACGGTGTAGATGATAAGGATGACGCCGGTTGCCGTCAGACAAGCGACAAAAACGTGGGTTTGTAGAAGCCAGGTGGCCAAAATTCGCCACCGAAACGATGCAAATACCGCCCGCAGGGAAAGCACTTCCGGCTTGCCTTCGTCGTCTGAACGCCAACTCGACGCTGTTTCGATGGAAGCGTCTGTTTGACTACTTCTCATAGACCTCGATGGAGCCCAGCATCATCTCCTGCCATGTCTGTTCGCCCCAAGTGACACGAACCGTTGGGTCAGGGTTGAAGGGGTTGTCTTTGGAGTTGTCAAACGTAGCCGTGCATTCGATGTAGGAACCTTTGGGTAGCCGTATGGGATCCTTGAGCCAATAGGTCGACTGCCATTCAAAGTTGTAGTTGGGCACGTTGAGCAACAATGACTTCTCGCCCGACTTTGTGACGAGCTCGTATCGGAACGCCTTCCCGCGGTAATGCATGTGCGGGTTCATGGCCAGCAGGATGGTGTCTCGCTCGAATCGATCTGTTTGGGCCCTGACCCGATGGTTGTCGTCCCCCGGTGGAATCGAAAACCAATAGTTAATGGCGGCAGTGCCGAAGACCTCGTGTCGCGGCGGTTCCTTTGCAAACTTCAGACCAACCTTGGTACGGTCGGTGGCCCGTTTTCCCGTCGGCGTGTAATGCATCTCAAACAACAAGCGTGCCCCCTTGGGAATCCGGACTGCGTGCCCTTCGCGATGAACAAACGCATTGTCACCCGGCACGAAAGAAACCAGGTGCGGGAGGCTGCTGAGCGGTGAGAACAGATCATTAAGCAGGCCAGCAGGACGCTCGTCATTCACCAGCCTGACATTCACTCCTTGGCGGACGACATAGACACTGGCGTGATGAACGACGGCGACCGCACCCGGATGCACTTCGGCCGCCTTGACCCAAACCTCTTTCTCGAATGGCTCGCCGGCCCAGATGTACTTGTAAGGAACACCTTGCTCTGGCGTGTCTGCGGGAATAACGATTGGTGACCGGACACGCGTTTGACGCGAAATACAACACAAGGGCCGGAGCGCCCTGCTCCGTTAGCTTCCACGGTTTGCCGGTCGTCATATCGGTGAGGACAAAGTCGGCGACTGTCCGACCCAAGTATCGTTCGCGTGGTTGGTCCGCGTTTGTCAAAGCTGGGAGGAAGGAAGCGATCGTGAATGCCATGAGGGCGACGGATGTTCGCAGATTCATTTTCACGACTTCTTCCTCCTTCGTTTGGGAGCAGGTTGTGTTCCGATACCAAAAAGCAGTGTTCGGACGGCAAGTTTGCCAGCGTCGTTGACCGCGATGTCACCTGCCCGAGCGATCCGGAGCGCGGCGTACAC
>JBCCYK010000062.1:0-27385 GCA_039189905.1 Planctomycetota bacterium
TCCAGATCTGAACAGCCTCGGACACCACCGCAATGCCTTAAGAAAATCCCGTGTCTCCGGCTTCACCCACGATAAACCCGGATGGACCACTTACCTGGACGCCAATGTCGCTTCGGTGTGGAACGAGACCGAATCGCAGGCCGAGACTTACTTGCGTTCTAGGATGCCGTAGCGCCATACCGTGCTTTGCGGCATCGACATTGGACCGAATTAGCGACGGAAACCGTGCAAGACGCTCGGTGTTGGAAATCGGCCTCTTGTGATTTGTTATTCTCTTCTGTCTAGCAGCCTGTTGATTTTCAATGCTGACGCGGCTTGGTTGTTTGACCGCAATGCCGTTGAATTCTTGGTTTAACAGTCAGCCGAAGGCGTACTCGCCGGCATTGGCGTACGCTTGCGGCTAACGGTTAAACACTTTGGCCGACCAATTCACTGATTGCCAAAACAATCAACAGGCGGTTGGCGGTCGCCAACACCGGATTCTGCACGCGAACTTTCCACAAGGGTTCCTGAGCCATGACTCGCTTTTCGTGCTTTGCCTTTCTCGTATCGCTCAGCCAGACTTTCGCTTTTGCCGCAGATGGAGGTCCGTCGGTACCCTGCCGGATCGGCTTGTTGCAACCGGCACAATCGGAACAGCGGGCATCGAAGCCAGGGCAGGCGGCGGATGCGGGCCATCGCTGTTGACCTCCGGTCAGGGCGAAGTAGCCTCCAATGAGGGCCGCGAGGTGCCTTCATCGAACCTGGCCATCACGCAATCTTAACGGTCGCCCAACGACATCACGCGGATTCGACCATCCGATCTGAACGGGCAAGGCCTGGTTGACGTAAGGTGGCTCCTGACGCGTGCCCCGTTAGAAGAAACGATGCTGTTCGAGTTGCCGACTTTCGAGACCCTTGCCGTGACGTTCATCGTCACTGCGGTAAGGACTATCTTGGAAGCGTCGCCGACGCTCCTGGGAGGGGCATTGCTTGCCGCCTATGTCCGGACCCAGATCGAACCGTCGCATCTAGAGAAGATTTTCCCTGGGAGCGGGAGCCGCGGTGTGTTGCGGGCAGCGTTGATCGGAATGACGCTCCCCGTGTGTTCGCTCGGCATCTTGCCCGTGTTGCGGGAACTGCAGCGTCTGGGGCTTGCGACGAGCAAGCTGATCACGCTGTGCGTCGTCGCTCCCCTGCTCAACCCGTTTACGATCCTTTACGGGTTAAGCGTCTTGTCCACCATGCAGTGCCTCATGGTCTTGGCCGTGGTCGGGATCGTTGTCGTCACCGTCGGCGATGTCAGTGCACGGTTTGCCACCCGGGAAGAAGTCACCGCCGCCCCACGCCCTGCCGGTCTGACGGGCGGAACGCGTCTGCGCAACCTCTTGATTGCCTCCGGCCGTGTTGTCGCCGGTCGGATGGCAATGGATGTGGCGTTGACCGTGCTGGTGACGACCCTGAGCGTCGCATGGATTCGGGACGGCGCTCTGTATGAAGTGTGCGATGGATCGAACGCAGCGGGGCCGGGAATCGTCGCGTTCTTGACGTTCCCACAGTATGTCAGTCCCTCACGGGGGATCATTCAATTCGCTGGCATTGAAAACGCAAACCTTTCGGTCGTGACGGGCCTGTCACTCTACGTGTTTGGAACGGGGATCGGGTTTGCCAGTGTCCTGGCCTTGGCACGTTGGTACGGTTGGCGACGCCTGATGGCGCTGTTGATCGCGTTGTGTTTGATCATGGGCGTCGTGACCGTTTCACTCCGCTTCATCCTGCCCGCACCGATGGGTGCGATCGAAGAGACCAGTGCACTCGACGGGCTGACGCGTCCCGTCTATTCATCGTTGACGAGACTTGGGATGGCACTGCAAGAGTCCCTTTCCTTTGTGGATCCCTTCATGATCTTGAGTTCAGTGGCCGTCCTTGGGCTGTTCGTCACGGGGTTGGTGGTTCGATGGTCTCGAATCGAACTGCGTGATGATGACCCGGAGATTGCCGCCCGGGAGAACGCCAAACGCATGTCCAAGGCCATCCCGCCATCCCAGCTCGGAGCCATTGCGGTGGTCGGGATTGCCATTCTCTTGTGCCTGTTCACTTATGTGATGTTCCCCAGCCCCGGTGAGTTCTTCGATGAGATGGAGACGATCCAGCTGGACGCGAACATTGCCATCCGAAGTGGCAAGGTCGAACTGGCCATCGATCGCATAGTCGCGTGGGATGCGTCCGCGTCGAAGCTTCCGATCGGGGCTGCGATCCGGGGATCGTTCCCGACGTCAGTGCAACGCGAAATGACGCGTGAACTGCGCACGGAGCTTCACAGGACACGGGCGTTCCTCCAGTCCGGTGATCTCGCTGCGGCGCAAGACAACATTCGAAGCCTGACCCAGTTGTTGTTTGAAACCAAGGTCACCTTTGACAAGGGGGCCTCATGAATCAGGAAAACCCCGAGCAGGCGGAGCCTCGACCGAGTGATGACCCGGGCTTCGCCGGTACGCAACCAGCACAAGAGCCCGACGTTGTGTCGCTGCTCCGAAATGCATTGGTGTGCGTCGTGCTGGCCGGCGCCGCCAGCCTGGTCTATGCGTTGAAGGTGGAATCCAGCCTCTTTCGGGTCGTGGCTTTGCAGCTCTCCCTGTGTGGCGTGGCTGTCTGGGCGGCCATGGACGCGACGAAGATACGCGGGCGACTTCGTTCCGCTGCATCCAAGGACGCGTTGCCGCTGAAGAGGGAAGCTTCCGCAATTCATTACCTCTTGATGGCATCGCCCGTCACGGCTGTCATTGTGTTCACCGTCCTATCGATGGTGGCCCAACTGGTCGAAGTGATCGTACCGCGAACGCAACAACAAGTGGTCGGTGGTGCCATCTTGGCCGTGCTTGCAGGCAGTTTATGGACCGTGTTTGTCCGAGTCTTGAAGCAGCGCGGCGAGACAGCGGGGGCGCCCGATGTGCCCTCCTTGCCCGAGGCGGAGGCCGTACGATCGGCGCTAGCAGAAGCGCGACTGGTTGCGTTGGTTGCCGGTGCCGTCTTGTTGGCATCCACCGTGTTCCCACCAACCGAGGGTTGGTTCGCATGGGTCTTGAGCCTATGGACGATTGCGGTCGCGGGTGAACACCTTCTTCGGCTCTTGCTCGCTTGGTTTCAACCGGTCGCCGACGAACAGGACTTCATGGCACCGATCGATTCGATCCTGCGCGATGTGTTTCTGTCGACGACCAATCCCGTTGCCAAGGCGTTTGATATCGCCGAGGCACGCTTGGGGCTGAGCCTCCGTTCTTCGTGGACGATTGGTTTTTTTCGTCGTTCGGTGCTCCCGATATTCGTGGCTTGTTTGTTGGTCGTTTGGGCTTCGACTTGCTTGGTTGTGATTGAACCGCATCAGGCTGGGCTGGAGGAGCGCTTTGGCGTTGTCCAGCGGACGCGATTGTCACCGGGCTTGCACACGAAGATGCCGTGGCCATTCGGGGAGATCCGCAGGTATCCCGCTGGGATCATCCAAACGATGCAAATCGGCTTTGAAGAGTCGACCGAGAAGACCGTCTCCGAGGACGCCGATCGAATGCTGCTGTGGACGCAACCTCATGCGCAAGAGTTTTCCCTTGTGCTGGGATCCGAAACGGAGTTGGTGGCCGTCAACGCGATCGTTTACTTTCAAATCGCGGGAGACAACCAGGGATTTCTTGACCACGCTTTGGCCACATCCAACCCGAAGGTCGCGTTAGAAACACTCGCGTATCGCGTGCTCATGGAAGAAACCCGCAGTGCCACACTCGCGAATCTTTTGTCGCGAGGAAGGGATCGCTTTGCCAAGGATGTCATGGCAAAGCTGAGGGCCTACGTAACCGCCGAGCGTTTGGGCCTGGACGTGATCGACGTGGCGCTCATCAACCTTCACCCGCCAGTGGAAGTCGCGAGCAGCTATCTGGATGTGGTCAACGCGGAACTGGACAGCAATCGCGTCGTGACCGTCGCCGATGGGGACGCTGACAAGCAGATTCTGGAGGCCCAGCAAGAGAGCAATGGTCGACTTGCTGAAGCCAAGGTTGACGCGGCCAAGCGGGTCTCGGTGGCGGGGCAAGAATCGGCGGAGTTCATGGCTGTCGGCGAAGCCTTCCTGGCGGCCCCCGAAACCTACCAGCTCCGCCTCTGGTTCGAAGCCTTGGAACGTGTCCTCTTTGGCCGACGCCTGTTTGTCGTGGACTCGGAGCTTCCCAACATCATCTTTGACGAGCGCGCTCAGCCGATGGATCCCATGCTGATCGAGTCAACGCAACCACAATCACCTTGAGCAGCACCCGTGAACGAAAACTCTCTCCCCGAACCGAATGAATCACCGCCAACGAGCCACCTGGCGTTTCTGTTCAGGCTAGGCGTCGCCCTGTCGTTGGTGACGATCCTGGTGGGGTACGCCTGTTACTTGCAGGTGCGAGAGGGAACCGCGGCCGTCGTGACGCGTTTCGGCCAACCGGTTCGGTCCATCACCGAGCCGGGACCCTATTTCAAGATGCCATGGCCGATCGAAGACGCACGAACTTTTGACATGCGAAAGCGAGTTTTCAATACGCCTTACACGGCCACGTTAACGCGAGACCGTCGCAACGTGGTGCTGTTGACCTACGTGGTGTGGCAGATCGCGGACCCACAACGATTCCTGCAATCGATTGGTGATGACGCAGCCGCCTCTGCCAAACTGGATGGCATGGTGACGGCGGCCAAGAACACGTTGATGGGTCGGTACGACCTGTCTTCCCTGGTCTCGACGGATGCCAATCAAATTCAGACGACCGAGATTGAATCGGCGATACTGTCGGAAGTGAAGGAGGTTGCATCGGAGAAGTTTGGGATTGAGATCGAACAAGTCGGATTCAAACGCATCGCCTACGAGCAAGCCAACGTCACCGCAGTGCTGGCACAGATGCGTGCTGAGCGCGAAGCGGAAGCAAAGCAGCTTCGCGCGGAGGGTGACAAGGAATCACGGCGAATCCGGGATGATGCGTCCGTCAAGAGTGAAGAAATCCTGCGTGAAGGGCGACTTGGTGCCGGACGTATTCGCGGCGAAGCCGAGCGGGCTGCCGCGGAAATCTACGCGAAAGCGCATCGCACGGATCCCGAGTTCTACCGGTACTGGCGGTCGCTCGAAGCGCTCAAGAACACGCTGGGCCAAGACGCAACGGTTGTGCTCCGCACGGATCAAGGCTTCTTTGACTTGCTGACCAATCCTCCTGAAACGAGCCGACCGACAGGAGCAGCTTCACCGGCCGCAACAGACGCATTGAACAAACCTGCATCTGCACCTGGGGATGATCCCGTTGCTGGAGGTGACGATGAGTGACGTTCCTCCCCATGACTCCGACGATAGCGAGAACGACAGAAACCGTGCGGGCAACAGCAACGCCGCTGGCGTGAACGATGGGTTCGTTCCACCTCCCGTGCCACCGCGGCCAAAGCAGGCCCATCGCTTCTCGATGTCGGAAGGTTTGCGTGCCGGATCCAGAATGATCGCTTGGCTTGCGTTGGGGTTGTTCATTCTGTTTTGGTGTTCGGGAATCACGACCATCGGCCCCGGCGAAGTCGGCCTGGTGCTACGTTGCGGTCGGCTGACGGGAGCATCTCCCGCGGATCAGGTGCGTCAGCCCGGGCTATTGCTGGCCCTGCCCTATCCGATCGATGAAGTGATTCGTGTTCCTGTTCAGCAGGAACGTGAGATCGCGGTCAGCGCGCTTCGGAATGACGTTTCGGTCAAGCGGGGCATGCCCGGTTACGCGTTATCGGGCAACCAGAACATCCTCGAAGCCGACCTGACCGTGAAGTACCGCATCACGGATCCGATCGCTCACACGTTTCGAAATCGAGACCCCAGTCGCATTCTGCGTGACACCGTGATCGGCGCCGCCGTCGAAGTGATTGCCCAATGGCACGTCGACGACGCCCTGCGATTGCAGCGTGCAACGGACTTGGGTCCCGAGAAGCTGGCCAGTGCCGTGCTCAGAGAAGCACAACCCTTGATCGATCAGATGAATCTCGGGGTTGAGTTGACGGCCATCGAGTTTCGGGAGGTTCAGCCACCGTCCACCGTCGCAGACGCTTTCCAGGCCGTACAGAGCGAACGTATCGCGATTGAAACGAAGAAACGGGAAGCCGAAGGCTATGCGTCCCGGATCGTCCCGGCTGCGGAAGCCGAAAGCAACTCGTTGATCCAAAGGGCGACGCGTCAGGCAACGGACTTGCGGACGCGTGCCGATGAGGAGGTGGCGTTGTTTGAGCAAGTGCACGACGAGTACGTTCGCAACCCTCGCTTGGTATGGAACCGTTTGCACTTGGAAACCATGGAAGGCCTGATGCGTGACGGCGGTCAGTTCCGGTTTGTCGACCCTGGAACGCGTTTGGTGCTCACGCCGAGCAAACCGAATCGCAAAGGCGACGGTGATCTTTCTGAGTCCAGCGACCCCATGAGACGGCCCGCGGGCAATATCGAGGTTCAGCCGTGAGCGCGGTGACGACGCCGGTGGCCCGGCGCATCCAGCAGGACTTGGACGCGGGGATGACGCAGGGGGAACGTGTTCGTCTTGGGCTTCGCATTGGGACGGCCCTTGCTGCTGCGGTGCTGTTGACGTCGGCGACGTTCGTCGATGCGTTCTTCCCTGCGGAGCAGCAAGCGATTTCGGCATGCCTCAAAGCGGTGGCTGCGATACTGGTCCTGGTTCCCATTCTGAGTGAAGCCGCCAAAGGCCTCCTCACGGGGGCGACCGACGCGTACAGTTCTCAGTTGGTTGCGATCGCATCGCTGGCGGCACTCGCCGTTGGTGACTTCATGACCGCCGCGATCATCCCCATCATTCTGAGTGTGGCGTTCTTCTTAGAGGAACGGAGCGTTCTGGGAGCCCAAGCCGCGATCGAGGGCCTGCGTTCCTTGCAGGCGCGAACCGCCCGTCGCGTCCTCGAGGGTGGGGCGGAGCAGGAAGTCGACTCGGGTGACTTGGTCCCCGGCGACGTGGTGGTCGTTCGACCGGGTGAAACGATTCCCGCCGATGGTGAAGTGGCGGACGGCCATTCCGCGATCGATCAATCGACCATCACAGGCGAATCCACGCCGCAGGATGTGGGTCCCGGTTCAACGTTGTTTGCAGGCACGGTCAATCACAACGGACTCCTGCAGGTGAAGGTGTCGCATGCGGGCAACGCCTCCACGTTGGGAAAGATCTTGGATCTGCTGCATGATGCAGAACAATCAAAGACCGAAATCCTTCGTTTGATCGAGAGCTATGCGAAGTACTTTGTGCTCGGCGTCCTTCTCATTGCGGGGATCAGTCTTTTTTTGAGCAGGGATGTTTCCCGAGCGATCGCGGTGCTGGTGGTGGGTTGCCCAGGCCCGTTCATTCTGGCCGGCCCCGCCGCGATGGTCGCCGCGTTGGCCGCCGCAACGCGAAAAGGAATCCTGATCAAGAACGCAAAGTTCTTGGAAACGATGACGGAAGTCGATGCGGTCATCTTTGATAAGACCGGCACGGTCACGCAGGGGCACCTGAAAGTGATCACGATGATCACGCATGACGCAACGGAGTCCGAGTTGAGGGTCGCGGCCACGACCTGTGCCAGTGCCTCTCAGCATCCGGTTTCACGGGCGATCGTGAACTGGGGTCGCGCGGCCGAGTCTCTCGATTTGCCGGAAATTCAAAGCGCCGAGGAACTACCGGGGCGCGGCGTGATTGTGGAGACCACTCAGGGACGCTTTCTACTGGGCCGAGGAGCTTGGCTGGGTGAATTTGGATGCGAGCCACCGGAGTCACCGGAGCACGCCGGGCCGATTGTTTGGGTTGGCGTTAGCGATGCCTCCGGAAGTCGATGTCTGGGTGCCATCCTGTTGGCGGATGAAGCGCGTGACGACGCGCGACAGGTGATCGATGAACTTCGGCATCTCGGTGTCAGGCGAACGACACTCTTGACGGGCGACCGTCAAACGGTTGCGACCAAGATCGCCGATGTCGTGGGACTTGACCACGTCGTTGCCGACGTGTTGCCGGGGCACAAGCGAGACGTCGTCCGTGCCGAACGCAAGGCAGGCTATCGTGTGATGGTCGTTGGCGACGGAGTCAATGACGCACCGGCTTTGGCGGAGAGCGACATCGGAGTGGCCATGGGTGCCGCGGGCGCCGAAATCGCCCTCCATACCGCTGACGTGGTCTTGATGACGGAGCGACTGGATCGTCTGACCTACGCGGTGGGCCTTGCGCGACGGACGCGCAGGACGATTCACCGCAATGTGGTGGTTGGCGTCGGGATCACCGTCGCGATGCTTGGCCTGGCGTCCGCTGGAGCCATTTCACCGATCGCAGGGGCCATCGTGCAAAACGTGGGCGAGCTCTTTGTCATCGTCAACAGTGCTGCGTTACTACGCGACCCAAAAGAGAGCGATTCTCGCCACGGGTTGTCCAGTTAGCGATCCCGCGCATCCACTTCCGCCGGGATATCGCGACCGTGTGGGTCGGTGGTCGCGGTGTTTGTTTCGCGATCAAGCTCTCCGCGAAGACGTGAATCCGTGAAGTGTTCCAATCGTTCAGCAGGGACATGCACCCGGTCCGCACCCATACCGGCTTGGTCTTGCAAGTACGACTCCCAGAGCCGGTGGGAGCGAATCAGGTTCTGCGCGCGTTGCTGCCCCTGAGATGTGAGGAGAAGGTGGCCATCGGAAAGGGAAACATCCCCGCGTTGGACCAACAGGCGTGCCGCCAACACAAGTGGAAGTCTTTGACAAAGCAACGATTCCTGGGCCCCTTCCATCTTGATCCTCGCTTCGTTGGTGCCTTCGCCCAAACGATAGAGCAAAGCCACCAGATCGTCGCAAAGAATTCGCAATGACAAGAGGTACCGGCGCCCAGCACGGATCACGATCCCATGGCGGGGCGCAAACAAAGCGGCTGCAAAGAGGAAAACGCCGGAACAGACCGCCATCATGCTGGCGGTCGTCGTGCTTTGGAAACCAAACCACGAAGGGACCGCGATGGCACTGATGTGACCCAAAACACCAGATAGAACGGCGACCAACAGACTCAATCCGATCATCCAGCTTAGGCGATCGGTCAGCATGTACGCCGTCGCTGGGGGGACGACAAACATCGCGACCACCAAAACGCTGCCAACACTTTCGAAGCAAGCCACCGCGGTCACCGCAACGACGACCATCAAGAGGTAGTGCATCCACGCCGCGCTGATCCCGGACGTTGTCGCGAGCGACGGATCAAACGAACTGATCAACAGCTCTTTGAAGAACACGCCGACAAACACGGTGTTTGCGATCGCCAACAACCCCAGAATGAGCACCGCACGTGGGAGTTCACGCCCTTGGACAATGACCATGTCCAGCGGGGTCAGTTCGATCGCTCCGTAGAGCACACACCCGGGGTCCAACTCGACGTGATCCGCGGCTTGCACAATCATGACCAGCCCCAATGCGAACAGGGATGTGAACACCACTCCCATGGACGCGCCTTCATCCACACGTCCCAGCCGCTGGATCCAGTCGACAAAAAAAGCCGTGAGGATGCCAACAACTGCGGCCCCTAAAAACATGGGCAGGCTACTTCGACTCTGACTAACAAAAAACGCGACGGCAATGCCCGGGAGCACCGCATGGGTGATGGCATCACCCAGCATGCTCATCCGGCGGAGCACCAAAAAGTTGCCCGGGATCGCACAGGCGATCGCACACAAGACGGCGGCCAAGATGATCCAGCCGTCGAGCTCCCAACTCAGGTTCAACGCCGCCAGGGTGACTAACATCACGGGGAGCCTCCCTTGTCGTTGTTGCCGGTCGTTGGATCCCGCGTCGCCTGCTCGGACAACTCATGTGGGCTTTGGGGCACCTGTTGTTGTTCCCGCTCCAGTCGCCGTTCCAATTCCGCAATGACCTCCGGTTCAAGGACATGTTCGATCCTATCCGCCTGGCGGTCCACGCGAGCGGGCGCCGTCTCCGCGTAGGCGATCAAATACAGTTCCCACAGCCGGTGCTCCCGTGTCAAACGCTTCGCCTCGACGATCCCGCGCGGGGTCAGCGTCACGCGCTGGGGCAGGGCGGTCACCCATCCCGCACGTTCAGCCAATCGGATGGCCCAATCGAGTTGTCGCTTGGTCCAACTTCGTTTTCCCAGGAGCTGTTGGCGGAGCGTGGAATTGGATGGGGGTGCCAGTTCGCCCAGTTCGTAAACGGCACGCAGCAGATGCTGTTCTGCCACGGACCGGTTGAGCTGCCGTCGGCGCCATCTTCGGATCAGGACGCCTCGGGAGGCACCGAAGACCATGCTGAAGCCAAAAAACGCCGCGCAGGTCAAGACGATCATGGCGCCCGAGGGCAATCGGGGAAAAAGGGCGCTGGCCGCGGCTCCCAACAAGCCGCCAAACGCACCGAGGAATGCCGCAATCAACAGCATCCGGCTCAGGTCATCGGTCCAAAACCGGGCGGCAGCCGGGGGCACGATCAACAGCGCGATCATCAGCACCAAACCCGCCGCCTGTAAGCCAACAATGGAAATCAGGATCACAGCTCCCATCAAAACCACGTCCAATGCAACCACCGGGTAACCTTCTGATGCGGCGAACCCTTCATCAAAACAAAGCAGCTTGAACTCTTTGAACAGCATCAAACACACACCGAGGCAGACGATCGCCGACAGCGATATAAGCCTTGCATCACGCGCGGTCATCGACGCGGTCTTGCCGAAGATGAACGATTCCAGCCCAGCCGCGTGCCCATCGGGCATTTGCTGAATCACACCGAGCAAGGCGATGCCCAGAGCAAAGAACACGCTCAACACGATTCCCATCGCGGTGTCCTCTTTCAATCGCGTCAGATTGCGGAGGGCCAGGATGACACCGGTCCCGACCAAGCCGCTGATCGTCGCGCCAAGCAACAACCATTCGAGTGCTTTCCCGTTGCCACCGAACGCGGTGACAATCATGAAGGCGATGGTGATTCCCGGCAAGGTCGCGTGACTGAGCGCGTCACCCATCAGGGCGCGTCGCCGCAACAACGTGAAGCTGCCAACGACTCCCGCCGCACAGCCCAAGACGGCGGCGGCGAACACGACCACGCGTGTGTTGTAATCCTCCAACAAGACCACGCGACGCAGTATTTCCCAGGTCGGCATCTCGATGGAGCGATCCGTGAGCGTGGACTGCGCCAATGATCCAAACGCGCCCCTGGACGGCGAGTCCCCACTCGGCCACCAATCCCCGCTCATCACAGCGATCGCTCGCGTCGCCGCATGGCCTCGGCGACCTCATCCAGCAAGGTCAATCGACCGCCATAGGTCCGCTGCAGGTTCTCTTGGGTGAAGACCTCTTCCACCGGCCCATGAGCCACCACGCGCATGTTCAGCAGGATCACGTAGTCAAAGTATTCCGGGACGGACTGGAGGTCATGGTGGATCACCACCGCGGTTTTGCCCGAGGACTTCATTTGACGAAGCAACTCAACGATCGCCAACTCCGTCGCCGCATCGACCGCAGCAAACGGCTCGTCCATCAAGTAAAGATCCGCGTCCTGAACGATCGCGCGGGCCAGAAAGGTGCGCTGCTGTTGACCGCCGGAGAGTTGGCTGATTTGACGCCCCGCCAGATCGGCAATGCCCACCTGATCCAAGGCCTCCAGCGCCGCGTCCCGGTGTTTGCGACGCAGCGGTAAACACCAGCCCACTTTCCCGTACATGCCCATGGCAACCACGTCGGCTGCACAAACGGGAAAATCCCAGTCAACGGTTTCGCGCTGGGGCACATAACCGACGCGCGATCGATGGCGTCGGTAGGTCCCGCCGAAGAACTCCACACGTCCCGATGCCCGCGGTGTCAAGTTCATCGCGGCCTTCAACAAGGTGCTCTTACCGGCGCCATTGGGACCGACGATCCCAACCAGCGATCCGCTGGGAATGCTGAACTCGACATCCCATAAAACCGGCTTGCGGTGATAAGCGACGGTCAGGTCATAGACTGACAGAGGCGACTGGGCAGTCGATTCCATCATGCGCCTGAATCAACGGGTTCCGCCTGCGACGCCAGTTTGCCTTGAAAGCCCAATGCGGGGGCTTCACCACCCAAGGCCCGCGTCACGAGTGTGATGTTGTGATCCAGCATCCCGACATACGTTCCCTCGTACGTGCCCCCTTTTCCCATCGCATCCGAGTACAGTTCGCCGCCGACGATCACATTGTGACCGCGCGATGCGGCGCCCTCCACCAACGCCTCGATGTTGTCCGGCGGGACACTGCTCTCCACAAAGACGGCACGGACCTTTCTATCGACCAGCAGGTCGACCAGCGCGTTGATGCGTTGCAAACCCGCTTCCGATTCCGTTGATAGCCCCTGCACACCCATCACATCCAGCCCGTAGGCACGACCGAAATAATTGAAGGCATCATGCGAGGTGATCAACACGCGACTTTCCACGGGGATGCTGCCAAGCGATTGTTGACCATACGCGTGTAAGGCCTCAAGCTTCGCTTGGTAGTCTGCCGCGTTGCTACGGTAGTCCTCGCGATGCTGCGGATCAAACTCGGCCAAGGACTCAGCGACCACACCGACGCACTGCTGCCAAGCCGCCACGTCGTTCCAAACATGCGGGTCAAAGTAGCCTTCCATCTCCTCCGGTTCGAGCAAACTTGTTTCTTCAATCATTTCTGTCACGGCAACAACAGGCTTGCGTCTGGCGACCTTGATGAGCGAATCCGCCATCTTCCCCTCCAACATCAAACCGCAGTAGAAGACCATGTCGGCCTGAGTGATCCGTCGAACATCGTCGCTCGTTGGCTTGTGAAGGTGCGGGTCGACGCCCGGGCCCATCAATTGATCCACGGCAACATGGTCGCCGCCGACGTTGCGCACGATGTCCGCCACCATCCCGATGGTGGCCGAGCAAGCGATGGGATAGGCGCGAGCTTTGACGCCGCCATCGTCATCAGGTGATGATGGCGGCACTTCCACCGAACAACCCGCCGTGACGAGCAAAGCCAGGAAGGTACTGAGCAAGGTGCTGCGCGAACCGTTCATGTTGAAAAGCAAATCGAGTGAACAAATTTGTAGCTTTGGCTACACTTCCAGCTGGACAGCAATTTAGCCTGCGCTACAATCTTGTCAATGCGAACGTTTCATCACTTGACGCATGATCTACCAGGCAAACCTCCTTTCGTGCCCCCCGCTTCGCCAGCATCGGAACCTCATCGCCGCACCCGTCGCGATCACGCGACCGAGACGGCCGAGGACTACGTGGAGGCGATCGCGGAACTGGAAGCTTCGCGCGGGGAATGTCGCTTGGTTGAACTGGCCAAGCGTTTTGGTGTCAGCCATGTCACCGTGAACCGAACCGTTTCGCGACTTTGCAAGGAAGGGCTCGCGGAAACAGCCCCCTATCAGCCCGTCAGTCTCACCGCACGAGGCCGACGCTTGGCGAATCGATGCCGGAAACGCCATGAGGTGGTTTTGCAGTTCCTGGTAAGCATTGGGGTTCCGGCGGAGGTCGCGGCGATCGATGCCGAAGGCATGGAGCACCATGTCAGCCCGCAAACGCTTCGCCGCTTCGAGGCCATCGCCAGCGAGAAAGATGCTGGCTGCAATTGAAACAGGCGCCGTGTGCATCCGTGTGGGCTCGTGCTTTGTCCATCTCTAGAGTCGGGGTTGGTCTCTTAGTAGCACGGCTCTCCGAGCCGTGAAGCCCTGGGCTCCGAGAGCCGAGCAACGAACACTGCAACGCTAAAATCCTACGTGGACGAAGCGCTAGGCTCGGTGTCGTGCGTGCAGGGCTTGGAAAACGCTCTGGACACGCCAAAGGCGTACTTGCTAGCTGCGATGAGGCTGAGATGGGGTTGGCCCGTCCGGTTGCTTCGATCACAGAGGGTTGGCCCAGCATGTCACTGCGGTTTCACGACTCAACGCGCGTCACCTGCCTTCTGCAGGCCACGGCCATCGCCTTATCGCTGATGACCGGGATGCGTTCACCCGCTTCGGCGCAGACAAGCTCGCGGCACGCGAACGACGCAGTGGCAACTGAGTCCAGCGAGTTCGTGCGAGCCCCTGTCCATGTGGCGGCTGTCCCCGAGCCCGTCCGTAAGCGGGAGACCCAATCCGAGTCGCTAAAGAGCCATCACGAGACACCAGACGAACCGCAGAAAGTGTTGCCGCGTTCTTTGGAACAAACCTCCTATCAGGAATCCGTGGTGGCTCCGTCCAACGCGGCCATGTCCGCGGGCGGGTCGCCTTGGGTGACACTGCCGACGCAAGGCATGATGTCGCAGACCGCGCCACCGCCCCACTTGATCTTGCGTTCCCCGGGTTACCAACGTCACCGCGATCGCGAATCGTGGTGGTCATCTCATCATCGGGCCGCCCCTGCGGCAACGATCGACCCACACCATGCTGGGCCAACACCGCCGGTTGAAACGCGTGCTGTGATTCCCACGCAGCACATCGATGATCACGAGCCAGATGGGGCACCCGAAACTGGCTTGGGAGCCGCCCTGTTTCCCGATCAGTCCGCCATTCCCGCTTGGCCTCCAGGTGTCGACAACGATCCAGGGAACGTGGGACCGGGACAACTGGGGCTTGGCCAACACTGGATCAAGTCACCGATCAAACGCCGTCCGGTGATTCCTGCGGCCACGACCCAGCCCATTTGGAAGACGCCCTATTCCTACGGGCACTTTGGACCGACCGATGCACGTCATTGGTATCGCCACCACGGTTATCGTGACCGTTACCTCCAGTGGACTTTGCGTTAAGCTTGAGAGGAGAGTCACGTCCTCGAGCCAACGGCATCTCCATGGAAACCCCGTCCGCCCCCGCCCAAGACGGTTTGCAAGAATCCCAAGGTCGCCCGCAAGCAACGTCGCAGTCTCCCAATCCCGGTCAACGCCCTGGTGGTCCGAAGGGTGGCGGTCGACCTCACGCCGCTCCCCTGCCGGAGCCCACCGTCGTGCCGGAACACGGTTGGCACTGTGGTCATTATCTTTATCGCTTCCGACGCGAGGTCTTGGCAGACGGTCTGACAGAAGTCCAACGCGAGCGATTCTGCGGCGCGTTGCACCCGGACGAAGATTCCAAACCCGAACGATTAGCCGCCTATTGGACCAGTGGCCATGAGGCCGACTTTGCGGTCGTCGTCATGGATCCTCAACCCGGGAAAGTCGATGGCGTCCACCAGAGCTTGATGGCGGGACCGCTGGGCGGAGTCTTGGAACCAGCCTGGTCGTTCATTTCGATCAGTGAGATCAGCGAGTACGTGCCCAGCGTCGAACAGTACCGCGAAAGACTGATCCGAGAAGGTGTTGACGAGAACGCACCCGAGTTGGTCGCCAAGGTGAAGGCTTACGAGAAGCGTTTGCCGATGATGAATCGCAATCGTTTGCAGCCGGAGTTCCCGGATTGGCCGGCCGCGTGCTTTTACCCGATGAACAAGTCACGCGTCCCGGGCGCGAACTGGTTCAGCGAGCCCTTCAGCGCTCGCAATCAGATGATGGCGGAACATGCGCAGAGCGGCATTGCCTTCGCCGGCCGCGTGAGCCAACTGATCAGCGTGGGTGTCGGGCTCGACGACTGGGAATGGATGGTGACGCTTTGGGCTCGCAACCCTCAGTATCTGAAGGACATCGTTTACAAGATGCGTTTCGATGAAGCGAGCGCGAAGTACGCGGAGTTTGGACCGTTCTACGTTGGCTATCGCGCAACAGCAGAAGAGATCCTCCGGCACTGTCGGTTGATATGAGCCCGCGTTGAGCCCATCACCGGTGATCGACCGGTATTGCGGGTTTCGTTTTGCGCGGAGCAACCTGACGCTCCGTTGCTCTTTGGCTAGCGTTCAGCGGAAGGGCCAAAAACCCTTCTTCGCAGGTTCCGAAGCGAGTTGCACATCTGCGGAGGCTGGATTGTCGGCAGGCAATCTTGCGGCGGCCGTCTGGACAAGGGGCGTCCCCGTCCGTTCGGCAAGCGTCACCGCGGGTTCGGTCACGGGGACGTCTTGCGTTCGGCGATTGCTAGCGATCATCGCACCTTGCTTCACGTCCGTGACCGCGAACTGCTGTTGGATACCTCCCTCCACTCGTGAAGGCAGTTTGAACGCAGCGCCGGTTGCCCCGTCAACAACCAAACCCGTCACGCCACCCAGGAGGATGTTGCCAACCAACCAGTTGTCCCACCCTGCCTTGACGGTTTTCACTTCCGAGTTGTCCTGGTTCCCAGCGAAGGTCACGTGATACGTGGCCGGCCAATACGGAAACGCCTTGGCGTCGAGCGACACCTGCTGCGGCGTGACGCCCTCGTGCAACACATTCCGGTTGCGGTCAGCGACGCTGAAATACGTCGGCCCACCGGCGTTATCCATGGTCACGTCGTAGCGTTTCTTGCTCATCACGGTGGCACATCCGCTGAGCGACGACACGCCCATGAGGCATGCAACAGATACAATCCAACGTCCGCTATTCATCGACTCTCCCCTGATGCGAGCCTTTGACTCGTGTCAGAGCCTGCCTCGCTTTTGTGATTACCTCCGTCCTCATTGGGGGGTGTGTCGGTTACAGAGTTGGCCCAAGCCCATCTCAATCTGCGAATCCGTACGGATAATCGCGTTTTCACTGTTTTTAAGATCGTCTCAGAAAGAAACGGCGGGGATTCAAATTCTTTCCTTAAAGCCCCCGTCTTGCTAAACTACGTGGGCTCGATCAGCACACATGGTTTGAGCACGGCGTGACTTACGCCGTCCCCCCAACAAAAACAGAAGAAACGCGGCGCATGGCGTCGCCATATTGGAGAGTCTCTTGATGCGATCGCAACGTTGTTTGGTGTCTGGGATCCGTGCCCCATTGCTTGGCGTCGCCGCCCTGATCGTGATCACGGCTTGGACTGGAGAAACGCAGGCGGAAACGGGAACGTTGCGGATGCGTTTCGTCTACGGCGGTCCGATGGCGCCGAAGCTGGATGATATCGAACCCAACCGCGATGTTGCCTTCTGTGGCAAACACGATATTCCCGATGAGAGCCTGCTCGTCGATCCTGATACCAAGGCGATCGCAAACGTGATCTTGTACGTTTACACGGGACGTGGTGGATCCGATTTGCCAGCCATGGAGCCGGGTAACAAGAACCACATCTTGGCCAATGACAAATGCCGATTCGACCCACACATCGTGATCGCGCAGGTCGGCGACACGCTGGAAGTCACCAACCCCGATGACGTCGGGCACAACGCCAACATTTCGTTCTTCAAGAACACGCCTCAGAACCCAAACATCCCGCCCAACGGCTCGGTCAAATTTGAACTGGCGGAGCCTGAGCCCGCTCCCATCCCGGTTCAGTGCAACATTCACCCGTGGATGCTGGCAAAACTGGTCGTCCTGGACCACCCGTTTGGGGCAGTGAGTGGGCCAGATGGAGTCATCGAAATCGAGGGTCTGCCCGTGGGTGAGTTGAATTTCCGCGTGAATCACGAGTCGGCCAAGATCGATGACGTGATCGTCGAGGGAAAAGAGGAGAGCTGGCGTCGCAGTCGGGTCGACATTGATATCAAAGCCGGCATGAATGACTTGGGTGACGTGGTCATTCCTGCCGATGCATTTGACGTGAACTGATCTGGGCTTCAAAATGAAGTGAAACGGAGTGGTGTGAACGCACACCCCTTCGTTGTCGTAGCCCGACATTTGCGGTCCAACCACCAGCACGTTGTGGACCGGACCCTATCCCACCTACCGCGTGGCAAACGTTTCCGTTTTCGGAATGCACCCGTTTGCCACGTCCCGCCTCATGAATTCGAAGCTCCTTCCACCGCGGATCGCCGCGCGTGCGGTCCCGTGTCACGACGGGGCCTCCGGCGAAGGGGAGCTTGCGCGTGCCCAATCGAGTCGTATCTGGGTCGGTTTCGTCGTTACATTCGCTTGCTTGTCTGCCGTTGCGTCCACTTCTGCTGCGGAACCGGTCGCGAAACGACAGTCTTCGACCACGAAGGACGAAGCGAGTCCGCTGACCCACGTTCAGCAGGCGTGGAAAGATCGAGGCTGGGCGCTGCTCCAGGAATACTGCATTGATTGCCACAATCCGGACTTTCGTGAGGCCGAGATCGATCTGACGGTGCTCGAGGATCCTCGCCAGATCCATCGCCATGCCGAATTGGCAACGCATGCCATCAACATGGTTCGATTCGGCGCCATGCCTCCCGAAGACGCCATGGTGCCAGAGCCCGAAGAGCGACGGGAGCTGGGCAATGGATTGGACGATTTGGTTTTCCGCAGCATGTGCGACCTGCGACCCAAACCAGGCCGCGTCACCGCCAGACGCTTGAACCGAGCCGAATACAACAATGCGATTCGAGACCTTTTTGGAATCGGCTTCAGGCCGGCGGAGAACTTTCCATCCGACGAGGTCGGCGCTGGCTTTGATAACAACGCGGATGTCTTGTCGGTGTCGACGTTGTTGCTTGAGAAATACCTCGATGCCGCCCAACAGGTGACCGATCGCATCATCGTTGATCCGGACACGCTGCCCTCGATCGAGACGGTTTTCTCGTCAGAGACGCTTCATGTGTTGGGCGACTTCCGTCATGGGCGCTTTGGCGGCCATTTCATGGAAGAGGGAGCGCTCGCCTGGTTCGAAGTGGATGCCCCCGTTGGCGGTCTTTATCAGTTCGAAATCCGCGGGATGCCGGCGACGGAGGTGAAGGGGGATCACCTCTTTGCGATGTACGACCAAACGGGAACTTTGCAGGCACTGTTTGAATTGCGCAATCGAGATCGTTTGAACAGCAACGACTACGACAGCGTCAAGGTTCGACTGGAAGCGGGAGTGCATCGCTTCTTCGTCCGGCCCACCGGGATCGCGGAAGACGACGTTGACCTGGGCCGTAACGAAGGGCCTTGGCGACTGGGAAAAAGCGTGTGGGACCGGGTATCAGAATTGAATGACAAAGAAGTCGAGGCGAGTCGCTTCGAGGATGGGGAGCACATCGAACCTGAAAGCCGCTTTGACACCGATCGGTATCGACACAAGGTCACGAGGGTGCAGGTCACGGGTCCAATGTCCTACGATCGTGACGATCTGCCACCCGGCCAGCGCGAATTGCTGGTGGCATTGGCTCCAAGACGAGGTGATCAGTTCTACAAGGCCTATGAGCCAGCCAAGCGTTGTCTCAAGCCATTGATGCGAATGGCATTTCGGCGTCCGGTCGCAGACGACGAGGTGGAGCCCTACGCAGAAACGGTTGACTTGCTAACGGAGAGGGGGGAATCCTATTTTTCGGCAATGCAAGTCGCGATCTCCGCGGTGCTCACATCGCCCCATTTTTTGTTTCGCGTCGAAGCGCAAGATCCAAAGGCAAAAACGGCGACACGGGAGCTGACCTCCGTCGAATTGGCCAGTCGGATGTCGTTCTTCCTGTGGAGCAGCATTCCCGATCACGAATTGCTTCGAATGGCAGAGCAACGCAAGCTGACGCGTCCCAGTGACCGTCGTCGCGAAGCGTTGCGGATGCTTCGCGACCCTCGGTCGGGTGAATTGGGAGAGCAGTTCGCGGCTCAATGGTTTGGGTTGCGAAACCTGGAAGGGCTCGAGTTCACAATGGACGACGAAGACCCGTCGTCCGTCCTGGCGGCCGAGACGAAACGACTCTTCCGGCACGTGCTTCAAAACAATCGACCGGTCACAGAGTTGATTTCAGCGGACTACACATTCGTGAATGAACCGCTTGCAAAGCACTATCAGATTCCCTTCGACGCATCGAAAGCAGACGAGGATGGATGGGCCCGCGTTTCGGTCGCGACGTTGCCACGTCGGGGCGTGTTGGGACATGCCGGTGTGCTGACGCTCACGAGTTACCCGACGCGCAACTCCCCGGTGCAACGAGGCAAGTGGATTCTGGAGAACATCTTGGGGACACCGCCTCCAGAAGCACCGCCAGGCGTTCCGAGTTTGGAAGAAACCAAGACTGCCTCGGCCAGCGCGACGCTTCGTGAACAGCTGGAGTTGCATCGGGAGGACCCTGGATGCGCGTCCTGTCACCGCGTCATGGATTCCCTGGGATTTGGTCTCGAGCAGTTTGATCATCTGGGTCGTCTCCGAGCCAAGGACGATCCTGCCATGGCTGATGCCACGGGCGAACTCCCGGGTGGCAGATCCTTCTCGGGCAGCCGCGAATTAGCGGAGTTGCTGGCGGCAACGGAAGCCCGAAGATTCGCGGAAACGGCCACCCGTCGCCTGTTGACCTTTGCACTTGGACGCGAATTGCGTCCCGCCGATCGCTGTTTCATTGAATCCATTTTGGATGCCGCCGAACCCGATGGATATCGTTTGCGGGATCTGGTCATCGAAGTCATCGATAGCCCGCCGTTTCTCATGCGAGACTCGACGGGAAGCTAAACTCACCGCGGGTGGCTCATCGGCTTCGTCCGAACCGCCCTGAAACTGTCACGTCGCATTGGATTGAACCCATGATCGACTCTCCCCATTCCGCCAAGAAGCATCCGCTGGAATCAGCTCGGCTTTCGCGAAGGACCGTCCTTCGTAGCGGGACCATTGCATTGGGGCTTCCACTCTTGGAAGCGATGACGCCCGCATCGAAGAGCGTCTACGCCGCGGCAACGTCGGATGAGGTCAAGAAGTCGGTGCGAATGGCGTGCGTGTTTGTCCCCAATGGTGTGATCCAAGATTCATGGCAACCGACTGGGCAAGAACGCGACTGGAACCTCAGCAAGACGCTTGAACCCCTCGCAGGTGTGAAGCAAGACATCAACGTCATCGAAGGCTTGGCACACGACAACGGTCGTTCCAAGAAGGACGGCGCCGGGGATCATGCACGGTCCTGCGCGACGTTTCTGACGTCGGCGCGCCCCGTCAAGACGAGCAGCAACATCCGGCTGGGGATCTCGGTTGATCAGGTGGCGGCGTCGGCGTTGGTGGATCAGTGCAGCTTGCCATCGATCGAGCTGGGGTTGCTGGGTAGCCGCAATGCGGGAAGCTGCGATTCGGGCTACAGCTGCGCTTATTCGTCCAACATTTCTTGGCGAAGCGAATCCCAACCGATGCCCAAGGAAACGGTTCCACGCATGGCATTCGAACGCATGTTCGGGACGGGTGACGCCGCTCAGCAACGTCGCCAGCGCATGCTCCGCCAGAGTATTCTCGACTTGGTCCGCGAAGACACCAAGCGTCTGCTCGGACGCGTCGGCGCCACCGATCAGCGAAAGCTGGATGAGTATTTCACCAGCGTACGCGAGATCGAACGTCGCATCGAACGCGTGGAGCAAGAAGACCGCGCATCACTGCCCGACATTGACATCCCATATGGACGTGTCGAAGCCTTTCGCGAGCACGCTCGGCTGATGTTTGATCTGATGGTTGTTGGGTTTCAAACCGAAACAACGCGTGTTGCCACGTTGATGCTCGATAATGCGGGGGGCAACCGCCAATACAAGGAAGTGGGCGTCAACGATGCCCACCATGGTCTGTCTCACCACCGCAACAAAGTGGATTCCGTCGAGAAGTTACGCAAAATTGACCATTATCTTGTCGAGCAGTTTGCTTATTTTGTCGAGAAGCTGAAAGCGACTCCGGATGGCGATGGCACGCTGTTGGACAACAGCATGGTGCTGTACGGAAGCGGCTTGGGTGACGGGAACCGTCACACCCATCACGACCTTCCAGTGATCTTGGCCGGTTCTGCGGCCGGTCAAATTGAAACGGGGCGTTATTTGAGAACAGAACAGGAAACGCCGATGGCGAACCTTTACCTGTCCATGCTTGACGCGATGGGAACGCCTGCCGAATCGTTCGGTGATAGCACCGGACCTTTGGCCGTCTTGAGTTCGTAGTCCACCTTTCGCCTTCGACGTCTCGGAGAGACGTCGCTACCGTAATGCACTGCTCCAAGATGCAGTGCTGATGACGCGACCAGCTCTGGGAATGAGCCCGCTGGACGCTTACGCAGCGACCAGCTCGCGGCTCTGGTTGGCGTAGTGAATCCATTGGTTCACTTCGTCCAGATCGGGCAGGCTGCCACCCCGTGCAATGCGTTTGCCCTCGTTGGAGTTGGCGATCGCATCCACATCCTTGAACAGGGCGGTTGCATTCGCGGACATGACCTCTTCGGCCGTCGTCATCCCGGCGGCAACCAAAAATTGTGCGTCGTGGCCTCGCAGCATGGGAATGCGGCAAACCAACGTGGCCTGTTGCTGCCAAGCGACCACCGTGTCTTCGTCGACTCGGCGGTGCGCCATCGTCTCCGCAACGCTGGCGGCATCGCTTTGCAACAAGTCATCAACGGTATAAACCCCAACGTCGTTCAATCGCGACGCCATGCGAGGACCGATCGATGGTGCGTCGACCACATCATCGCTTCGCTGCAGGTAGAAACGCAGCGTTTCCGTGGACACATCGGCTTTCACACTTGTGCTTGAGCCACCGGAATCGTAGCCATTGTTCCACGCACGTTTTCCGCGACCGCCGCCACGGCTGCTCGATGAACTCCCAAACGACGTCGACCGGCTGCTTTCTGAACGGCTGGATCGAGAGAGCTGTCCCGCATCGCGGTTTCCTGTTCGGCTCCTGCGTTCCGTGTTGCTGCTTGACCGACCGCGACGGGTACGCGAGGAATTCGAAGCCGCGTCTCGAATACCATACGATGAACGGGAAGCAGTGCCGTTGGGTTGATTCGATCGGCTTCCCCGGCGGCCACGTCGATTTCGTCGAGTCCGGTCGTCATTCTCCCCGGTCTCAACCTCGTACCGAATGTCATCGAACGCATCGTCGTCCGAAATCACGCCCAGAAGACCGTCGTCCGTCACAGTCCGGCCACCAACGCGTCGACCGTTAACGACCCGACCGCGTGTACGAACGCTTTGGTTGGCCGATGCGATCCAACTCGTGATCCGCGATAATTCATAGCTGGTTCCCGAGAGCAAGATCCGTTGTCCGCGTTCGGTCGCTAAGAATGTCTTCACGCGATCCAAGAGATTCGCCGGGTGAATCGCGGCCAGTTGGGCGGGATCCGTGATGTCGCAGCCAACCAGGACGCGCGCGTCAAAGCCGCGCAGCTTTGGGACACGACATAGCAAGCGACATTCGGACTGCCAGCGGCGAATGGTCTTCGCGTCGACTCCCGCCAATCCCAGTGTGTCGGACAAGCGGTTGCTGTCCTGACGCATCAAGTGGGTGATGTGCGAAACGCCAACGCGCCGCAAGCGAGATGCGGCGACCGCATCGATCGAGGGTGCGTCATCGATAGGGCTGTCGACGGTCAAGAAAAACGGCGTTTCTTCTTCATCACGCAAGGCGACAGGAGACGCCGAAGTTGATGTTGGAACCGGCGAGGTTCGGGCCTTACTGACCACCACACCGCTGGACGGGACATCGCTTGTGGTTTGTTGAGCATAAAAGTAACCATCGCGTCGCGCCGAATCGGCAGGAGCGTGATCCGTCGCCGGACCTGTTCCCGCTACGCCGGAGTATGGTTGCTGCACGCTCGTGAATGAGGGAACCACGGCCTCGTATGGAGCGGCATGGAGTGGAACCGAGTCCAGTTCCGCCGTCTCACGCCATGCTTGCTCGAATTGCATGTTGATCGACTCCGGACGTTGCCCGTCCGTCGAGAAACCTGGGTACACCGCTTCGCCATGAGGGCCGCGATAGTGATCCGCCGCATGGCCGTGGCGCCAACGCGGTTGGTGGGAGTGAACGATAGGGTTGGAGCGCAAATCGAAACGCCGGCCGCCACTGCGTACGGTGGCGTCCGCCAGCGAGTCCTCGCTGGTCAGGAGCAGAACCTGACGTCCGCCCGCCGCGTAATCGGAAAGTCCCGAGGCCAATGCATTGCCGCTGATCCCATGGGAGGTCCAATGAGAGTAGACCGTGTCTGATCGCATGGACGCCGAACGAAAGAGCTCGGGATGGGTTTCGATGACCAGAGGAATACGACGACCGCTCTGATCCAACCATTCCCCCGCTGCCAAACGAATGGCGATGGCTGCGATCGCACGCGTCGCCGCTGGCAAAACGCGTTCCTCGCGACCATCGATCGAAACTTCGACGCGATATCCCGCGACCGCGTCGTTGGAAGGCCAGCCATCGACGCTGTCGGTTGTGTCGTCCCCGATGGCGTGCGGGTCCAACGCGGTCGGCGCTGCCTGCCAGTCAATGTTGTGAAGGGAACCGCCGGACAATTGCACGACCCAACGCGACGCCATCTCTGCTAACAAGCCGCCACAACGCAGTGAGACGTTCCGATCGAAACGGACGGGACGACTGCGGTGAAGTTCTTCCAAGATGTCTTGGCGTCTTCGCACGAGCTGTTCGCGTGACGCCGTGATTGTTGGCGAAGAATCGAAGCTTGACGCGTGGCGAGATCGAACATCGCGCAGTTGCGCGATATCGACATCCAAACGACTCAATTCTCGCTCCACGGTTTCTAGATCGCCACGCAAACGGCCAAGACGTTGTCGGTGAACAGCGTTATCCTGGGCGGCTTTCAACCCGATGGGATAGCCCGGATCCAAGAGCGGCAATGTGCGTTCGCGACGTCGAACGGCCGCTGCTTCTTTCAGAACACTGCGAAGTTCGATTTCAACGCGACGCAGTTCCGCGACGGCGACCGATCGCTGGTGATCCCAATCCACGGAGGCCTCATAGTGCCTGTCACGGACAAAACGTCGGTCAGCCTCCGAAGCGGCCACGTCGCGCAATCGGTAGCCAATGCGTTCACGATGGGCCATCAGGTGATCGAGCGCGGTGGTCAGTTGCGATGCCGCGTCCTTCAAGCCATGTCGGATCGGTTGGTCGCGTAGGTTCGTACTGGCCAGGCGACGACGCAGCTGATGAAGCGATTCGGCCAGACTGCTGGCGGCATTTCGCAACCAGCGATAGCTGATTGCTGCCTCTGTGCTGGATTCAACGCCGGTGAACCGTTCTCCGCTGGTATCGATTCGATGCAGAAGCCCCTCGATTCGACGACCCGCCGCTTCCATGCGCAGTTCGAGTTCGTCCCACAGGTGCACTGGACGGTAAGCACCACGATAGAAGTCATCCCAGGCGGCGTGGTCGCCGTAATGATCGATTGCGGAAACGAAATGATGGTAGCGACGCGTTTCCAACCAAGACCGGCCTTCGGCCCAAGGGCGCGACCACGGGTAAGCGTCACCGTGATCGATGGAAGCATGCGGCGCCGTGAAATGCCGATCCAACTCAACATAGGTCTCATGCAAGCCTCGCACTTCAGATAGCGTGCGACGAATCTCCGCGATCTCAGCATCGACCGGTAGTAGCCGCTCACGCAGGCTCGCCAAGGACAGGTCCGACGGCCAAGGAAGCCCGAACCAGTCGAGATCGGTTGCCCAAGGTTGCGTTCCGCCGGCTGGCTGATTGGGGTCCACTGCGGGTGGCAAGGAGCCGCGTTCCGCCGCGTAGTGCCAGGGCGATTCCAGTTCGGCGAGCCAGCGTTTCCAATCGGAGGCGCGTCGACGCAAGGCGTCCGCGCGTTCATGTAAGCGTCGCAGCGCCGCGTCGTTCGCGCGATAGGATGCGCGGGCCTGGGCAAAGGTGTGCAATCCCTCGTCACGGTGATCCTGCCACACAAGTCCCCTGCTGCGCAAACGCGACACGAGGTCTTCGCGTTGGCGAACCAGTGAAGCGCGTTGGCGATGAAGTTCATCCAAACGCACGCCGTACCGCGTCCACTCGGGGTCTGACCAGGTTGCCGAGGTGGTTTGCGCGCTCGATTGCGTCGCGTCCAAGGCGGCCAACTGAGATTCGACATCTGCCAGCTCGGCCCGCAATTGACGGTCGCGTCGCAGCGCTTCGGTGCCCCGGGAATCGTGACTCAAGCCAGCGTCATGCAGTGACGAGACACCGTAGCGTGTTGCGGCAGGTTCATTGACGTACGGGCCCCGCTCGGCGGCCTCTCCGACCCCGACACCGGCCTGCAGGCAGGCCGCGACGACGCGAGCCACATTGGTCACGGCCGTGTCGACCACCACGCCGTCCGCGAGCGATTCGGGGATCGATGCGCTTCGAATTGTCTCCGAGGCCAGCGTCCCTTTGCCGACGTGTCCGACGACCTCAGTCAAACCGCCCGACAACACGCCCTCGACGTTTGGACTGAAAGCCGATTGCGACAGGTCGCGCCAATCGAACCATCCATGGCGATACCCTTCCCAGGCACCGGTATGTTCGGTGCGAGCTTCGAATTGGACGGTCCGACGTCCTTTGTCGGTACCATCTTGTTCGCGTCGGCAGTGAATCCAGCCACCGGCATCCACCCAAACGACGCGTCCAGCGGAGCTGCTGAACATGCCGCGCGGATAGAGACGCGTGATCAAGGAGTCCCGAATAAAGCGGCTGATGGCCGTCTTGCCGGAACCGGGTGCGGTCACGACCGCATTGAGATGATCGCAGAGCGGTCCGATTTCGACCCGGCGAAGGGGGCCATGAGCATCAATTTCGATCCGATCGAGCAACATAGGGTGCGTTCCTTCCTTGGCCGCGGGTGGGTTTGCCGGACGCGGATTCCTGGGTTGGATCCGGCAGAAGGTGGGGCTGGTTCGGTACATCGCTGGTCACTGCACGTGTGTTCATCGCTGCGCCCGACCAGCACCATTGCGGACTTTAGTCGAAACGGGAATTTCGTCGAAAGACCGAATTCGTGAAACTGACGGTTCGTGATGGGGGCGTTGCTACCGTCGACCGTCTCTCCGAGATGCGGTCCCATACCGACCCTTCTTGCCCCCCTTCCTGTCAACCTCGACCGTCGGCAACGATGTCACGCAAAAAGCGGCTGCGCGGCTTCATCGAATGAATGGGACACTGGGATGCCGGTCACGATCACCAGCGACGATACAGGCTTTACAATCAAGACCGAACCAGCGATTTCAACTCGCTGGTCATGTGTCACGGAAATCGTCGCCTTCAAACGTGACCTGTTAACGACAGACATGATTTGCCTTCAATTCCAGCTCGACGACGGCACTTGTATCGAGACCGATGAAGAGATGATCGGCTATCGCGCATTGATCGACATCGTGGAGTCGAAATTCGAATTGACACCTGATTGGTGGTCCAAGGTTGCGTTTCCAAGCTTCAATACGAAACTGTCCGTCATTTGGTCAGCGTCCACGTAAGGCTTCACCCGCTGCATTCAGTGAGTGGCCACAACAGCCGTGCGCTGCTTCGGGGTAAGCCCTTTCCTGTGGGTGCTGTGTCACCTCTGTTTTTCGACACTCCTCGCCGATCGCCAGCAAGATTCACCCTCCCACGCGCAGCCTCGTTGTACCACACAAATCCAAGCTTTTGCTTGCATTGCGGGGTCAGTCGTGCAGCTGGACTTTGTTGATGGACACGCGAACCATGCTATCCGGTGGATGCCGCGCTGGTGCTGTGGCGAACGGATCTCTTGCACGGA
>JBCCYK010000063.1:0-27106 GCA_039189905.1 Planctomycetota bacterium
GGGGGTGGGCCCAAACAAACAAACCAAACAACCCGCGCCCGCGCGGGGGGCTGGGGGGCGCTATCGCCCCTACTCGGCCTGTACTGCACATAATTTTATTAAAAAAAACGGCCGCCCCACCCTTCAATGTGTCGTTTTCGGTTGTTGAGGTCGCTTTCGCCGCGTTTGGATGGGGGTCATTCATGAGCACGGAATGTCGAAGGTCCAAAAAAGTCATGCGAAGGAGCTTAGTGGTATCCTGGACGGGTTCCCAGGGACGGACCGACGCGTTGTTGCCGCCTCATCTCGATCACTCTTGGAACATCAATAAAGCGAGGTGTCCTTTTGACCAACGGCCCAGCAGACGTACGTCGACCAGTTGCCAATGGTGCGAGTTATCCACCTGCCCCGGCCGGCTCCGGGAACTGGATAGGAATGTCATTGCGGCAACGTTGGAGTTCAAGCTTCAGCCGTCAACGGCCCCCATCGCGTGAGCGCCTGAAGGCTGTACTCCAACGACTGTCAGCATTGCGTACGCACCGTTGGTGCTGGACACCAATCAACAGCTTCGTTTCCCTTGGCTTGATCTTGGGTCTAGCTGGGATGCCATGCCAGACGCCGCTTAGCGCGCAAGGAGCTGATTCGCAGTCGCGTCCGAACATCCTGTGGATTGTCGCGGAGGACATGAGTCGCAACTTGGGTTGCTACGGCGATGATTATGCGAAGACCCCGCATCTGGATGCTTTGGCAGCACGAGGTGTGCTCTATTCGCGGTTCTTCGCCGAGTCGCCCATGTGTTCCCCTTCGCGATCGACCATCATCACGGGCATGCACAACGGGCCTCTGGGGACATCCCAGATGCGGTCGAATCACCTGGTGCCTGATTTCGTCGAACCCTTCACACGCTACCTTCGGGACGCGGGTTACTACTGCACCAACAACGTCAAGACCGACTACAACCTTTCGTCCGATGGATCTGGAACGGAGCACAGCTTTGTGGCTCGAGCATGGGACGCATGCAGTCGGAACGCACATTGGCGTGACGCCCCGGCGGATCGACCCTTTTTCTGTGTGTTGAACTTCATGGACACGCACCAATCACGGACGAGTCGCAATGAATGGGAATACTTTGTCAACCAGGTTCAATCGCATCTGAAACCGGATCAGATTCACGATCCAGCTGATGCGGTGGTTCCTCCACATTACCCGGATAGCAAACTCTCTCGAAGAACCATCGCAAGATACTACGACTGCGTTAGCGCGTTGGATGACTTCGTGGGTAAGCAGTTGGCTGAGTTGAAGGCGTCCAATCGAGCGGACAACACCATCGTGTTTTTCTACTCTGACCATGGTGCGGGTTTGCCCACAGGAAAGGGAGTCGCGTCTTCGTTTGGTTTGCGTGTCCCCCTGATCGTCTCCATGCCTGATTCGCTGGACGCTATGGTGCAAGTCGCGCCGCCGAGGAAGAATGACACCCTGCGAATGTCCAATCGTTTGACTTGTTTTGCGGATCTCGCGCCAACCATGTTGGCTGTGGCGGGTGTCAGGGTTCCGTCGTACATGCACGGCACGCCCTTCCTGGCAACGAGCGCCGAGGCGCCCGCGTTTGTTTGGGGCACGCGAGACCGGATGGATGAGACGCTGGAGACAACCCGATGGGTCACGGATGGTCGCTTCATGCTTGTAAGGAGTTATCGGACGGATGTGCCCGTGGACCAACAGACGCTGACGTCGCGATACAACGCCAAAGGGGAGCTGTGTCAGGAGATCCGCGAGCTGAAAAAGGCGGGTCAGTTAACTCCTGTGCAGGAGCACTTTTGGGGTGATCGAAGACCCGGTGTCACGCTCTACGATCAGGAATTGGACCCGTGGAATCTGAACGATCTGTCAACCGATCCAAGCTATGCTGCACATCGAGTTCAGCTCCTAGAGGAGTTGGAGTTTGAACTTTGGGGAGAGCCCGATCTTGGTTTTTGGACCGAGCCTGATTTAACGAATGCGGAGCAACAGGGCACCGCGTACGATCAAACCTCGATAGAACAGTTTCCATTAGCAGACGTGCTCGACATCATGCGAACGGGATCGGAATCCGATTGGGTTCACGCCCTGCAAGATGAATGTTTGATTGTGCGCTACTGGGCGTTGGAGTCCTTGATCGGGAAAGGTGACAAAACAATCCGTAGTCATTTCTCGTCCATCCAATCATTGATGGATGATCCATCGGATGGTGTGCGGGTACGAGCTGCCGGTGCGATTGCAAGGCTGACGGGCGATCGGCGCGCGCTGAATCTCCTTGCGGATGCGATGTTGAGTGACAATCAGTGGACCGCCTGTCGGGCGGCACGCATGCTTCAGGAAGCGGGCAGCCAATCGCGTCCCGTCTTGGAATCCATGCGTTCGGCATTGGCGCTCCGGTCGGCTGGATTTGAGGATGGCGTCCGTGGGTCACGGCCCGTTCACACGGGATTGCAATTTGCGTTGGAGGCCGCCATCGAGGATTTGGACGCGATGGTCGAGGCTGCGCCGTGAGAGCCGTCCCACCTTGGTTACTAGGGAGCGAACGCCGGTCAAGCGTGAACATGACGCCCATGATCGACGTGGTGTTCTTGCTGATCATCTTCTTCCTCGTCTCCGGACACTTGGCGCGTCGCGAGAACCGCCAAGCCGTTGACCTGGCGTCATCCGAATCGGGCTCCACCGTGGACCCCGAGCGCGCTCCCATCGCGATCACGATCAACGCGGAAGGTGCGATTTATGTGGGGGATCAGCGTGTTGCGAAAGAAGAGATCACCGAGCGTTTACGGCAACGAATCGAGCCGTCCGCTGACGAGGTGCCGCCCATTCGTTTACGCGTGGATCGGTTGCTTCCCTTTGTCAGCGTCCGGGAAGTCTTGAGCGAATTGACGCGCGGTGGATTTCCAGAAGTATCGCTCTCGACGCGCCCCGGAGAAGATCGATGAGGCCGCCTCTTTCCGCGAACACACGTCCTCGTGATCTTGGGATGACGTCCATGGTCGACGTTGTCTTCTTGTTGCTGGTCTTTTTTGTTTGGACGACGAATTTTGATCCTCCTGAGACGGACGTGGCTGCTCTGACGAGCACGCGCGAAGCCGCCGATGCGACCAGTGTCCGTCCCTCGCGTGAGGCACGTGTGGCAACCACCCCTCCTGTTCCGGTCGATGAGATTGTGGTCCGCGTCATTCATGTGGATGGTCTGACGGCGTGGCGATGGAACCGTTCGCCCGTGCCAAGCCTCGCCGACCTCAGCGAACGCTTTGCGAGCGTCGCGGAACTGGGACTACAGCCACCCGTCATTGTCGATCCCGCGGACGCCATTCTCACGGAGGATGCGATCGCCACTTACGATGCCGCGCGCATGGCCGGCTTGAGCCGGGTGTTCTTTGCCATCGATGAGCTCGAACCATGATGGGAGCTTGTCGGGTATCAGCGGAGTGCGGATTCGGCCAGCGACCGGAGAGACGGTCGGCCTGTCGCAGCGCAGGCCATGCTTTGTTGCATCTCGGTTACCCGGTGGCTTCTAAGTCTTCACCCTCCCGCGGAACTGCCGTGGGAGGGTCGGCCTGCGAACGCGAGGCCGGGGAGGGTCGGACGCTGGCTCAACACGCGCACGTCGCCCTCCCCGAAATCTCGCGAAAGGCTCGATTTCGACCCTCCCTTCGCTGCGCGTGGGAGGGTGAAGTGGAACGGAACAGTCGCATCACGTGGCAGGGTGAAAGAGAACGGGACAACTTCCTAGTTGGGAATGGTCGTTCCAGTGCTAGCACGCTCGCTGGTTTCATACTGCTCTTGGTCGGTGTGCTTGCATGCGCGAGTCGTCTGCCGGCACAGGAAACGCCGGCTCGTTTGCGCCCGGATGATGGAAGCGGGGTGCGGGTGCTTCGTGAGCAGTTGCTGGATGCCACCGTCCACGGCGTGCATCAGGCGGAACGTGACCGCTTGCTCAAACGTGTTTTGGTTTACGAGACCGATTCGGGGGAACGTGTCGCGCAGATCGAGGCCCAATTGTCCCAGTTGCTCTCCGATCGTGACAATCAAAACGGTTCCGTTGCCGAACGAAACAAGTCGATTCAGGATTTGCGACGACAGCGCTCGTTGCTGTGGTTGGCACGTCTGGAGGTGGCTGTGCTTCGTTGCGAACTGCTACCGGTTGGCTCCGTCGATCGAATCGATGCGGCAACGGAAGCGGTCGCGATCGCGCGCTCGGCCATTGCCGCGTTGCCGCCAACGGGGGTAGTGCGTCGGGAAGCCTTGCGTTTGCTTGCAGAATCCTACTTGTTGTCCGGTGACGCGGAGGCCGCTGCGAAAACGATTCGCCAAATCAATCGAACCAAGGAAGCCGAGCAAACCGTTGAGCCGGATAAGCAGCGACTGAGCACGGATCCGCCACTTGTGGATCCCACTGCGTCCATCGTCGAAGCGTTGACGACTCGAGTCCTGCTCCAGCGGCGACAGCTCGAATTGGCTGAGGATCGTTTGCGTCGTTTCTATGGCGATGCACCCGCCGAGGCGCCATTGAATGACGCGATGGACATGGCGTTCCTTCAGTGGCTGCTGACGGACGATGCGAACCAGGATCGCATTGCCAGTTGGATCGACTTGATGGAGCGACGTGGGGGTTCCGCATCGCGACGATTGGCGGAGCGAACCGTTTCCGAGTTTGTGGAACGCAACGCCATCGAATTGGAATCGCCGCGTTTGGCGATTGGACGTGCCCAACTGCTCTTGCGCCGTGGGGAGGCCATTCCGGCCGCGGTCTTACTGGCACGCACGGCCATGACGGATCGGGATGGCACGCGGGCGACCCAATCCGCGATCCAATCGGCAGCGATTCTCAACGCGGAGGGAAAACCCGATGCCGCATCGGAGCTGTTGATGCAGGTCGCGTCGCGGCATCCATCGGCCAGCCAGGCTCCTGACCTGTGCCTCCAAGCCGCGTTGCTCATTCAGCAGACGATCGCGGATACCCGCCCGGTCGAAACGGAGACGATGCCAACGGTTGAAGACGTCCTTCGTGGGTTGATGGAATCGTGGCCGGAATCGACAGCCGCAGACCAGGCACGTGATTGGCGAATGGAACTGGCGAAACAATCCGGTGACTGGGAGTCCGTCGTCCAACTTTCGACCTGGCTCCCGAAGGGGCGTTGGAACGACGAACGGGAACTCCGAGCAGTACACGCTTGGATTCAACTCCGTGAGCAGCGAGGAGGCGACTTGGAGTGGGAACGCGTCCAGGAAGTCTTTGCAGAAGCGGAGGACTGTGTCGCGTTGCGGGTCGTGAAGCGATTGACCCAGTTGTTGCTTGCTCCCAGGGTCGTCATGGTCGCGACAAACGATTCTGCGGACGCCAGGCTGCGCAACGCGCTTCCCAGCTGGGCCGAAGACTTCGGGGAGTTTCGCGTCGCCAATCAAGCGAATGAATCGCTAGCGTTACCGGATCAAGAGTGGCTTCGCGAAGCCGCGATTGAACGTTTGGAACAAGACGTTTTGGAAGATCCTGCGCGTCAGTCCATGACTGCCCGAGCCCTGTTGACACAACCCACCGATGCCTCGGGTCAGCGGCGGATGCGGTGGTTGTTCTGGGCGGGACGCCTGGATGAGGGCATCGACCAGTTGAGGCAGCTGCAACGTGACGGGGATCCCGGCGGCGCGTGGTTGAAGCGGGCGGCCGAAACGCTCCGTAAGAGTCAGGCCGAGGGAGGCCGGGCAATGGCCGTTTCGCTGTATGAAGAGCTAGCCCAAGGTTTGCCGATCGGGACGTTGGATTGGCACGAAGCCCGGCTCCGATCATTGGAGGCGCGTCGGGAGATCCAGGACGCGGAGACTGCGCGACGCACGGCACGACTCATCCTGCTGACGCAGCCACCGGAGGACGCGGGGCAAGTCCAACGCTACGAGCAACTGGCGGAGATGCCGTAAAGGCAATTTCAAAGCTGCCCCAAACGCGGCCCTGATCTCGGGACGAGCCTTGCTGAACACGAGTAGAAAGCCATCCGACTTCGCGTCTCGAGGTGGTCTCACGGGTTTAGGGGGTTCTCCTCTACAATCTTGGGGTGTGCCCGTTGGCAAGCGGGCAGCTTCTGGCTGACGACGGACGAAATCGTTCCGGCACGCGGCTCGATGACCCAACTAGCTTCCAAAGGATTCCGATGGACCAAGATCCCGCCGTCAATGATGACCCCGCCGACACGGGCTCGGAAACCTCCCCCTCGGGCTACCGCACGAAGCCAACCTCAAGCACAGGAATGCCGGCCGGGGTTCCGTACATCATTGGGAATGAGGCTGCGGAACGGTTCAGTTTCTACGGGATGAAGTCGATCCTGACCGTGTTCATGGTCGATTACTTGCATCGCATGGGCGACGTCTACAACGACGTCGGTATGAGTAACGCCGAGGCGACGGAGCACTATCACACGTTCACGGCGGCCGTGTATTTCACGCCGATCGCAGGGGCTCTCCTAGCAGACATCCTGTTCGGAAAGTATCGAACGATCCTTTGGCTCTCGATCGTTTACTGCCTTGGTCATGGTGCCTTGGCCTTGATGGGTTCACCGCCCATGACGGCTGGCTGGTGGCTGTTCGCGGGCCTCTTTCTGATCTCCGTGGGATCCGGCGGCATCAAACCCTGTGTGTCGGCCCACGTGGGCGATCAATTCGGGAAAGCCAACAAACACCTGCTCACCAAAGTCTATCAGTGGTTCTATTTTTCCATCAACTTCGGTTCGTTTATCTCAACCTTCTTGATCCCGTGGCTGCTGGAGCACTACGGTCCGCACTGGGCGTTCGGAATACCGGGCGTTTTGATGGCGATTGCCACGCTGTTGTTTTGGATGGGGCGGAATCGATTCATCCATATCCCGCCTGGCAGAGACAAGTTCGTTCGGGAACTCTTTTCCGCAACCGGACTGCTGACGGTTGCCAAGTTGATGATCATTTTCTCGTTCGTTGCCATCTTCTGGGCGCTGTTTGATCAAACGGGTTCGTCCTGGGTGCTGCAAGCGAAGAATCTGAATCGCAATCTATTTGGCTGGACTGTGTTGGAATCTCAGATTCAGGCACTCAACCCAATCCTCGTCTTGCTTTTGATCCCTACGTTTCAGTTTGGGATCTATCCAGCAATCGATCGTTTTTTCCCACTCACACCAATCCGCAAGATCTCGCTGGGCCTATTTGTGATGATCGGTGGTTTCGCCATCATTGCTTGGCTTCAGAATCGCGTTGATCTCGGTGGGGAACCATCGATTGCTTGGCAGTTCCTTGCCTACGGTGTCCTGACCGCTTCGGAGGTGATGGTCTCGATCACGTGTTTGGAGTTTGCATACACACAAGCGCCAAAGTCCATGAAGTCGGTCGTCATGGCGGTCTTCCTCTTTTCCGTGTCGTTGGGAAATTTCTTCACCGCTGCGGTCAACAAGTTCATTCAAACATCTTCGGCTTCACAAGTCGCGGCGTTGGTCACCGAGGCTGATCTGCAAGGTGATCTGAACGGTGAATTTGCAACTGGGGAGTGGACCGCACAATTGCGTGCACCGGAGCAAGCGTCGGATGACGTCAAGGCGGAACTGTTGATCACCGGGCTGGATGGGGAGTCAGGAAGCGACGATGACATCGTGGTTTCCTTGACCGAGAAGGCTTCGATTGAATCGATTCGTTCCCTTTCCACCCCCGCGCTCAACGCGGCTGCGGATCGGATTGAAGCTGAGTTTTTCAAGGCAAACGAAACGCTTCCCGATGAGGCCGCCGGTCAGACTTTGATCGCCGACGTGGTCGACGCCCATGACAACCCGATCACCTATCGCGTGGTTTCACGAGACGCGTACGAGTTGACCTCGCCGGGTGCGGACAAGATCGAGATGACCGCGTATGACGAGGTGATGAGCGGATCAATCGATCGCGTCTCGGATGAGCCGTCCGATGGCGATTCGGCGTCCTCGACGTACTTCAATTGGTTGGAGCGACGCCGCATCGAGTTGCAATCCGATGGAGACGCGTCGAAGGCGGAGGACATCAAGCAAGAGATCTTGTCCTCTCGGGGGCAAACGGGTGAAACCTCCGTGAGTCGCAGTTTCTCCGTTGGCGGGCGTACCAAGTTGTCGGGTGCCAGCTACTTCTGGTTCTGGACGGCCTGCATTGCCGTGACTGCTGTTTTGTTTGTTCCCGTCGGTTACCTCTACCGGGAAAAGACCTACATCCAAGACGAAGATGAGGACGCGGACGAGCGAGATGCGGAAGCCGCCGCCGACACGGTCATCACGGGTGGGTGAGTTCCCTTTTCTGCTAACGTGGGTGACCGGACACTGCATCGCGGGCCCGCTTTGAGGAAAAATGGATTCCCGTAAATAACTGTACGGGAAAAATACTTGACTTTGGGGTCGGTGCGTCCTAGAGTTGGGTGTGATTTGGTCAGCCCCTCTGGCTCGCAATGCGGGGCTGACTGCTCCTCATCACCCTGCGTCGTTGACCGGCGCAGCGGTGATTTCGGGAGCGAATCCTTTCTGGTTGGACGAGCCAGCGACCTCCGTCTTGAGGGATCCTGACGGCACACCGTTTTTTCGGAGGTGCGTCATGGTGAAGTCTGCATTCAATGTGGGCACGGATGCGACTGCGATCGAATCGCGGGAACGAACGGATTCCACGTCTTCGATCGATTCCGTGGCAGCCGGCGCGCCAGCTGGACTGCGCGATTTCCAAGGCTTGGCTGCCTATGGTCTGTTGGATCATGCGGCCAAGCTGGTTCCTAGGCGAAACGCGTTGGTGTTTGGTGATCAATCGTTTTGTTACGAAGAGCTCTACCAAAAAACGATCGATGTGGCGGCAACATTGCAACGCCTCGGTCTGCAGCCAGGGGACCGAGTGGGCATCCTGTTGCCCAATGTTCCCGAGTACGTGATCGCGCTGAACGCGGTCTGGCGTGCGGGCGGTGTTGCGGTTGCGATCAGCCCGCTGATGGTCGCGGACGAAGTGGCCGCGCTCGTGAGCAAGACGAATTGCAGCCTCGTGATTACCTTGGACTTGTTGTCGGGGCTCACCAGCACATCCGACGCCGACTTGCTGTTGGTCAGCCTGCGCGATCACCTGCCGTCGTGGGCGCGACTTGCCTACCGATGGGAGTTGCACAAGCGAACCGGCCAATGGTCGATCCCCGACGACACTCGCCATCGTTGGCTTTGGGACGAGGTGACCGGTACCAAGCAGCCCTTCCAGAGCGTGGAATTTGATCCGGCATCCACGCCCGCGTACATCTTGCCAACCGGAGGGACGACGGGATCGCCTAAGGCGGTTGTGTTGAGCCACCAGAATTTGGTCGCGAACGCATGGCAGCAGTATCTTTGGACACGGCGTTCGTTTGCGAACGAAACCATGTTGGCGGTGCTGCCGTTCTTTCACAGCTACGGTTTGTCAGCCACCGTGATGACGGGCGCCGCAACCGCATCCACGTTGGTGCTGCATCATCGCTTTGAAACACATGCGGTTGCGCGGCTGATCGAACGTCATCAGCCAACGGTGTTCCATGCGGTCCCCGCCATGCTGTCGGCGCTCAACGTGCACTATCGAGCGTACCCGAGGCGTGCTCCCAAACGCGTGGGAGCATTGAAATGGGTTATCTCAGGCGGTGCCTCCTTGCCCGCGGAAGTGGCGCTGGAGTTCGCGGAGCATTCCGGGGCGTGTGTGGTCGAGGGATACGGACTGTCCGAAGCTTCGCCCGTGACACACGTGGGCCATTTGTTTCGCGAGGGCGTTCCGGGCAACATCGGCTATCCCCTGCCGCAAACGCGTTGCCAACTGGTCGATCCGACCGACGGCTATAGCCCCGTTGGCGAAGGAGTAACGGGCGAGCTTTGGGTGGCTGGCCCTCAAGTGATGATGGGCTACCTCGATGATCCCGACTCGACAGCCGAGGTGAAACGCGGCGAATGGTTGCGCACGGGCGACTTGGCCGTTCGTGATCGAAACGGACGCTACGCCATCGTGGGCCGCATGAAGGACCTCATCATCACGTCCGGATTCAATGTGTATCCCCGCGATGTGGAAACAGCGTTGATGCAGGTGCGGGGTGTGGCGGATGTCGCCGTGGTGGGCTTGCCAGACGCAAAGCGGGGGGAAGTCGTCAAAGCCTTCATCGTTGTTGAGAAGGGTAGCACCTTCGATGAAGCCGCTTACCGCCAGCACTGCGCGTCGACCTTATCCAAACACAAACGCCCCGTCGTTTATGAGGCCTGCGAGGGGGAACTGCCGAAAAATTTTCTCGGCAAGGTGCTTCGCCGGCAGCTTCGTGAACGAGAACTCACCGTTGAACCCGAGGTCGCAGCATGAATGCCAGCATGTCACCTATCGCCGTCGTCGCGGGGGCGCGCACACCCTTCGTCAAGTCATTCACCCACCTGGACGGTGTTTCTGCCGTGGACCTTGGAACACGCGTGGTTGCGTCCGTGTTGGAACGCGTGGGTTGCCAGCCGGAAGAGGTCGACGAAGTCATCTTTGGAAATGTGGCGTCGCCTCCGGACGCAGCCAACATCGCTCGCGTGATCGCGTTGCGTTCGGGCGTCCCGCATGATCGCATCGCTCACACCGTGAATCGCAACTGTGGTTCCGGGATGGAGTCTCTCGTTTCAGCCTGGCAGTCGCTGAGCTTGGGACGTTCCCGCATGGTGGTGGCAGGTGGTACAGAATCGATGTCGGAAGTTCCCTTCCTTTGGCATGCTTCATCGGCTGCCTTGTGGAAGAAGCTTGCTCGAACCAAGGGACTGGCTCGCCGCCTGAGCATCCTCAGCCGACTTCGACCGCGGCACTTCTCGCCTGTTCCTGGTTTGAAGCTCGGACTGACGGACCCCGTCTGTCGTTTGAACATGGGTGAAACGGCGGAGTTACTCGCACGCGATTTCGGGATCGACCGGGAGTCACAGGACGCGTTTGCCTGCGAAAGCCACCGCCGTGCGTCCGCGGCTCGGAAGGCCTGCTTCTTATCCGGAGAGATCACGTCGGTTGTCGGCAACGAGGGTGCCGAGATACCGCGCGACACCGCGATTCGAGACGAGCAAACGATGGAACAGCTGTCGCGACTGAAGCCCCTGTTCACAAGACGATTCGAGCCGAGTGAGCCTGACTGGGAACGCTCCGTCACCGCAGGCAACAGTTGCCCGCTGACGGACGGTGCCGCGGCCGTTGTTCTCGCGAAGGCCGATGACCTGGCCCGTTTCGATCGGGCTCCGCTTGGCATCATTCGCGATGTCGCCATTGTCGGATGCGACCCCAAGCGAATGGGATTGGGACCGGTCTTTGCCATCGCGAAGCTGCTCCAGCGGTACGGGATGCGAATCGAGGATGTGGATGCGGTGGAGATCAACGAGGCGTTTGCAGCGCAGGTTCTCGCTTGCCAGCGCGCGCTGGACTCCGATGCGTTTTCCCGCGAGTACCTGGGCCGCAGCAAAGCGCTCGGCGCGATTGACCCGGAACGGCTGAACATCCACGGGGGGGCCATTGCCATTGGGCACCCCGTGGGAACCACGGGCACGCGCTTGGTCATGACACTCCTGCGATCCCTACGGAAGTTCGGGGGCCGGATGGGGATTGCAAGCCTTTGCATCGGAGGTGGGCAAGGAATGGCGATGCTGGTGGAAGCGGCCGCGGACTGAATCACAACGAAATCGAGAGGAAACAAAATGAATCTTGGAAACTACCGCAACCTGACGGTAACGCGAAGTGAGATTGATGTCGTCGACATCACCATCGACGTGATCGGTCATCCCGTCAACGTTTTCAACGAAGCGCTCATGCAGGAGCTTTCCCAGGTGGTGGGCGAGTTGGAAAGCTGCGCACATGTGAAGCTCGTGATCTTTCGAAGTGGGAAAGAAAGCGGGTTCTTCGCGGGCGCGGATGTGGAGATCATCAGCAGCATTCGATCCGCTGGCGAAGCCTCGCGATTGGTCACGGCCGGACAGGATCTGTTTGAACGGATTGAGCGTCTCTCGGCGACAACGCTTGCGTTGATCGATGGCATGTGTTTGGGCGGCGGCCTTGAACTGGCGCTCGCGTGCGACATTCGACTGGCACGCCATTGCGATGCGACGCGTATCGGACTGCCAGAGATCAAGCTCGGTTTGATCCCGGGATGGGGCGGGACACAGCGATTGCCGAGACGCATTCGTTTGTCTAGGGCAATCGACCTGATCTTGAGCGGACGCATGCTCACGGCAAAACAAGCCGACCGCGTCGGGTTGATTGACCAGGCGATTGACCCTGAGATCTGGGAGCCCATGTTGGATGCCTGGAAGCAGGCTTTGGCGGAAGGACGTTTGCCGGCAAAGCGCGGTGGTGAAGGTTTGATCCAAGGCGTCTTGCGTCTCCTGGAATCAACTGGTCCAGGCAGAAGGCTGGTGATGGCGATGGTTCGCAAGCAAACCAAACGCCTGTCAGTTTCTTACCCTGCGATCCCCGCAGCCCTGCGGGCCATCGAAGCGGGCTTTGGCCGACGTCCAGAGGGGATGCTGCGGGAACGCATCGAGTTCGTTGAGCTATTGGCCACGCCAACGTGTCGTCATCTGCTGTCGTTGTACTTCGCACGACAGAAGGCCCAAAAGGTGGCCTCGTGGCTTCCAAGTGAGGGACGCACGCATGCAGAGGAAGGCCTTGGCACGCATCGTTCCCAGGGTGTCTCGCCGGGCGATCAGATCCAGCGTGTGGGAGTTGTCGGTGCAGGCGCCATGGGCGCCGGGATCGCGCAGCTCTGTGCCACGCGCGGTTTTGAAGTTGTCGTGCGCGAGATCGACGACGAAAGCTTGGAGCGCGGACGCAGGACGATCGAGCGTTTGCTGCGTTCGTTGGCCAAACGTAAGGCGTGGCCCGAGTCGCGCGTCAAGCAAACGGTCGATCGCATTCGTTTTACCACTGCGATGGAGGCGTTTGCGGATTGCGACTTGGTGATCGAGGCCGTGGTCGAACGCATGGAGGTGAAAAAAGCGGTGTTCGCATCACTAGCCGAAGTGGTTGGCCAAGAAACGATTTTGGCGACGAACACATCCGCTCTCTCGGTCACCGAAATGGGCATGGATGTACCGCAACGAGAACGATTCGCGGGCTTGCACTTCTTCAACCCGGTTGGGCGGATGGAGTTGGTGGAGCTGGTCAAGACGGGAACACTTTCACGACAGAATCTCCGGCGCTTGCTGAAGTTTGTGAAGGCGATTGGCAAAACGCCGGTCGTGACGGAAGACGTGCCGGGCTTTCTCGTCAACCGGGTTCTATTCCCCTACTTGGCTGAGGCTCTGGGAATGGTTTTCGAAGGCACCGATGTGAAGAAGCTGGATTCAGCGGCACGACGTTTCGGGATGCCAATGGGTCCCATGGAATTGCTGGACACCGTCGGTTTGGATGTGGCGCTTCACGTTGCCGAAACGCTTCCCTCTTCGATAGCCGGGGATCCCGCTGGGCTGGAGTTGCTTCGCAAGATGGTCGAACGCGGGATGCTAGGGAAGAAGTCCGGGAGAGGATTCTACGTCTACGGTCGGAAACGTCGGGTGGCGGATCTGGGACGGGTGCTTGCGTCCAACGATCCCGTTCCGAGCGGAGAGGTGCGCGTGTCGCAACATCAGGAGATTGCAAGTCGCGGATGGGACGCCATCCAAACGCGATTGGTGTCCCCCTTGCTGCTTCAGTCCTATGCGGCGCTCGAGCAGGGGGTCGTGAAGGATGCCGAAGCCATCGATTTGGCCATGGTGCTGGGCACCGGGTACGCGCCGCACCTGGGCGGTCCACTGCACACGATCGACGCGATCGGCGTTAGCACCTTCGTTTCCGTGTTGGATCAGCTTCGTTTTGTCCATGGCTCACGCTTCGAAGTGCCCGCGGGTCTTCGGAAGCTCGCTGCGGACAACCGACGCATCGTGGGTCTGGAACGCGAGACGTTGGACAGAGCGAATGAAGACATTGGCGGTCGCGTTGCAAGCTTGCATTCGGCGCCGTGAGGTGTGTTGGACTGTCAAAGAGTTTGAGGTGATTGTTCCCTTGTGCGTTGGAGGTTAGCGATGACTCGTCACAACAAAACGTGCCCGGTTGGGTCCGAAAATGAAAAAACGTTTGCCGAAGTCGCATTGCGGCTCGGAGGCGCGTCGGAAGATGAAGCCCGCCGTACCGGTGTGCTCGACAAAGCCGACGACGAAGTGGAAACGCTGTTTGCGAAACCGTATCAAACGGCCAGCAGCCCCGCACACCGTGCTGTCTGGGATCGCGTTGTCGAGACAGAGTTGTTTTCGAGTCACGCCGAGTTGATGCCGGATCATGTGACCGAACTGATCGACAGCTCCCTTGCCATTGTTCGTTCGCATCGCGATGCGGGCACTCTATATGACGAACGCGACAAGATCGCCGATGAAGTGCTGACAGAGTTGGGTGACGTGGGGTATTGGGGCACGCTGGTATCACCCTTCTATGGTGGCGCAGGAGCAACGATGCGACAATTTGCCAACTTGATCACCCGGATGGCATCCATCGAGCCAACCGTGGCGGGTCTGGCATCGGTGCACGGCTGTATTGGCGCGGTTGATCCACTGCGCGCTTTCGGCACGCCATGGCAGAAGAAGCGGTTCCTACCCGCGCTTGCGGACGGCAGCCGCTTGTCGGCGTTTGCCTTGACCGAACCTGGCGCTGGCAGTGATCTCACCGCGCTGACAACAACGGCGGTTTTGGACGGCGATGACTACGTGGTCAATGGTGAGAAGTTGTTTATCACGAACGCGGTTCCGGGGCGTACGATCGGCTTGGTTTGTTTGATCGAAGGGAAGCCCGGTGTGTTGATCGTTGATTTGCCTGAATCGGAAGACGAAACGTTTCAGGTGAATCGCTATGGCTTGTACGCCCTTCGACGGGCCCACAACAACGGGCTCGTCTTCCGGGACTTTCGTGTACCACGCGAGAACCGATTGACGCCGGCCAAAGGCGATGGTCTGACGATCGCCTATCACGGTTTAAATCTGGGACGCGTGGCGCTGTGCGCCAATGCGGCCGGGACAATGCGTTGGATGCTTTCCGACATGCTGCCCTGGGCGGACTACCGGACGACGTATGGGCAGGCCATTGCGCGACGCGAGTTAGTCCGTCGGCGTGTCGGTCGCATGGCAGGTTTGATCGTGGCCTGCGATGCGTTGACTCACTGGTGTGCCAGTCTCTTGGACGAAGGCTACCGAGGGGAAATGGAGTGCATCATCGCGAAGATCTTTGGCAGTGAAGCCCAAAAGGAAGCGGCAATCGAGTTGTACATGAAGACACACGGCGGCCGTTCCTTCTTGCATGGCCATGCCTTCGGCGACAATGTGCATGACTTCTTGGCGCCTTGTATCTACGAAGGCGAGGGAGAGATGCTTGGCATGGCCTTCTTTAAGTCGCTCGTCAAAGAGCATGGAAAGAAATTCTTTGAGCCGATCGGCCAAACCTTGCATGAGCTTGACGTCAGGACGCCCAACCCATTTAACCCGCTTCACGTCTGGGCTTTGCGTGGTCCTATGACTCGCTATGCCCAATGGATGGCATCGCACATGTTGCGAGGTTCCCAATGGACGAATCGTCGCGGCGTGCGCGAGCCCTTTGCCGACCATGTGGCCTACGCGCAGTCGGCACTCTCCAAGTCGGCCCTGCGTGTCAGTGGCGTGATGCGTCGTCATCAGCTGCGACTGGTTGATCGACAGTGTCGTATGGCTGAACTCTCATCACAGATCCAACGAACCCTGGTGGTCTTGGTCACAGCCCTCTATGGATCACGGATGGATGATGAGATCACGCGTCTGGCGGCGGATGTGGTTTGTCATGATCTGCGGCGCGAGCTGGACCATCGACCTGCTAGCGACGCGGATTATCGCCGTGTCACGGAACTGGGAGGCATGATCGCGGAGCGCGGATGGAAGGAGTTGAGCGATGTGACGCCCAGTCGCATCATGATGCCCTACGGCAAACGCAAGGAAACCAAGGATCATTTGACGGATACGGTTGAACGGGGGTCGGACTTGCCATTTCACGACGCTCAGGGAGTGTCCTGATGGGAATCCTCAGTCCATTTGATTGGTTTGACCGTCGTGAATGGCTGGAAGCCCTTGGGACGGAGCCAGTCGTTCAAGGCGAGCGCGATCATGGAACGGGTACGTTCGAGGATTGGCGAATGGTTTCGATGGTTGTGGCTCTCGGTGGCGGCGGTGCGCGTGGGATTGCGCACCTGGGGGCCCTGGAGGCGTTGCAGGACCGCGGTGTGGCGTTCCATCGATTCGTGGGCGTCAGCATCGGCGCCCTTGCGGCCGCGGTGGTCGCAAGGGATGGGGACGTGAGGGCAGCGATCCAGAACGTCCAACAGTATCTGGACGAGGATCTTTCTGAGAGCTGTTTGGTGACACCCCAGCCAAGCTCCGCCTCGGGTGACGGGGGTCTATGGGGATGGTACGAGCGTGTACGACGCGCGATGTCCGCGCACATGCAGGTTAGCCGAGCGGTCACGCGGGCCGGAATGCTTTCAGATGTTCCCTTGCGAACTGCGATTGAACGCTTGATTCCGAACGAGATAGACATTGAAGAGCTCGCCATCCCCACCAGCATTGTGGCCATGGATTTGACGACCGGGTTTCGGCGTGTCTTGGAGACAGGGCCCCTGCGTTTGGCCCTGCAAGCATCTGCGGCGATTCCAGGACTGTTTCCCCCCGTGACATGGGTGGACGGAAATCAGCTTTGTGACATTGGAATCCTCGAGTCCTTGCCGACCGAAATCGCAAGGACGTACGGTCAGCCCGTCATTGCGATCGATGTGGGACAGAAACTGGATCGTGACGCCCAGTGTCAGTCTGCGATGGAGGTGATGTTGCGAGTCGATGATATCGGTGAATCGTATTCGCGGCGGGCAGCTCGCTCAGCCGCCGATATTCTCATCCGACCGGAAGTCGGCACGATCCCGTGGTTTGACTTTGGGTCACCGGAGCGGCTCATGCAGGCAGGACGCGAGTCGGCAGAACGCGCGTGCCAGTCCATTGATTCTTGCGACAGGCAACCGATCTGTTCATGAACATCGGAACAAGGCATCAGTGGCGAACAGACTGTAAGTCCGTCCAGCACCGCGTTCACTACAAACGAGGTTTGGCCGGTATGACGGCTGGTTGCCACGGGGCAATCCCATCGAGTTTCGTCTCCCGACGAAACACCTTGCTGCCGCACGTCACATAGAGTGTGCCCATCGAGTCACCTGCGAGAACACAATTAGACAGTTTGTCTGACGAGCTTGGACGCGACAGAATCAAGTGGACTCGCCCGGGCGGGTCCATGATCTGGATGCCGAGTTTGGTGGCCACCAAGAGGGAGCCGTCCTTCGTCATCGTCACGCCGTCGGCGCCCCCGATCATGTCGTCTTGCGGCGTGTGGACGTAGCCATAGGGTTGCCCAAACTGGAGTTCTCCTGTTCCACCGTCGATCTTGTACGACCACACGTAGCGGCCCTCCGCGTCGACGACCTTCAGAAAGCGTCGATCGGGCGTCACAATCAATCCGTTTGGTTTCTTCGGGCCGCCCCCCACCTTGATTGGTTTCCCCGTGCCGCGAGGATCGCCATTCGGATCGATCGGCAGGTACCAAACGGCTCCTTCATTTGGTCCCGTGAAGTAAATGCCATGTGGGAGCACCACCAGGTCGTTGCAGGACATGCCAGAACACAGATCGACCTGTCTGCTATCGGGATCGATTCGTGTCACTTTGAGCGCTTTGTTGCGTGCACAGTACAGACGCCCCTCCGCATCAAACATGAGGGCACTGACGCCCGGAACGTCCTTGGCAAAAAGTTTTGCGTGATTGGCATCGACGGGGATCCTCCAAATCTCGCCTCGCGGACCATCAACAAAGTAAACATCCCCGTTGGGAGCAAGCGCCGGGCCTTCTGTGTATTTGTGGCCGTCGCTGATGAGCTCCCACGATTCCCCCTCGATCAAACGATCCTGGATTTCCGGGTGCCCGGAAACGTTGGTCTCGATGGGCTGATCAAAGTCCTTCCACAACCAGCGCATGGCGTCCGGGAAAATCGCTGCGCCGTGCTTTCCGTTGTGGCCTCCTTCGCCCCATTCATTCTTGACTTGGTAGCCCGCCCAAAGGAGTGATGCGAGCATCGTCTGATTTGCGTGCCACCAACTACCGCCATAAATGTTCAAATCGTTGCGCCCATCCTGCAGGAAGACACGCAGGGGCCTGGGTTCATGCTTGCGGATGAGTGTTGGGTACTCGTTGCCGCCGCGAAGACCGACGTAGGTGCCAACGGTGCTAAACACGCGTCGAAATTGATCGCTCCGATGCCAGGCAACACCAAAGGCAGCGATTGCGCCGCTGCTACTGCCGCCGATGGCGCGCAGATTCGGATCATCCGTGATCGCATACGACTGACGCACCACAGGGATCAACTCATCGACGACAAACGAAGCGTAGCGATCACTCACGGTGTCGTACTCAAAACTTCGGTTGAAACGATCCTGAGCGCCATCACCACCGGGAACCACACCGGGATTGACGCAGACGGCGATCGTGACCGGCATCTCACCGCGATGAATCAGATTGTCAAACACATGATGAATTCGATAGATGCCTTGATCCCGCACGTACTTCGCGCCGTCCTGAAAAACCATCAAGGCGGCGGGAGATTTTGGGTCGTACTGGGCCGGGACATAGAGGAAGTACTCGCGTTCGGTACCGGGATACACCTCGCTTTCGGTGAACCGGTGCGCCGTCACGGAGCCGCGGGGGACTCCGTCTTGAGCCAACGTGTCTGGGTGGACCGGATAGCTTTCTTCCGCAATCGCTGGCACAAGCGAAAGCACAAAGAACAGTTGATACCCAGCCATGACACGCAAGGCACCGAGACGGGATCGGACGGGATTGCCAAGAATCGAAGACTTCACGACAGTTCTCTCCGATCACCGCCCAATTCACCCTCCCACGGCAAGCCGCGGGAGGGTGATAGGGGGTCGGGTGCGTTTGGGTGGTGGCGATGGGCGAGAAGTGTCGATTTCACGTGCGAACGGCTCCGTGTGGGGTTGGGGAGGGTTGATTCGACATCGACGAATCAGCGAGTTTGGTTGCCCATTTCGAAACCCTTCCGATTCCTGATTCAAGCGTTGGCTAGAGGTTCATAGATGCTTCGTTGATGGCAGCCAACTGTTCGACGAGCAAGCGGGCGCTGCCGCCGATCAAAATGCTGAAGTGATTGCCGTGGATGGATTGGGTTGTCGGCGGAGAAGCCAAGACGGATTCCCAATCCGAATGATCCGTCCAGGCCTGTCCCGTCGCTTCCTTGAAAACGCGATCGTCTGCCGCGACAAGCAGATGCACCGGGGCCTGGGGGCCCTGAATCTGATGCGATTTCAGAAAATGCACATGACAGCGACTCGTATCCACCAAACGCCGCACCAAATCGATGGATGCGGATGGCGCCATCAAACCATGGCGTTGGGCCTCGTGGAGAATCAGCTCCCAGCGTGCGTTGGCATCCAATGTGGCTAGTTTCTCCCGCGTGATGTCCAGATCGACACCCACGAATGCTTTGGAGAAGCGAACGAAGTCCATTTGGAATTCAATGTCGTCCTCCACATCGATGTCGTCATAGACGGACGGCAACGGAGAATCGATCATGACAACGGAAGCAACCTCGACACCCGCCTTTTCCAATCGATGCGCCAGTTCCAACGCAAAGACGCCTCCCGCAGACCATCCAACGAGTTCGAGTGAACCCGTCGTCTCGGCCAGCAGACGAAGGTGGTCAACATACTCGTCCAACATCGTGTCCATGCTGCTGGGCGGCTCGGACATTCCGTCGCTCCCCGGACAGACGATGCCATAGACCATCTGCTCCGAGCCAAAGGCGGACTGCAGCGCCGAATAGCATGCCAAGTTGCCACCGAGTGGGTGCACCAAAACGGTCGGTGTCGCCCTCTTCGATGGATCTCCCTGTTGCAAACAAACCAGCGGGGACGATTCCAAAGCGGCGTCTGTCGAAACGCCTGTTTCGGACAGTAGCTGACGTTCGGCATGACTGACCAGCGACTCGATGGAGGGTGACTCGACGAGCGCCGCCATGGGAATCTCGATTCCCAATCGCTGTTCCAAATTGCTCTTCATTTCCATCGCAATCAAGGAATCCATGCCCAGATCCGCGAGCGGCTGAGAGACGCTGATTTCCTCCACATCCCATTCCATCAAACGCGCCAACTCCGATGCAAAGTAATGCTTCAGCGACGCAACGGCTTCGTCCGATGGCAACGCTGCGAGCGAATCCAAATAGTCCGTGTCCTTCTGGTCGCGATGATCCGCGGTTCGCTGCCCGTCGCCGGCCACTTCGCTGAAACGCGGTGGCAGAGATGCGACGCCACGCATGGCGGTGTCCCACTCGATATCCATGACGGCAACGCACGTAGTTTCTTCTTCCGCAAGCGTCATCAGCTTCTCGATGGCCGCGTCGGGTGGAATCAACCGCATGCCACGAGCCAACAATTGCTGCTTGACTTTGGGATCGGAGGCCATGCCCCCCTCATCCCATGGACCCCACTGAATGCTGATTGCGGGCACACCTTGTTGCCGCAATTGAGCCGCCATCGCATCGAGAGCGGCATTTCCCGCCGCATAATTCGACTGCCCTGGCGAACCAAGAAGCGTTGCGATCGAAGAAAAGAACACCACCGACTGCAGTGAGTCCGGTTCGGAACGCTCCTGAAGCCAACGGATCAGGTTCGCGGTTCCGGCAACCTTGGGTCGGAGTGGGACCAGGTATTGTTCGGGACTCATGTCACGAAGCATGCCGTCGGCCAGGACACCAGCCGCATGATAAACGTGTGTGACAGGTGAGGTTTCTTCCTCGTACCCACCTAGTGCCACCCGCAGAGATGCGAAGTCCGTTACGTCGGCTTGCAGGACGGTGACCGTGCCACGCTCGCGGAGGCTGACCAGCTTCAGCTGGGTCTCTGTCGTTTCTCCTCGCCTCGACAGGAGGACGACGCGTTCGAAGCCACGATCCAACAGCTCTCCTGCCAATCGGACACCAATCGCGCCCGTCCCTCCCGTGATCAGCGCCACCCTGGCATCAACCGGTGCCTGTGTTGTTGATGATTGCAACGCTGAGTCACTGCGTTCCATGTCCTCGCCAAAACGCACGATCACCTTGCCGATGTTGCGACGTTGGCTCATGTAGCGAAAGGCATCGGCCACCTGACGGTCCGCGAACTCGGTGCAAGCCAATGGCTCAAAATCGCCCGCATCAAACCGCGTTTGCAATTCCGAAAACAGTCGTTGGATCACCGCCGGACGTTGCCGCAACACACGGTCCAAGTCGATGGCATGGTACGAAAGATTGTCTTGGAACGGCGCCAGGCCGAGGCTACTGTTTTGATAGATATCTGTCTTGCCAATCTCCAAGAACCGACCGTAGGCACGCAACAGCCCCAATGATTTGGGAATCATCTCGCCTGGCAACGAATTCAAGACAACGTCGATTCCTTCGCCGCCGGTCGCGGCTCGTATTTGATCCGCAAATTCGGTCGTCCGCGAATTGAACACGTGTTCGACACCAATCGAGCGCAAAAAGTCGCGTTTCTCATCGCTTCCCGCTGTGGTGTAGACCTCCGCACCGATCCACTGCGCGATCTGGATGGCAGCCAAACCCACACCCCCCGCGCCAGCGTGAATGAGAATCCGTTCTCCGGGCTGCAAATCAGCCAAGCGGACCAGCGCATGCCACGCCGTTAGGAAGGTGATTGGAATCGTTGCCGCGTCGATGGGGTCCATCGACTTTGGCTTGCGTATCAGCGTGTAAGCAGGCGTGGTGGCATGGGACCCAAACGCAAAGGGAGCAACACCAAAGACCGCGTCACCGATGGCAAACTGATCGACCCCGTCGCCGACGGCTGTGACGGTCCCAGCACATTCGATCCCCAGGGGAACGACGGCATCCGTGATTCCCGGATAGAGGCCCATCGCCTTCAACACGTCACTGAAGTTGAGGCCGGATGCCTGGACCTGAAGCTGCACTTCGCCGGGGCCCGGCGCGGCGAGCGTCATGGGTTCGTAGTAGAGCGAATCGAGACTGCCGGCTTGCCGAAATCGAAGTCGAAACGGTCCTTTCGGGACCGACACTTCCCCATCGACCAAGCCAACGGACGACGGCTCGTCCAGCGTGCGAATGCGAGGCACCCAAAGCTTGCCCGCTCGAATCGCAGCCTCGGTTTCAGACGGCGGTGATTGCAACCATCCGAGTAACACGCGTCGATCTTGATCATCCAGTTCACCCGGCAGAGCTGGCAGATCCATCAAACGGTGCGTTGGCCCCAATCCTTCGTTGGCGGCGACGCGAACGGCCCCCCACACCGCGGCCCGAACCGCCTGACTGACAACGTCTTCCTGCACCACTGGTTGCGCATCCACGGTCAGCCAGTCAATCCGCTCCAATCTTCCATCCAGTTGCGAACTCCAGCGTCCGATCGCTTGCAAACGCAATCGATCCCGCTCCATGGGGGCCAGTGTTTCGGATTCCTCGACGCTGCACGACGCCAACACGATCAACTGGATGGAGTGGGGAACGTTCTCCAAGCGTTGCAAATGGGAATCGTAGTCTTCGCGACTCCAATCTCGGTCGTTCAGAACAATGGTGTCGTTCGGATTTTGTCGAAGGTCTTCCAACCATTCGTTGCTCAGGTCGTCCGCGTCGCCCAGCAACACCCGTTGCACTTGCGTTTGCGCCGCTTCCACTCCATCCTGGGCCTCCACGCTTCGCCAATCTGTTTGGTAAACCCTTGCCGCTCCTTCCGCGTTTTCGCCACCCAAGGCGCCAACCCGAGCCACACGGACGGACTCCAACATCGCAACCACTTGATTGTCCGAATCCAGAAGCCATAGGTCGGCTTGAACCCACTCAGGATAAGCCCCGGGCGCGGCTTCCGTCCTCCGCGCATAGGCCTTCAGTTTTCCCTTCGGCTCACGCCAAACACGTGCGTTTCCGATGCCAGTGGGCATGTAGGTCAACGGCGAATAGTCTCCCGAAGGCGTCTTGGGCACGACGCCTGAGAGGGTTTGCATCAAGGCGTCACCCAACACGGGATGGAGCTGATACTCCGGCCACTGATCAACGACCTCCGGCAAACACTCAATGATCCCCAAGGCTTCCTGCTCGTTGGTGCTCAGACGATCCAATATGCGAAACGCGGGCCCGTAATCCAATCGCCGCGCGGACATGATCTGATAGTAGTCGTCATGCTCCTGAACGTCGTCCAAACGCTCTACGATGCCATCCAGGGCCTCCGGTGCATCGCAAGGTTCGGTGTCGACGGGTACCAAACGCCCTCGCAAGTGTCGCACCCACTTCGCATCGTCCACATTGGCATCTTCCTCGCCGTCTTTGTCCTTCGCCGTTGAGCCCCTGCTAAACACCTCCAGCACACCGCTCTCTTCGATGACCGTCTGACACTCCTTCGTTTCTTGATCTTTCAGAAACAAGGCTTGGTCGATCGTCAGGTTCTGAATCTGAAAGGCTCCATGACGATACCGTTGCTGCCCCGCCGCCAAGGCGATTTCCAGGAAGCCTGCGCCGGGGAAACTGATGGACCCCTGCACCACGTGATCTGCCAATACCGGCAAGCGACGCGTTGACAAAGAGGCGCGATAGACTTGGCCTGGCAGTGGTGTCGGTAAAGGAGCCCCCAACAGCGGATGGACGACGGAACCGCCCACCAAGTCGGCTGTGTAAATGGGACGCAGCGCGTCCGGTGAGGATGGATCCAACCAACACCGACTCTTCTCAAAGGGATAGGTCGGCAAGCAGATGCGCTTCGGTAACTCCCGGTCGGTGGCCTTCTCCGTGTCCGTCGCTTCGCTGCAACGTTGGGTCCATTTGCTCCAGTCAACATCAAGACCCGCCACATGCAAGACGCCAGCCGCATTCAGGAAGGTCACCGAATCGTCTTTTGATTTTCGCAACGAGTGCGCGTCGACCTCGGGTAATGCCGCCTCGCAACGCCGCGCCATCCCGATCAACACCGGCGAAGGTCCACACTCCAGAAGGACGTCCACCTTGGCTAGAGCAAGTGTCTGGACACCGGTCGCGAAACGGACCGCTTGTCGGATGTGTCGGCACCAATAGTCCGCGTCGGGCGCTGTCGTCAAATGCTCCCCGGTGACATTGCAGACGAATTCCATCTCGGGAGCACGCATTTCGATCTCAGCGGCAATGGATCGAAAATCGTCCAAAACCGGTTCCATGAGCGGACTGTGGAAAGCGTGTGAGACCTGCAAGGGCTGGTGTTGAATTTCCCTCGCGTCACAGTGGCGGCACAATTGTTCCAAAGCTTGGCCATCACCGGCCACCACGGTATTGGACGGTCCGTTCTCAGCGGCCACCGACACGACACTTTCGATGCCCAGTTGCTGGATCATCTCCTCGCAAGTTCCGCGTGTGCCAAAGATGACTTCCATTCGCCCACCGGCGGGCAAACGATTCATCAGTCGACCGCGATGTGCCACCAATCGAAGCGCATCCTGCCAGTCCATCACGTTCGCGACTGCGGCTGCCGTGTACTGGCCAACGCTGTGGCCGATCACGCAATCGGGACGCACGCCCAGGTCTTCCCAAACGTGAGCCAACGCATATTCAACGGCAAACAGGGCTGGTTGTGTGTAGCGAGTCTGATGAAGCATCTTCTCCAGAGGAGTCCCGTTGGCCGGTGCCGTTGGGAAAAGATCGGGGTACAGCACGCTAAGCAAACGCACCGGCAAGATGTCACGAAGGACCTCATCGCACTCGCGCAGGACGTTTGCGAAGAGAGGATGGCTCTCAAACAAACCGCGTCCCATGTCGACTTCTTGGGCACCTTGGCCTGTGAACAACATCGCCAATTTCGGTTTGCCACTGAGTGCCTCCGATGCAATGACCTGACCCAATTGAATGCCATCACCGGACTTTCCGGCCGCAACCCGTCCCAATCTCTTTTGAAGCTCTTGATGGTTTGCCGCAACAATCGAGGCTCGATGCCCGTGATGGACGCGTCCGACTTGTGAGGTGTACGCGATGTCGGCCAAACCCGTCGCTTCATTGACCCCAACGAAGCCCTTGAGTCGGTCCGCAGCCTGAGAGAGCGCGTTCTCAGACTTTCCCGACAGCAGAATCACCTTGGGCGATGCTTCGTCGGGCTGCGATGTGGCGCTGGGCGCTGCGGGTTGCTCCAAGACGACATGGGTGTTGGCCCCGCCGAAACCGAACGAACTAGCGCCCGCCACCAAAGGTTCGCCTGCAGGAAAGGGTGTCAGCGTGTTGGGAATCTGCAGGCGCGAGTTCTTCAGTTTGATCTCCGGATTGAGCTTCTCCAGATGAGCCTGCGCGGGGATCAGGCCGTGACGCATCATCAATAGGATCTTGATGATGCCGGCGACGCCAGACACGGTCTCCATGTGCCCCACGTTTGCCTTGACGCTGGTGACCAAGCAAGCTCGGTCGGTATCGGGTGACTTCGGAAAGACCCGTGAGAGGGCGTCTATCTCGATCGGGTCTCCCAATGGCGTTCCCGTTCCGTGCGCTTCCACGTAGTTCACTCGGTCCGGTTCGATACCTGCGTCGGTGAGCGCGGCGCGGATCACGGCCTGTTGCGAAACCCCATTGGGCGCGGTGATGCCACTGGTGCGTCCGTCTTGATTGGTTGCGGTCCCCCGTATCACCCCGAAGACGATATCGCCTTCGGCCACCGCGTCCGCCAAACGTTTGAGCACCAGCATGCCGCAGCCCTCACCGCGGACGTATCCATTCGCAGAAGCATCGAAGGGACGGCAACGTCCGTTGGGCGATAGCATCCGCGCTTTTGAAAACGCAATGGTGGTCTCGGGCGTGATGATCGCGTTCACGCCGCCAGCCAAGGCCATGTTGGTCTGACGGGCACGCAGACTCTGAACGGCCAGGTGAATCGCCATGGTCGAAGAAGAGCAGGCCGTATCGATCGCCATGCTCGGACCGCGAAGGTCCATGATGTAGGAGATGCGATTGGCGGCAACCGATAATGCGTTCCCCGTGCCGACGTGTGCGTCGATGTACTCGTAGTAGCCGTCATACTGCGATGGCAGCTTTGAATAGTCGGTTCCGCCGATCCCAACGTAAACACCAACGGCCTTGCCAACGATTCGGTCCGCGGGGATCGCACCGACTTCCAAGGCCTCCCAGGCGACTTCCAACAACAAGCGCTGTTGCGGGTCCATCCGCGCCGCCTCGCGAGGCGAAATCCCGAAGAAGCGCGGGTCAAATTGATCAATCCCTTCGATCAACCCCGCGCGCTTCACGGACATCTTCCCGGACTGCTGGCCGGTCGGATCATATAAATCCGTCATGTCCCAACGTGAGACGGGAATCTCTTGCGTCGCGTCCACACCCTGCCGAATCACATCCCAATAAGCATCCAGGTCGTGCGCCCCCGGAAACCGACATGACATTCCCACGACCGCGATCGGTTCGCGAGCCCGTTTCTGCTGTTGAAGCCGTTTCTCGAGCTGTTCGCGTTGCTTGGGCGATAGATTCGCCAAACGCTGAGAAAGATCCACGATGTTGTTTGACTGATAGAGACTAAAGCGAAAGAAGCGAACTGAGATTCGCCGCCTGGGGAGTCAAATCGACGACGCCGGCGAATCCCCGTCTGCAGAGTAATCGATTAACGCTTCCGTTGACCGTGCCGCACGACAATTATGGAGTAATCCGGTCGCTCACGAAAACCTCGCAACGGGGGCAAACTGGGAGATTCGGAGGGGGTTTGCGCGTTGGGTAAGGCCTCGGTAGGCTAGCAGGGTGGGTTCAGGCTGAACTCGGGACAATTTCCACTCGGACGCATCCCGTCTGTGATCCCGAACCCCTCAATCGCCGATGGAAAAACGAGATGTCTCGGTGTCATCGTCCTGATCCAGAAAATTGAAACTTCAGGTATCAGCCGTTGCGACCGCCCAGCTCAGGCAACGCCATGAAACGCTGCGTTTCCTGCTGTGTGATCGCGACGATGCTCCGGAAACGGAGCCTCCGTGGTACGGCGGGGTCGCTAATGCCTCACTGGCACGCACCTTGCACCATGACAGGCTTGATATCTCTGACCGGTTCGCA
>JBCCYK010000064.1:0-27097 GCA_039189905.1 Planctomycetota bacterium
GACTTATCACGCCATCCCCGGCAACCTCGAGCGGATGACGCAATTTCTCGACGAGGTAAAGAAGCATTGGCTCCGCCAGCTTCATCGCCGTAGTCAGCGTCACCAGATGCCCTGGAGTCGTTTCTCGCGAATCGTCGACCGCTACCTACCACCACCCAAGACGGTCCATCCCTTCCCCAGTGTTCGGTTCCGCGCCCGACTCAAGGCAGGAGCCGTATGAGTTAAACGCTCGAGTACGGATCTGTGCGGGGGGCGGCCGATGACGGCCGTCCCTACCGCGATCCTAAAAAAATCCCCCGTCTCCAGCTTTAACCACGGTAAAGCCGGATGGCCCAAATTTGATAGGGGGCTGTCCGGATTCAGACGCGTTTGCGATGGAATGATCAACGGGGATTTGACCCACGAACGCGGAACATCCAACAAAGACGCCCCCATGCCTGCCAGACTCACTGCCTTTATTGCCTTCCTTGCCGTCGCCTGCGTTTCGCTGACCGGATGCGGGGACACCACGCCTTTTGCCCCGCTTTCCTTCGTCGCGGTTCGCGGCGAGAACACGGGCGAGACGTTGGTTTATGTGACCAATGCGTCCGAGACGCTGACTCTGGAACATTGTTCGATGCGGACGGGCGAAGATACCCCGGAACTTGCCATGCAGTTCGCCGGCAAGATGGCTCCAGGACAGGTCGCCATGTGTGGCTTCACCAACCAGCCCGCGGGCACGAAGGTGACGTTCACGGTCCCGGAATTTGGCGACGTCACCTACCAGTTGCCAACGGTCTTGAAAACATCCGTCGACACATCCGATTTTGACTGGGCCGAGCTTCCCACGCTCACGCTGTAGAGCATGGGCACGTACTTGGACGGCGATTCCCTTGCTATGGGATTGAAGTGTCGGGATCTGTCGTAGGCAGCTGTCTCAACACCTCATCCCAACTTGAACAGGTGCCTAACAGCGTGGTGACGGCAGGGATCGGGCGGGCATAGAAACCTGAAAGATCTTTTTCGCCGTCGTGCTCAAGGGGAAACGCCAAGGCCTCGACCGGCGGACAAAACTGAGCAGCAATGCCGGGCCGATTGCCGCGTGCATCGATTCTATACCACCCGATTTCATCGAGGTACACCGCATTGAGCCCGTGCAGGCAAAACGGCCCTGATTCATCTTCAATCGTTAATCGTTGGTAACACAACGCAGCAGGTATCTTATTCGCACGTAGAAGCGCAGCCAATAAATGGCTTTTGGCATAACAATAGCCCGTCCCGTGCTTCAACACAGAAGACGCCGACAGAGTGACTGGCCCAGACTCAGCATCTGCACTGTGAGCGATGCGATCACGCACGAAGTGAAAGCAATTCTCAGCGGTTGCGTTAATTGAACGCCCAACAAGTGATCGCGCGCATTCGATGACACTGGGTTCGTCGCGATCCACCACATCGCAAGCACTCAAGAAGTCCGTGGTTTTCATAGGTGACGTCATATTCAGCTGTCGAAACCCGCCCCGTCATGCGATCCTGGAACCATTGTTAACGCCCTTTGCGGGCGTGATCAACACGGTCCCATCCTCGCCGACTGATGCAAGCACGAGAACCTCCGACTTCACGCCGGCAACGCGTTTAGGTTCGAGATTCGTGACCGCAACCACCTGCAGGCCCACCAGTTCGCTTGCCGTGTAGTGTTCGGTCAGCTGCGCCGACGACGTCCTCTGCCCGAGTGGGCCGAAATCAATGGTCAGCTTGTAGGCGGGGTGTCGCGCTTTGACATTCGACTCCGCGTGCACGACGGTCCCGACTCGCATTTCAACCTGTTGAAAGTCCGCGATGTCGATCATTTGGCTGTCCGCTCCCCAGTCCATTTGCGATGGGTCGGTCGCCTATGCGATCAGGTCGATGAAACGTCCAAGATCCGGAGCCGAAGGAGACCGCTTGCGGGATGCGAAAGGCTTCGGCTCCGTGTCTGCTTCCGACGTCTCTCCGTCTGTCCCTTCCGAATCCTGTTCGCGAAGTTGGGCGACCGCTTGTTGCTCCATCTTACTGGCATTGGCGGCGACACGGCGATCTTGCGCGGAGGGTTCTGCCGGTGCGAGCGCCGCGGCACGGACGACCTGGGCCTTGCGAATCGTGGCCTCGGGATCTCCATCCACGGGGGAGGTGTCAATCTGGACTTCGCCTCCGACCGCATAGTTCTTGCCGTCGGGACCCTTCTGAAAATCATAGGTCGGGCCGCCAAGAGCGTAGGGGCCCGCTGCGGCAAGGTGGGCTTGTTCATGGGCCCGGACCTCACGATCGCGCGCAGCGAGCTTCTCAACCTGTTCTTGCTGCTCCGGACTGAGCTCTTCTCCAGTCGACGCGGGGCTCGAAGCGCCCTTCGCGGTTGAAAGATCGAGCTCGTCTTCCACCGGAGCCGCTCGTCCAGCCGTTTTGCCATCCGCGGCTCCGGGGGCACCGAGGTCGTCCTGTGAACGTTGGCCAACCAGGGGCGCAGCGCCACCGATGGCCCCCACCGCGTAAGAGGCTTGCGCAGAAACTGACGGAGACGTGATGGCTGCGACCGACATGCGAAAACATAGAACGCGGCAACTTTGTCCTGACTCCCAGAGAATCGACCAGTCGGGTCACAGACGCTGAGAACGCACATCGGCGAGCGGTTTATACCGCTGATAACGATCCCAACGCCTGCAAACAGCGTGGGGGTCGCCCCGCTAGCGGGACATCAGTGATGCCAACTCGTCCGCTTTCGTCAGTCCCTGCCGGCGATGGGCGACCTGGCCGTCCTGAAGGACAACCAGCGTAGGCAGGCTACGAACCTGAAACTGTCGCGCGAGGTGGGGATGTTGGTCAACGTCGATCTTGATGATGCGCGCGTCGTTGGTCTCCGCGAGCGGCTCCAGCTCGTGTAAGATGCGACCTTGGGATCGACAAGGGCCGCACCAAGTGGCATAGAAGTCCAGCAAGACCGGGCCTGTGCTGCCGGCGACCGATGCCGAGAGACTTGCGCCCGGCTCCAAAGTAGACAGTCGCGGCTCTTGCGGCATGCGAGCGGCGACCGTATGAATCAACGGTTGATCGTCAGTCGATCTAGCGTTTGAGCTGGACGGGGGCGTCTGCGTTTCGAGCGCGAGCTTTTCGGACGCGATGGCATTGAGTTCCGGCGAACCTGAAGCTGCGAGGCGAGATGCACTCACAGGTCGTTCAGTCGTACTCGATTCGGTGGCCGCCATGGGACGACTGGACTCCGGGTCGACCGCCGCTTCGTTTTGAGCGAAGAAGCTAGCGCGAGTGCAACCTGCGGCACCCATCAGTGTCAGCAGCAGCACGCCGAGGCTCGCGGAGCGTTTCCATTCGATTGTTGTATCGCTAAGCCCGATATTGGTGAATGCGAGCCCGTTCTGGGTGGTTGATCGCGTGGTTGATTCCTTCATGGTCGTTCCTTTGGTCGCGGCAACGCGTGCCTATCGAGCGGGCGTCCCTCAGTGCGGCGACCACGCGGGATATGAGACCCCATGGTTCGCGTGCTGAAGGACGCGTGATCGTCACATCGTGTGAGCTTGGTGCTGCAGGATCGCCTTTGAGGAATCGACTCCGCCGGTGGCCAGCCCGATCGCGTCGGAATCTTTCCCGGTATGGCGATTGATAGGTGTCCTAGTCGCTCTAGATGATGATTTCGGTATAAACCCGTTGCGTGAAAGGTGTCGGCGAGTTTCACGCGCCGTCGTGGCATAGGCTTCCAGCCTGTGATTTACCGCGTCCGCTCCCGATGGCAGGCTGGATGCCTACCCCTCTTTCTGAAGTTGACGGAGCACTAGCTGCGATGCAAACCGGGACGAAGAACGCTGTGCCATCGATCTCCTTGCAGTCGGTTTGGGTCCTGATCCCGGCTTTGAACGAGGCAGAATCGATCGCGTGTGTTTTGGGCGATCTCCCTGCGGTTGGTCGCGTGATCGTGGTCGACAACGGCTCGACGGACGAGACCGCCGAACGCGCTGTCGCGGCGGGTGCCGACGTGGTTCATGAACAAGAAAAAGGTTACGGTGCGGCTTGTTTGCGCGGGATGGCCGAAGTGCGCCATTGTGTTGCTGCGGGAGAGCCCGCCCCGGAAGTGATTGTCTTTGCCGACGCCGATTACAGCGATCACATCCACACGCTGTCGGAGCTGGTTGCCCCCATCACTCGCGGCGATGCCGACTTTGTCCTTGGATCGCGTCTGTTGGGCACACGCGAGCCAGGCGCCATGCCGCCGCAGAGCCTTTATGGCAATCGGTTCGCGTGCTGGTTGATGCGTCACCTCTTTGGAACGAGCTACACCGATCTAGGACCGTTTCGAGCCATCTCATGGGAAGCGCTAGAGAACCTGGGCATGGTCGACCGCAACTTTGGCTGGACCATTGAGATGCAGATCAAAGCCGCCAAGCAAGGTTTGCGAACGCTGGAAGTGCCCACGGACTACCGAAATCGAATTGGAGCCAGCAAGATCAGCGGGACCGTCAACGGGACGATTCGTGCCGGCAGCAAGATTCTGTACACCGTTGCCAAGTATGGCGTGAAACGATGAGGCGCTCACGTGAGAGCGAGTGCGGGCGGCTAAAGCCTGGACTCCAACGTGCCGACCGTGCCATTCACCTTGCAGGGCTCTTGTCTTGCTGTGTTTACGCGGTGATCTCATGGTTGAGCTGGCGGTTTGTTCCGACGACGGTGCCTGCGGAACGCCCGCTCCTGCTGGTGCTTGGCCTCTTTGCACTTCAGTTTGTGATCTACGCTCACATCTGTTTGAGGACACTCGGTTGGCCGCGCGATCGCGTGGAGGAAGGCAACGCGAGCTTGCAGCGACCGTTGAAAGCCATTGTGCTTTGGGCCGTTGTGTTCCGGTTGGTGATGCTTGTTTCCATTCCCATCCAGGAGGTGGATCTCTACCGTTACCTGTGGGATGGCGCTGTTGCCGCACAAGGGATCAGCGCTTTCCAGCACAGCCCTGCCGAGGTGATCGCCGTGGTGGATGACGCATCGACATCGGTGGAGAACTCTTGGAGTACGGATCTGGAACGCCTGGCTGAGCTGGCGCGGTCTCAACCCGGACTCCTCGATGCGCTGCGGCGCGTTCACTACGCGCACCTGCCCACGGTTTATCCGACCACCAGCCAGGTGGTCTTTGCATCGGCGTTCTTGACGACGCCGTCTGACGCGTCGCTGTACCTGCGCACGTTGATCTTGAAGTCGTGGTTGGCGGGTTTTGATCTCGCGACGCTGTTGCTCATCCTCCTTTGCTTGCGTTTGGCAGCTCGACCTGACTCATGGTGCGTTCTTTACGCTTGGTGCCCTTTGGTTCTCAAGGAGTTCGCCAACAGTGGGCATCTCGATGCGATCGCGGTGATGCTGACAACACTTGCGATCTGGCTGTTGGGTCGTGCCGCCTCCCAGTGTGGCAGCAAGCGTTCGGATCGAAGACGGGACGTTTGGTTGGCATGCGTTGCCCTTGCGTTTGCGGTCGGCGCGAAACTCTACCCGATCGTCTTGATGCCTCTGTTTACCGGTGTCCTGTTTCGGCGCTGGGGATGGCGAACGGCAGCTGTGGGCGTGACATTCGTCATGGTTGGCAGCTTCGCTCTACTGAGTCCCATGCTTCCCAGCAGCTCGCGCACACCTTCGGTTGCTGTGGCGCGCGAAGACGATGGCTTCGTGGACTTGAACGCGCCTCCACAGCTCGTCGAGGAAGCTTCGCCCCGCGAGATCGCGAACGATCCGAGTCGTGGGATCAAGACGTTCTTGAAGCAGTGGGAAATGAATGACCTTCTGTTCATGTTCGTGATCGAGAACCTGCGACCGGCCAGCGAGCTTGGCCCGAAGCCTTGGTTTGTTTTCATTCCCGATTCGATCCGATCTGCGATCACGAATGGCGTGGCCGATCGGTTCCACGTGCAAGCGTCCGAGGCGGCGTTTCTCACCACACGGTATCTCACCGCAATGTTGTTCGCGGTGATCGCAGTTGCGTTGGCTTGGCGCGCCACGAACCAAGTTGGCCTGTGCTACGAGGGAATGCAGCCTTGGGTGGGAGCGGCGTTCTTGACCATCGCGTGGTTTTGGCTGCTCTGCCCGACTCAAAACCCGTGGTACTGGACCTGGGCCTTGCCGATGCTGCCATTCGTCGTGAACCGATCCTGGTTCGCGATCAGTGGCCTTGTCTTTTTGTACTACACGCGATTTTGGTTCGACGCCCACTACGGGGACCTTCCCGTTTGGCCGACCCGCTACCAGGGCACCGCGTTCTTTGACTTCGTGATGCCCTGGATCGAGTTTGGGCCCATTCTCTTGCTCATCGCTGCAACAGCATGGCGGCGGCGCATGAGAACAAAGTCTTCAGGTGAATGCGTTGTGACTGATCCTTTGACTTGACACCGACGCCGGACATTTGCGGGCGTGTGATAAAGCGGCCAGGGTCACGGCTCGGCGTATTTGGCCGGGTTGCCAAGGAACATGGCGCGTTGCTTTTCTTCCGGGAACCAATAGCGTTTACCACTGTAGAACGCGGTGAATTCGGGCTTGCCATCGACAACCTGATTCATTTCCGCACGACAAACCGCGCACTTGCCACCGTAAGCGACATCCGCATTGGCGTACTTCGTGGGATTGCTGCGGAACTCCTGTTTCTGCTGTTCGCCCGGAAACAGATACAGACGATTTTCGTAGAGCGCGGGGAACATGACGCTGCCGGCAACGGTTTGCCCCATGTTGACCGCACAGACGGTGCAGTTGCCTCCCATGGCGGGCACGTATTTCGCGGGGTCCTTCAGGAACATCTGCTTTTGCTCCTCGCCTGGAAATAGATAGCGTTTCCCGTCGTAGGAGGCAGCGAATTGCGGGGAGCCTTTGACCCATTTTTTCATCTCGATGACGCAAACCGGGCAATATCCCTGGAGCGCGGTGGGTGTCGCCACGGTTTTTGTTTGGCTTCCAACCGCAGGCACTCGCGTTTGACTGCCTTGCGTGGCCATGGGTCGCGTTTGGCTCCCCATCGGGGTGCTGTAAGTCGGAGGAGCCGAGTAATTGGGCGCGGGCCGGTAGGAGGGTTGGGGGACAACGCGGGTGCCGGACTGTGCCCTGACCGTTGGGGCCATGAGACATAGGATCGAAGGAGCCAACACCAAAATTGGAAAGGCGGTACTCGGATGGATTGAACGTAGCATTGGCAGCATGAGGAAGATCCGGTTGTGAGCGAGTGAAGGCGAAGTGGCCGGTCGTGCTTTTTCCATCTTTAAAGTTGGAGTTGGTCTCTTAGCAGCACGGCTCTCCGAGCCGTGAGTCATCGGCTCGGAGAGCCGAGCTACGAACACCGCTACCCTAAAAATAGATAAGGCGTCGGCCGATTGGCTCGGCCTCAAGGACGCGACTTAGAAAAGCAATGGCCAACCTCCCAGACACCCCGCCAGCTGCGTCCGACCTGGATGGGCAACCTGCGTGCAAGGTTCGAGCGGGCCAAGTCAGTTGAAACGGCGGCCATCTTGCGGAACTCATCCCTGCGGTTGGGGTTTTCCGACGAGGCGGAAGCTACAGCTGAATCGGGTGCTGGACTGGGTCGTTCACATTCGATCCGCATCACACAGGATCGCGGGGGAACGCATCGATGACTCAGGGAATGTTGGTTCGGTGGAGAAGGTTGCTGGCGGCCTTCGCCATGTTGCTTGCTTGGATGCCCATCTCGGCGGTCGAGGGACAGAGTGGGCTGGAGTTGAATCGTCGCGTTCCCCGGATTCTCCAGGGGATCGAAACCGATGATTTCCCCGCCGTCGGGATCGTCGGGAGCGTTTCCGAAGGCGGTTTCTGTACTGGAACGTTGATCGGGCCGCGTCACGTCTTAACGGCTGCCCATTGCATGGAACGGATCGCAGACGGCGAGAGCGGCACGTTCGAGTTGGCGGGCCAGATTTACTCGACTGTGGAGATTGTGGTTCATCCCGATTATCGACCTCGAACGCTGGATAACGACCTCGCAATCATGGTGCTCAGCGAGTCCGTCGCCAACGTGGCAGCATCCCAGATCCTCCGCGAACCGCCGTTGGTTGGAGACACCCTGTTGATTGTTGGGTTTGGTGGCGCAGGGTCAGCTGAAAGCGGGAGCGACGGCACCTTTGGCGTGAAGCGCGTGGGGTTCACGACGATCGACGATGTCAGTGAAACCCTCGTGAGTTGGATCTACGATGACGTCAATGAATCCAACACGGCGTCTGGAGACTCGGGTGGGCCCGGGTACCTTGAGCTCGAAGGGGAGCGATTCATCGCTTGCATCACATCGGGCGGCACGGAGTTCGATTCCAGCTTAGGCGACTTTGCGTTCAACACGCGTGTGGACGCCTTTGAGGACTGGATTGATCAGACGTTGGCAACCACGCCGACGATCACGTCGGACCCGGAGCCCCTACCGGGAACAGACCCCGGAGACTCGGAATCGCCGGAAGAACCAATCACGGATCCCGCGCCGCCTGCGGACGAAGCTCCACCCGAAGACGCAACGAACTGCCCGACATGGGACTTCGAGCAAGACACCTCTTTCTTCCAGTTCTTGTTGACCCTGGTCGTCTGGTTTTTTCAGCAAGTGTTTGCCGACCTTGGCTCTTGAGTCGGAAACTTCGCATTCACTCTTGCACGTCCCTCTGCAACCACATGTGATAGGCTGTGGTCCTGCAGGAGGGGACTGGGGTGGAACGGACTGATGCGACAACAAGAACGCGAAGCGAAGGGGCGGCCCGGAATCAACGGTCGGCCGCCGTCGTGCGAGCACGCGATCTCTTTCAACGGTTGCGGCGCGGCATGGCGGCGATGGATCCGCTCTTGTTTCCGCCGATCTGCCCGCTTTGCGATGCGGATGTCCACGAGCGTGCTCAGTTGGATTCCTGCGCGGCAAAGCCCTGGTGGTCGCCTTTCTGTCGAACCTGTGTCCAAGAGTTGCGGCAATCCGATCGCGTGATGGATGACGCCTGCCGAAGGTGCGGCTGGCCATCTCATTGGAGTGTTCAGGGCCGTGCGATCGAGAGGACGGAACCGGTTGATTTCCGACGAACCTGTCGCATTTGTTCCGCCATGGAATCAACGCCCGCGTTTGATGAGGTTGCGGCGGTCTGTCGTTATGACGGGTTGGCTCGCGATGCGGTGATCCTGGGCAAGTTTCCTCGCAATGCATCCGTCATCACTGCGATGGGGCACGCGATCGTTGACCGATTGCGCCGACAGCAGGCTCACCAGGGTTCCGCGGCAGGTACCGAGAAACACGGCGATGGTCCTGAGACGCAGGGCCATGCGGTCGAATGTCATTTCGACTTTGTATTGACGGTTCCCTCTCATGTCTTTCGCCAGGTTCCACGCGGGGGCAGCAACGCCGCGATCTTGGGTCACGCCGTGGCAGAAAGGCTTGGTTGTCCCTACCGGACGCCTCTTCGATTGACGCGGCGTATCGCCAAACAGGCATGGATGCCCGACGCGGAGGCCCGACGTCGCAACGTCAAGGGTGCCTTTCGAGTCCGGCGTGGGTGGACTCCAAGTCGTCGAATCCCGTCCCCTCTCGGCTTAGGGGGTGGTGATGCGCGCGGAATGCGGGACAATTTGACAGCGCTGTTGGTGGACGACGTGATGACGACGGGCGCGACCGCAAACGAGATTGCTCGCGTCCTGAAGTCCGCCGGCATTGCAAGGGTTAGCGTCGCGGTCTTCGCACGAGCACTTTCGGCGCAGGCGGAACCCCGCTGAAGCGACTGTGACGATTGCAACGATCGTTTGAAGCGGAGCGCGGCGTGTTTTCAGTTTCGCAAGCAGGTGTTTGAGGCGGCGCACCTTCTTACGCGACACACAACTTACCCTTTCGAACCTGGGTGCCACTCGAGGCATCGCCCCATTTCGTCACGGAACGACGGTGGGTTCTCGAACGGTTTTTTTGGCGTCACCGTAGTTTCCAGAATGCCCCCTTCGTCTCCTGAACATCCGACCGATCGTCACGCGGATGGAAAATCCGTGGCGGAAAAGGCATCGCGCCGCGGTGGTGTGCGGCGTGCGGTTGTGCGTGGACTCGGGGTCGTCCTGCCTCCGCTGCTGACGATTGTGGTTCTTCTCTGGGCGTGGAATGCCATCGAGAGCTATGTGTTGCGTCCCGTCGAAACGGGGATGCAGTGGGTGCTGGTGCAGACCTTTGCGGACATGCCATCGGAGATCCCGCCGACTGCCATCCAGAATGAACGCGGCTTCACCTACGAAGGTGTTTCCTATGTCCCCGACCCGACGGGGCGACGCTATTTGCCCGGTTACGTGGTGCAACGCGTGGAGGAGGTTCCCGATCAATTTGGCGCCAATGCCGCGCCGCTTAACACAGCTCGCGCTTATTGGCAGCGTTACGTCTCACTGCAGTATCTGCCACGCACGGTGGTGGTGCCGGTCTTCCTGATTCTGTTTTTGACGCTGCTTTACTTTCTAGGCCGCCTTTTTGCCGGCGGCTTGGGACGCTGGTTTGTGACCGCGTTTGACTCGGCGATTCTGCGGATCCCGATCGTCAACAAGGTTTATGGCAGCGTCAAGCAGATCACGGACTTTGCTTTTGACGACCGCGAGATTGAGTTCAACCGCGTGGTGGCGATCCAATATCCTCGAAAAGGGATCTGGTCACTGGGCTTCGTCACGGGCAACAGCCTACGCGAAATCTCCGAAGCGGCTGGCGAGCCGATGTTGAGTGTCTTGATGCCAACGAGCCCCATGCCCATGACGGGATTCACTGTGACGGTTCGCCGGAGCGAGGCGATTGATCTGGAGCTGACCATCGACGAAGCGATCCAGTTCATCGTCAGCTGCGGCGTGGTGGTTCCCCCTCAGCAACGGATCGGAGGCAACGGGGAGGCCGCGACGACCCCGCCCAGCCTCCAACTGCCCGCTTCAACATCAGCGACATCGGTGCCTTCGATCGATTCCCATCCCTGAGCGGTCAGGCCGTCGCAGACGTCAGTGCGTCCTGAAGCGCGGCCTTGGGGCGCACGCCGATGAAGCTCTCTGACACCTCCCCGTCCTTGAACAGCAAGAGCGTCGGGATGTTGGTGATGCCCCACTGCTGTGCCACGCCGGGGTTGTCGTCAATGTTGACCTTGCCAATCTTGACCGAGGGGTTTTCATCGGCCAATTCGTCGATCATCGGGGCAATGTGTCGGCATGGACCGCACCAGGGAGCCCAGAAATCGACAAGAACGGGGCCGCCTGCATCGATCACCTCCGACTGGAAATTGTCATCGCTGAATTCGTGGACCTTATCGGATGCCATGGGTTCTCTCGTGGATGGTTGGTTTAAGTAGGTGAGGGAAATCGCACGTTCGGTGATCTTCTGAGTCGTGGCCAACACGACATTGGATGGCGATTATCACTGATTATTCGGGTCTGACCAGATCGGCAGCCGCCGTGCATGAATCACGAGGAAGGCAAGATTCGCGCCAATTGCGACAAAATGATGGCCGTCGCCCCCCAAATCTCATGATTCTGGCATCGATAGGCGGGTGCTCGGAAGGCAAGCATCCCGGATTCCTCACCGTGTGGGCCTCGAATGGGGCGTTGTCGATGCGTCGTTGTCAACTCTGGATCGACAATCGAAGTGATCGGGCACTCGAGGACTTCCGCGACCTCGGTGGGCTCGGGTTTCCAAGGAAACAGCGGAGGCTGGGCGATAAACACGACCGGGGTGACCCAGTTGTTGCTTGCATAGACGTATTGATGCGGAAGGAGTCCCACCATCGACATCCCAGGAGGCAAGCGTCCCAACTCCTCCTCAAATTCGCGCGTGGCAGCCTGTTCGGCGGTCTCGCCGCGTTCGATCTTTCCACCGGGAAAGGAAATCTGCCCACCGTGATGCTGAAGACGGGTGGGGCGTCGGGTCAACGGGATCCAGTGGTCGTGTTGCTCGTCGAAGAGAACGGTCACCGCGACGGCTGCCTTGCGACTGTTCCTTTGATCGGGTCCCCGGTGGCGGCCATACGCCAACTCCGGTGAAAGACAAGGCGTTCCCATTCGTCGCCAACGTTCCGCTTTCCTTGCGTTGGTTCCGTGTTGCTCTTGCAACCAACGGGGAAGGGCTGCGTCAAACGGAAGACGTTCCGGGTTCGAAGCGGTCTGCGAGTTGCCATCTTCCGAACCAACGGCAAGATTCAAATTCTGCCTTAACGCATCGATGAAGGTCTGCAGGTTCCTCATGCCGGCGGATCTCCAATCGCACGCGAGGAGAGACGGCAACGCCCGGAATCCAGGATCAGCAGGAGGCCGGAGTTGGCGTCAAATCAGCGTTTCCAAAAGCCGTCGGAGTTTGCGCAGCTCCACCCGAGGATCATGACCCTCCAGGGGTGGCATGTCGATGGTCAGGGCTCGGTCGTACTTCTCCCGTTCCAACTGCGTGACCAACTTGCCGTAATCCACTTCGCCTTGACCGACACTGACTTGGAAGGCGTCTTTCTTCGTGTCGCGAAGCAGCGCGTTGTGGGCGAACTTCAGAATCTGGTCGACGTTCTTCGACTTGGTCTGGGTGATCACATCGACGCTGGGATCCAGCGTCACCCCCAGGCCCTCGACGTTGTTGCAGAGCACTACCAAAGTGTCAGGGTCTTCACTGAGACGCCCTAGTTCGCATCGAACACTGACACGCACTCCTTCGCTTTCAGCCAACTCCACGAGTCGCCGCAGGTGTTCGACCTCCTCGTTGAACGGTGTTCCCTGTTCACCGGAGGGGACGGAGATGTTGACGACTTTGGTCGCCTTTGCCAGGCGGCAGATGGCGTGAAAATCTTCGTAGTGTTGTTCACCGGTGCTCCCCAATTGAAGATGGAAGCCACTGATATCGAGCCGGTGCGTGTGGCGAACGAGCTGAATCGCCCGCGATTCATCCTGCAAGAGCTCGCTCGGCCGCGTGTGCTCGGCTGACTCATCCATCACGATTTCAATGGCTGTGAAATCGAGATCTTCGAGCAATTCAATGGCGGACGGAAGCTCCAGATCCGGCCAGCAACGAGTCGATGCAGAAACGAACACAGTCACAGTCCCTTGAGGCGGGGTCCAACAAAAATCCAATGATCGCTGGCAAATATCCAGTCGTCGCCGGCCCAGAGACCGATCGCGACAGGCGTACCTTAACGTCAGTCGACCGGTCCCAGCCAGACCGGATACGGCCAATCAGGTGTCACCCAAGCGATCGTTGCCCGAGCGAGGTCCACGAAATTCGGTCAGAGCCCACGCACGAAGCAGGCTGACACAAGCCCTAAGCGGTCCGTTTGCGGTTGACCACGACGCGAATCTGATCCGTCACAGACTAAAACAACTTGCTCACCGCCGCATCGATGGCATCTGAGGCAAGCTGCGGATCGACGGATTCAAGCTCCGCCAATGCGCCCTTGTTCTCGGTTCGTCTCTGGGAGTCCTCGTTGAGCGCATTGATGACCAACAAGGCGTCCACGGCGCTCACACTGCCATCGTTGTTCGTGTCGACGTAGTTGTCGGACCCAGGCACGTGGTCGCCATGGATTTCCTGGTTGAGCCAGTTGATCACCTGGAGGGCATCGAGAGCGCTCAAGCGACCGTCGTTATTGACATCCCACGCGAACGCAGGATTGTGCCGCGTGCTTGTCGGACTCACGACCGTCCCAGGTCGGGATTCCGTCGGTGCCTCCCCTTCGGGATCACGCTCAATCGATCGCGTTGATGGGGCCTGAGCTCCGTTGGACGCAAGTGCCTCGATGTCCGGTCCCTCCAAGGCTCGGTCGTAAATGGCAATCGCGGCAAGCTCTCCTTTGAGCGCGAGACGACCGGCGGGACCACGTGATTCGCCATCATGAAACCGGGTCGCCTGAACCACCGCACCCAAGGAAACGTCCCCCAGATGTCGCCCTATCTCCGCCGCGGGCCCGGTACCGATCAGCTCGCCATCCAAATAGCCACGCAGTTCCGGGTCCGCATCATGGGCGTCCAAGACCAAGGTCACGTGATGCCAAGTGGCGTTCTCCACACGATCGGTGCTGAGAAACGTACCAGACCAAGCTTGTGAATCGGACCAACCGCCAAGAAACAGCTGGCCGGATTCCAAGTAGATGCTAAGCCCACGGTTGCGACCATTCTGTTTGTATAAGACCTGCTTTTCGTCCCCCGAGACATCATCGGCACGGAACCAGAGGGAGATGGTCCGTTGATCGAACGTCGAACCGTTGAGGTCATCGGAATCCTCGAGCGACAGATAGCCGTTGCCATCGAGTCGAATCACCGGTCGACCCTCGTCGCTGACCGACCATGTCGCGTCTCCGATCAGTGTGGCGAGGTCCGCCGCCCCACGTTCCGCCGAGTCCCTGGCCGTACGCCCTTCGCCTTCGTTCAACTCCCACTGTGTGATTGGATCCGCGATGGTTGGCGTGCTTGGACCCTTTGCCGGAGATGAAGTCGCCACCCGATCCGTCGCCAATGCATCGATCTCGAGGGGTGTCAGAGCTTGGCGGTCAAATCGAAAGCCATCGATGGCACCTTGAAACGGCGAGGGATGAGTCCCTTCGGTGGCATTCCCGTCATGAAAACGTGTGCTGTCGAGGAGGCCACCCAAAGCCACATCACCCAAGTGTTTCTTGATCGGACGAGCGGGGCCCTCGTCGAATCGAACACCATCCAGATAGGCCGTCAAGCGATTGGCTTCCGTTGTGATTCCGTTGTCCAAGACGATCGCGACGTGGTGCCACTGATTTGACCGCACCTGATCGGTTTGAAGAAAGGTGCCACCCCACGATTCCTTGTCGGACCATCCGCCGACAGAAAGGGTACCGTCATCCAGATAGGCATTGATCCCACGCGAATCGCCCCCTTGTTTGTAGAGCACTTGCTTCTGCGAGCTAGCAACTTCGTCGGCGCGAAACCAAAATGAGACCGTCGCTGAGTCAAGGTCTTCGCCATTGATGTCCGATGAATCCAAGATTTGAATCGGAGGGTTGAGTCCATCCAATTGAACAGCCGCGCTGCCGGGCGTTCGTGCCACCGAAGTGAAATCTTGCGGCATCACCGCGCGATCGACCGCGTGGCCGTCTTCGGCGGTGTCCCAAGCCGCACCATGAGCGAATGACTCAAAATCAATGCGTGTCACGGGCTCAGGAAGTTCGACACGAGCTTCCTGGATCATCACCACCGAATCATCGGTTGTTGCATCCACGGTGGTGGTGTTGCCGGTGGCGTCCTGAAAGTGCAGCAAGAACGACACGAGACCCAGCGGCGTTTCTTCCGTCACCTCGATGGTCGCAACCCACGTCAGCTCATCGATTCGTTCAAAGGATGGCCATCGTCCAGCGATCTGGCCACCGACCGGAACCACCGCTTCATCGAATCGAAGCTGAATTCGAATGGAGTCACCGACCCTTGCGTCAGCTGGCCGAGCTTGATCCGATCCAGCGATGCCGGCATTCACAATTTCCGCAGCACGCTGATCTTCCGCTGATAACCAGCGAAGTTCGCTCCCATCACCGTCGTCACCGATATACAGCAGGGTTTCTTCGTTTGCTTGAAAGGAAGGACGCTCAGATCTGGACTCCCGTCGTTCACCGGTCGGCGAGAGGCTCCCACGCATGAGTTGGCCAGACTCTTCATAGACATATTGGTGATCCAGGAAAAATCGACTCTGCGACTGAAAGAAAAGTTTACCATCGAAGAGAACGGCGTCGAAGGGATCTCCACGCCATTGCGTTGGCAGGTCATCCAGAACGCGTTGGATAGGCGAGTTGGCGGTCGTTGTATCGATAAAGCCGAGTTGAGAAGATTCATTGAGCGGGAAAACCAATTTCGTGCCGAACGGCATTAAGCTCTCTTCGTAGATGCCTCTCTTAATCTCCAGCGAGTTTTCGCCATTAAGCCAAGGCGTAAGGACTGCGTCTGGATCGTTCGCATCCAGTGACGCCAACACATATCCGTTGGCTGTGGAGAGATACGCAAACAAACGGTGGCCTACCGGCACCAAAGCTCGAAAGTGGATGGAGTTGAATTCCTGCAAGTCGCGGGAAAGTCCAACCGGACTGACAGTCGGCTGCTCTTGGTCTAGGTCAACTCTGTATAACTCACGAACGCCACTCTCGCTCAAAGCAGTGAAAAACAATGGCAGTGTGGGTAAATCGAAGCCTGTGAATGATTCAGGGAATGACGAATCCGGACCTGGCACCGCATCGATTGTTTGCACTGAAGGGGTCGCGTCAGAAGCGCGAAGCCAGCGAAGTTCATTGCCAAACTGATCGTCGACCGCTGTAAAGAACAGTCTGGTACCGTCCGAAAACAATCGGTCATCGCCGGCAAGCGATCCCGAGCGCCCTGGAACAAAATCGAGTACGGTCCAGCCAGTTGAAACACTATCCAGGTCCAGCCATCGGAGCTCACGACCAAAGCTGTCAAACTCTGAGTCACGGAATGCAGCATACACACGATCCCCGATCCTAAGGTACGAATCATCAAACAGGAAACCTGAGGCCGAGGTTTCAGGATTGACGGACGTAGAGCCATCAAGCTGCAGGTCAATTAACTCGCTCTGCACGATCGCCTTGTCGGCGAAGACTTTCAAGTGGTCGGCCCGAACGATCGCAATCGACGGAAGTGAATCTGTTGAATCGTCGCGATCATCGCCCAACGCCACCTGAGAAGCATAGAACGGAGATTCGAGATGTTCGGTTGAAGCGACAACGGCTGTTTGGCTATCGGCAGAAGGTTCAGAGAAATTGACGATCTCATTAGAAGAATGCGAACTGAATTCTACGTAGTTCTTGACGGTCAATTGGCTTTCATTCTCCTGGATGTGCCGGAGTTCCATGCCGTGCAACGTATCTCGAATTGGCAAGAACAAGCCCGAATCAGAAGCAATCCAATTGGATCCAAAATTCGGAGCGAAGCGTAACGTCGTCGACTTGTGGACAAGCGTAGGTAGTTCGTCGATTCTCTTTGGATCCCAGCGAATAAGGCCCGAATATAGATTGGAATTTGCGGCGACGAAGAGATGATCGCGAACCTGAGCAATGTTCGGCGAGAGCAGATTCAAAGAAGGCGTCAGGAACGATTCGAAAGAAATACCAACTCCATCGTCTGTTAACCGGTAAAGTTGGCTGTCTCGGATGGCAGAGACGAAGAGTTGATTGGAAGTTGTCCCAAAACCCTTGAGAAAGCGAAAATCCGTTTGAGTGCCGATCTCGATATGCTTCGCTTCGATGGGCGATTCATTCCCAAGTTGTTCTCCTTCAATGTAGAAGACTTGATTGTCGTCCACGAAGACCAGCTTATCGCCTACAACGGCGAGATCTTTTTGCGTCTGCCACGAAAAACGACCGAAACGGTTTGTCAAATCGACAATCGATAGGGACGACTGGTCGTCCGAAAACCTTGCTTCGAAGAGCACGTAGCGGTGATAGTCGCCCGTGAGGTAGGCGATGAAGTAGAGGCGTTCGTCAAGCTCGACGGGAGTAGTGGGATTCAAGATTCTGTCGTAGTAACCTCCGAAAGATATCTCTCGAAAACGTGGTTCCTGCAACGTTAGGTCGGCAACATGTATCTGAATACTTCCGACCGGTCTTATCTGTATCACAAGCTGCTTCCCTACGACCATCATGTGGTCGATGGATGGCGTTTCGTGACTCGGCCAATCTGCCAAATAGGGAATGGCTTTCACGCTGCCCTGAGGATCGTCAAAGTCGACAACTTGAACCTGGAGATCGCCTGTCGTTGTTTCGATTGTGAAATAGAGTTTTCCATCGAATCCAACTATTTGGTTGTTTGAATCGCGTGAGTTAGCAGGTCCGGCGACTAGATCGAGCGTGTGAATCTTTGGCTGGCTATCTGATAAGTCAATCCATCGAAGTTCCGATCCGTGTATCGGATCGTGGGCGCGAAAGACGACGCGGTTCCCGATCGCATGAACGTTGGTCGGGACAGAACTAGCAAGCCCAGGGCTGAGATCGAAGATCGTTGAATCACCACTGAGCGTGTCCAACACGGTGAGCTCACTGCCGTAGGCTTCATGCCAGGATGCGAATGCCAGTTTGTTTCCGACCGAAACCATTTCCGATCCAAGGAAGTCCTCGTTGAGATCTTTCGTGAAGGGGCCGTCGAGACCTTGACGATCCAGTTGCCCCTCGACCGTGAGAAAAACCTGGACCCCATCCCCGCTGCCGTCGTCGGCAAAAGATTCATCGTCGTAAGTGACGGAGATCACATCTCCCGTCGCAATGGGTGCCGTTGGTGTGAACCGCCAACGCTCGGCGAGTTCGTCGATTCGCCAGTAGCCCTCCAGTTCTTCACCGGAAGCATCTTTCGCGATCAGCGAAGCTTGGGTGTGTTGCGGCTCGTAGGTCCCGACGAGGGTCGGTGTTGCGTCATTGCTGCTCGCGAGATCGGTCGTCGCCGGGTTGTCTAGGAAAGCAAGGGTTTCGTTGCCGGCGGCATCCAGGACGCCGGTGATGTCGACGGCGAGGAGTTCGCGACGCTCCAGTTGCTCGCAACGGAGTCGGCGGCGACGAGATCTTGCTTTGCTTCGATGCGATGCTCTGCCGCTGAGCCGGACAGAATGGGTTCGCGAAGCAGTGGGGTGCTTTCTTGGTCGCATCTGGTTCTCGCACAGCTGACGAGGCCAACGCGCCCGTTGGCCCCAAGGGTCCTTCTTGCATTTCCAGCCCGTGCGTCGGGCGATGACAGCCCGATCTAATGCAGGGTAATCAGCCCGGCGGAGGGGTCCAGTCGGTTTTGCGTGGGTTGCTCCCTTCCTTGGTGTCGCCTCGATCGACTGCTATTTTCCTGGCAAAATCTGGTTCGCCCCGCATTGCCTCCAACCCAGTTGACTGCCTGATGCCCACGCACGCGGACACGTTTCAGAGTTTGTGTCGCCGATTCCGCGAGGCCCGGTTGCTCTCGTCGTCGGCGGAGCTTTTGGAGTGGGATGAGCGGACGGGAATGCCACCGAAAGCAAACGCCTATCGCGCCGAACAGGTGTCGCATTTGAGCGGGCTGTCGCATCGACAACGGACGGATCCGGTCATCGCCGATGAGTTGGCGTCACTGGCGGATTGGGAGGAAGCAGCCGATCCGCACAGCCCCACGGGTGCCACCCTTCGTTTGCTGCAAGAAGATTTTGAGAAAGAGAGTCGTGTGCCGCCGGCGTTGGTGCAGAAGATCGCCAGCGCGACGGTTCGCGGCCAAGGCGTGTGGGATGCCGCTCGAAAAGCAAACGACTACGCTCGATTCAAACCCATGCTCGATGAAATCATCGGCTTGCAGCGCGAATTCGGGCAGTGCCTGGCGCGGGAAGGGCAGACCACGTACGAAGCCTTGCTAGACCAATATGAACCGGGCGCGCGTGCGGCGCCCTTAACGGAAGTGTTCCGCGAGCTGCGTTCCGCGCTCGTGACCCTGCTCGATGAAATCGAGTCAAGCGGTCGGTCCATGGATGAGCCCTTGTTGCAAGTTGGCTACAGCGTGGAGAAGCAGAAGGTGCTTTCGCGGCGACTGGCCGAAGCGATCGGGTTCGACTTTGAACGCGGTCGGCTGGATGAAACGTCGCATCCCTTTTGCACAACACTGGGGCCATCCGATTGTCGCATCCTGACGCGGTACCACGAACGCTTTTTGCCAACCAGCATCTTTGGAACCTTGCACGAGGCTGGCCACGGGATGTACGAACAGGGCTTGCCAGAGGATTGGTTCGGCTTGCCAGCAGGGACCTACGCTTCCCTTGGGATCCACGAGTCTCAGTCGCGACTGTGGGAGAACCAAGTGGGACGCTCACTCGCGTTCTGGGAAAGGTTCCATCCCTTGATGCAAGAGCTGTTTCCAACCCAAGCGAAACCGGCGAGTGCCGAAGACTGGCACCGTTGTTTTCATCGCGTCGAGCGATCGCTGGTTCGCGTGGAAGCCGACGAGGCGACGTATAACCTTCACATCATCGTCCGATTTGAGCTGGAACAGGCCCTGATCGCGGGCGACCTGAGCACGGACGATCTGCCGGCAGCCTGGGATGACGCGTACGAGTCTGTTCTGGGCATTCGATCACCGACGGTTGCGGATGGTGTTCTGCAAGATGTCCACTGGAGTGCCGGACTGTTTGGGTATTTCCCAACCTACACGTTGGGCAACTTGGTTTCGGCGCAGCTCTACGAGGCGGCGGAAAAGGCCTTGGGGGATCTTCCCGGCGCCTTTCGCAAGGGAGACTTTGTCGGCTTGTTGAGTTGGCTGCGCGAGAACGTCCACGCACACGGCAGGTGTTATTCGCCCGATGAACTCGTGGAACGCGCGACTGGCGAAGCCCTGACCGCTCAACCGCTGATCAAGAGCCTGCGAGATCGCTACCTGGCGGGGTGATGGACTTGTTGTGTTCGGCTGTGCGCAAGGCATCGGTGAGCGTCGCGATCTGCGTGACATCGAGTTGTTCCGCGCGGCGGGTCTCATCATGTCCGAGTCGTTGCAAGACCGCGTCAACTTCAGGCTTCTCAAGCCGGCCCTTCATGGCGCTGCAAACAACACTGCGCAGGAACTTGCGCCGATGAAAGAAAAGGGCACGGACGGTGTCGTGGTAGTACTTGAGATTCGGGATGCGGTTTCGCGCTTCGACGTCCACATCGATGCGGACGATGGCCGACTCCACTTTGGGGCGGGGCCAAAAAACGGTCGGTGGTAAGATCCGAACGATCGATGCTTTGCAGAAAGAGCCAATCCATACGGAAAGGGCTCCGTAGTCCTTGGAACCGGGCGTGGCAATGATTCGCTCGCCCAACTCCTTCTGAATGGTCACGACCATGGTCGTGGGTGTTGGCGTTTGATGCAGCAGGTTGCTGATCAAAGGCGTTGCGATGTTGTAGGGCAGGTTGGCGACCAGTTTCAAGCGAGCGTTTTCACCCAGACGCGTCATCGCATTGCTGACGAGTGGCATGATCTGCGGGTTCAAAGTGTTTTTGTTCTTTAGCGCGTCCGCTTGCAGCAGTTTGACGTGCGCTTGCCCGGCCAGTTCTTCTGATGCCAGGCGATGCAGGTTTTCGTCGACCTCCACGGTCAGGATTGCACCCGCTTCCTCGGCCATGATGCTGGTGAGCGAACCGACTCCCGTCCCGACCTCCAGGACGACGTCATCGCGCGAAAGGTCCGCAGAACGCGCAATGAGTTCGACCAAATTGAGGTCGATGAGAAAGTTTTGGCCGTAACGCGAGACGGGGCGCAGACCCGCGGCTGTCAGTCGGTCTGAAAGAAACGACGCGGTCTGGCGTTTCGCACGTTCGGCACGCGGACGCGTGGACGCGGCGATGGGCGCGTTCGCTCTCTCAGAACTTGGATTGGTGGGAGCCGATTCTGATTCCGTTTGCGGTTCACTTGAATCAGTCACGCGCGGGTCCTTGCTTGTTGGCGAATGCTTCCGTGACCGCTTCGTTCCAAGGCGCAACGTCGCCGTCAGGTTGAACGTGCGTTTCTTGCCCTAGGTAGCGGCCGACGTACTTGGCCAGCAGGTCCGTTTCCAAATTCACGGGATCGCCTTCGGTGAGCTTGCCCAACGTGGTCACGGCGAGGGTGTGTGGGATCAAGGCAACGCGAAACGCGTTGGACTCAATATCCACGACAGTCAGGCTGACACCGTCAATCGCGATGCTGCCTTTGCCAACGACTTGAACGGCGTAGTGTTCGGGCAATTCGAAGCGTAGAAAGGCCCAAGGCGGGTCATCGATGCGTTCGACCAGATGGCCCACCGTGTCGATGTGACCGGTAACGTAGTGACCGCCCATGCGGCCACCGACGGGCAAGGAACGCTCGAGATTGACGGCGGACTGACCGGCAACGAGCCGGCCCAAGTTCGTTCGGCTGAGGGTTTCCTCGCCAGCTTCGAACGCCAGCTTGGTTCCCTCGATGGCCACGACGGTGAGGCAGCAGCCGTTGATGGCGATGCTGTCGCCGAGTTGGACCGCGTCGCCTGCGTCTTCGAAGAACGCATCGGCTTGGAGTGTCAGGCGTTTTCCTGGCGGTTGGTCGAGGATCTCGATCACCGGAGCCATGGTTTCAACGAGTCCGGTGAACATGTGGCGTGACGCTTTCGCAAAGGATGTGAGTGGCCCGCTGGGGGCATGACTGGGTTGGATCAGAAGTGATCAACTGGGCCCGTGCCGTCGCCGACCGCAAGTCGAAAAGAAGCCGCTACTGTAGCGGTGCCTCGTCGAGGCGTCAGCTCGCGCCGACTGTTCAAACGGCAGGGCATTGAACAGAATGCCCGGCTCAGCAGCAATGACCGCCCGCGGGCGGCTCACAAAACAGAACCCAACCCCCTCAAAACAGCCATGTCCCTGATTGATTCGATTCAAGCCCGTCAGATCCTCGACAGCCGCGGCAACCCCACCATCGAGTGCGACGTCACCTTGATCGACGGGGCCACGGGCCGCGCCGCGGTCCCCTCCGGAGCCAGCACCGGGGCCCATGAAGCCTGGGAGTTGAGGGACGGTGATAAAGGCCAATTCCTAGGCAAAGGCGTTTCGAAGGCGGTCGAGAATGTGAACACGAAGATCGCCGATGCCTTGGAAGGCATGGATGCGACGGAGCAGACACTCATCGACCACACGATGCTGGAGTTGGATGGCACACCGAACAAGAAAGAGCTGGGCGCCAATGCGATCCTGGGCGTTTCGCTGGCGACGGCCCATGCGGCGGCCATGTCCACCGAGCAACCGCTGTATCGCTACTTGGGTGGCGTTGGGGCGCGGATGTTGCCCGCACCAATGATGAACATCATCAACGGGGGTGAGCACGCGGACAACAGCGTGGACATTCAAGAGTTCATGGTCATGCCACTTGGATTTGAGAGTTTCAGCGAAGCGCTCCGATGCGGTACCGAGATTTTCCACAACTTGAAGAAGGTGCTTTCAGGCAAGGGCTACAACACGGCCGTTGGCGATGAAGGAGGGTTTGCACCGGACCTCAAGAGCAATCAAGAAGCCCTGGATGTGATCCTTCAGGCGATCGATGCTGCCGGTTACAAGGCTGGAGAACAGGTTTGGATCGCGCTGGATGCCGCGTCGACCGAGTTCTACAGCAGTGAAACGGGCAAGTACTCGATCGACGGCAAGGATTTGTCGGGCGACGAGATGGTCGATTTCCTGGCCGCCTGGTGCGACCAGTATCCGATTTGCAGCATCGAGGACGGGTGTGCGGAGGATGACTGGGACAGCTGGAAGAAACTCACCGACAAGGTGGGCGATCGCGTTCAACTGGTGGGCGACGACCTGTTTGTCACCAACGTGGAACGCTTGCAACGCGGCATCGACGAGGGCATCGGCAACAGCATCTTGATCAAGGTCAACCAGATCGGCACGCTGACCGAGACCATCGATTCGATCCAACTGGCCGGCCGATGCGGCTACACCGCCGTGACCAGTCACCGCAGTGGTGAAACCGAGGACAGCACGATCGCGGACCTGGCTGTCGCTCTCAACACCGGGCAGATCAAGACGGGATCGGCCAGCCGCAGCGACCGCATGGCGAAATACAACCAGCTGCTTCGCATTGAAGAGATGCTCGGTGACACGGCTCTCTATGGCGGCCCACTGTTTGCGGCCAAGCTCAAGGGCTAGTTCTGCAACAGCCTGAGCAAGTGGATTAGGCACCTGGCCTGCCATCGGTAGCGGACGCAGCAAATCACAGGCTGGAAGCCTGTGCCACTGCGTCTTTCTGAGCCTGATTTCAAGTCTGGTCGATGTTCCCGATCGTGTTCTTCGTGGTTTTCTGTCGTGAAGGCATTGCGACGGAGCGTGATTTCTAGCCATCATCCACGGCTGAGGTTATTCCGGGTGTTTGTCGATGCTTTCGTGCGTCCGACACCCCTTGCAATCACGTGGATTGAGACGCATGTGTGGCATTGTTGGATATGTCGGCAATCAGGATGCGGCGGAGTTTCTGATCGAGGGGCTCCGCCGACTGGAATATCGCGGCTACGACAGCGCGGGGGTCGCGATTCACGATGGACAGCAGATTGACGCCACGCGCAGCGTTGGCCGGATCGATGCCCTGGCCGGCCGCATCGGAACGCCAACACCGCGGGGGCAGTTGGGGATGGGGCACACGCGTTGGGCCACCCACGGCCCGGCGACGGAAGAAAACGCCCACCCCCACTTCGGTGGCGATGGCGAGGTGGTGGTCGTCCACAACGGGGTGGTTGAGAATTTTCAGGAGATCAAGGACGAGCTGATTGCCAAGGGCTATGCCTTCAAATCCGCCACGGACAGCGAAGTCGTGGCCCATCTCATTGCCGAGGGATTGAAGAAATCACCGGCATCGAGCGGCGATGACCGCCAAGACAACGCGCGCTACGTGAGCGCCGTGCAGTGGGCCATCTCGCAACTGCGTGGGACCTACGGACTGGTCATCCTGTTTCAAGACAAACCGGGCCTGATGATCGCAGCCCGCTTTGGCAGTCCATTGGTCCTGGGTGTCGGTAAGGGCGAGTATTTCGTCGCCTCCGATGCGTCACCGTTGGTGGGACACACCGATCGCATCGTGTATTTGGCGGACCATCAGTTGGCGGTCCTCACGGCCGACGGCTTCTCGGTGCTTCAGCGAGACAGTGAGAAGGTGCGCGTCAATGTCCAACCGCTGGAGGGCGAATCGGGCTCGGTCAGCCTCGGTGCGTACCCGCACTACATGCTGAAAGAAATTCACGAACAACCGGATGCGCTCCGCAACGCCATGCGGGGCCGCTTGAATGATCAGGACGCAACGGCGGTATTCGGCGGCCTCAACATGACCCCGCAGCAACTGCGTGGCGTCGAACGGATCATCTTGACGGGCTGCGGTACGAGCTGGCACTCTGCACTTGTCGGCGAGTACATGTTGGAGGAGTTCGCCCGCATCCCGGTCGATGTGGAATACGCCAGCGAGCTGCGCTATCGCAATCCGCCCATTGAAAATGGAACGCTGGTTTTCGGGATCACGCAAAGCGGCGAGACCGCGGACACGCTCGCGGCACTCAACGAAACGAAACGGAAAGGCCACCGAACGCTTGCGATTTGCAACGTTGTTGGCAGCTCGATCGCCCAGGCCGCCGATGGTGGCGTGTACCTCCACGCGGGGCCCGAGATTGGTGTGGCCAGCACCAAGGCCTTCACCAGCCAATGCTGCGTGTTGGCGATGCTGGCCCTCTATTTCGGCCGGACGCGTCACATCAGCTGGGAAAGCGGCGGGCGTATCATTGAGGAGCTGCGCCGCCTGCCCGCCGCGGTCGAACAGGCCCTCACCTGCGACGCGAAGGTTCGCAGCATCGCCGAGAAGTACCAGGGCGCGAGCAACGTGCTTTATTTGGGGCGACAGTTCAATTTCCCCACGGCGCTGGAGGGGGCCCTCAAGCTCAAGGAAATCAGCTACATCCATGCCGAAGGTTACCCGGCTGCGGAGATGAAACACGGCCCCATCGCCCTGGTGGACGAAGACACCCCCAGCGTCTTCATCGTTCCGCGTGGCAGCACCTACGACAAGGTGATGGCCAACATGGAAGAGGTAAAGGCTCGAGGCGGACCCGTCATCGCGGTCGCCAGCAGCGAGGATTCAAAAATCGCGGCGATTGCGGATGATTTTGTGATGATTCCCGAAGTCCCCGAGTTTTTGCAGCCGATTGTATCAATCGTGCCGCTGCAGTTGCTTTCGTACCATATCGCCGTTTTGCGGGGTTGTGACGTGGACAAGCCTCGGAACCTGGCGAAAAGTGTGACGGTCGAGTAGGCTGCGGAATTGAATTTGGCCCCACCGAATGTACTGTTAGAAATGGTCCGGAAATCTGGCGGAGAGCTTCCGATCAAGCGTGTCGACGACGGAGATTGACCATGGCGAAACCCACCCTCAGCTACAACTCCCGCAAGGCTCTTGCGGTCAACATCGGTGAGACCGCCGGCAACGAGATCGCCGATTTGATCTCTCGCTTGGTCGACGAAATCGAGGAATTGCGGCAGAGCAAGGTCAGCGTCACCCCGATCGTGCCCGGCGAGAAGAAGGCTGCTGACGAGTACATGGAAGAGCCTGTTTGAGCCTGCGAAATCCCATTCAATTCGCGGCCTTCGCCTTGTGAATCTCAGGACAGCCCGCTAATCTCTGCCCACTTGCCTTGGCACGTCGCCAGGGCTTTTTTTGTCACTCCGTCACGACTGCAGTGGGCGAAGGACGATGGTGGACCCGTCAAAAACGGGTTCGGGCTGTGCGGTTTTCTCTGGGCTTGTTGATGCCTGAGTGCAGCACGGGACGTTGCCAATGTCCTGAGAGAATGGCTTCCGCCGATGAGGGCGAGGCGTCTCTTCGGAACCCGCGGTTGTGGAAGCGAAGGAACCTGTCCGCGCATGGCCAACCAGATTGTCAAAGACATGATCGAGGCGGGTGTCCACTTTGGGCACCGAACCAGCCTCTGGAATCCGAAGATGGCTCCCTACATCTTTGGAAAGAAGAATCAGATCCACATCATGGATATCAGGGAAACGCTTCGTGGCTTGCTGCGTGCGAAGAAATACCTTTCCCAAGTGGCTGCAGGTGGCAGCCTGATCCTCTTCGTGGGGACCAAACGTCAAGCAAGCGAAGCCATCGAACAAGAAGCCACTCGCTGCGGCATGCCCTTTGTCAGCGAACGATGGCTGGGTGGCACGCTGACCAATTTCCGAACCATTCGCAGTCGGATGGGGCGTTTGGAAGAGCTTGAGGAACTTCGTGCCAGCGAGCGGATCAACGACTACAGCAAGAAGATGCAGTCATCGCTTTCGCGTGAATTCCGCAAGATGTACCGCAACCTCAACGGTCTTCGGAACATGAACCGTTTGCCGGAAGTCATGTTCATCGTCGACCCGGGCAAGGAACGCAACGCAGTCCGCGAGGCACAGCGTTTGGGCGTCACCACGCTTGGGTTGATCGATACCGACAGCGACCCCAGCCAGATTGATCTGCCGATCCCCGGCAACGATGACGGCATCCGTTCGGTCGAACTGATCGTTCGCGAGCTGGCGAGCGCGGTCATCGAAGGGCGTGGCCAGGCGCAAGCGGGCGCTGAGGTCGCGGCAGCGGCCGCAGCGGATCCAGCATCGGCGGGGTGTCCTGCGCGTCGCCCTCGAGTGCGTGTGAC
>JBCCYK010000065.1:0-26895 GCA_039189905.1 Planctomycetota bacterium
GAAGCTGGTTTTCGCAAGCTCGGATCTAAATGGTGAGCCGAAGCTCAATGATGGAGCTGTGTTGCTACCGGCTCATATCAGATTTGTCGAGGGCGATTCGAAACATATCCCGGTTGGTTAAGTCGTCCGAATAGATCCCATAAACTTTCGCTCCATCAGTAGAGGGAACGAGCAAGTCCATTGCCTGTTCTGGCTGGTTGATCGTATGCACGTAGGTGGGCAGGTTGATGCGGTCGCAGGCGGTCAAAAGGGCGACGTCGTTTGCGCGGCTTCGAGGAATCGTCAGCGCGAAGAGGCGGTTTTGTTCCAGGAAGGGAATGAGTTTCTCCGCTGGTTCGTCCGGCAGACAACGGTAGAGGGTCAAAATGATGTTCCGAAAGCCCTGAGACTCGACGAGTTCGTAGTCTTTGAGCTGATAGATTTGCGGGATGAATTGCGGGACCAAGTCGGGGCGTTCCATGCGGATCTTGGCAACACCTTCCAGGCTTCGCTTCTTGCAATCGGTAACGATGAACGCGTCAGGATGGTCTGCGAGCCAATCGTAAACCATGGCCAAGTTGGCATGGTCCTCAGGTGCTTCCTGCAGGAAAGCCTGCATGGAGGGGATCACGCGGTGATCCTTCCAGTCGTGTTTCACCACAATCTCGTCATCGCTTGTCCAGGCAAGGTCCAGCTCAAAGAGCCTCTGGCCACGGTCATAGTTCGTTTGCAAACGATGAATCGGGGCGGCATCGGCAATACCGGGAACATTGCCGCCACGGTGCGAGACCACTGGCGTGGGGGTCGGCTGGGCTGGATTGAGACCCTCATAAAGGAAGTCGTTGGACGCGCGACTGTAGGTGTTCCACTCCGCCGGGTTGGGCGACTTCAACGCCCATTTGAGTTCCATGGAAACACCAATCAGAGCGCCCACAGTGGCGTACGTGATCACGTTCGCAATGCGTTCTCGCGGGGTTTTACCCAACAACAGATCGATGAGTCGTTTCATAGGAGAGCCTAGCTGATATGCGGTCTAAACCCTTGCCCAAGGCAAGTTCGTTCGCGGTGAATGGCTGTTTCGGTCGTTGTTTCACAGGAAATCGTTAACCCCGGTGGAAACCGGGGCTGACCCGAATATTTCATCAGCCGCAGAGCGTTAACTCACGGTTCTACAAACACACTGGAAATCGCGTGATAACCGGTCGCTAACGCGATTCGGCTGATCTGCAGGCTGTTATGAATCGAATCGGAACCAAGCCCTCGAGCGGCCGTCAGCGGCGAAGGCTCGCGGAACCCTCGCTTCCTTCCCGGGCCAACTGGCGTGCCCGAAACCCATCCTTGAGATAGCACACCAGGTCAAGTTGTGACCAGTGATCTTGCGAATCACGTTCGCGGTCGGTCCCACTGCTGGCCAGTTTCGCATCGTCGTTCGCCCCGTTGTCCGCTGGAATGCCAACGAGCTGTTCCGAGGGTTTCTGATAGATCAGCCAGGGAACATGATCGGTATGCTGCGAGGGATCGGCATACCCATGAACGCCCGACTCATGGTCCCCATAGATGACGACCGTCGTTCCAGGTGGGATCCGGTCGATGTAATCCGCGAGCGCTTCGTCCACGTAACGCATGCTGTTGCGATAGTGTTCGGTCTCGTTCCTGGGTGATCGGTGGAGCCGGCGTTGGTTCGCGTCCAAGCGATCGAAGGGGCCGTGTGATGTGATGGTGATGAGAAAGTGGAGCGTTGGTTCAGAGGCCGAAACCAGAAGATCTGCTGAGTGATTCAGCAATGCCTTGTCCCAGGAACCGTCGATCTCGAGACGTCTTAGTTCTTCAGTGAAGAAGATTTCATCAAACCCCATCTGTTCATAGGCCGATCGCCGATGAAAGAACTCACCGGTGTTTCCGTGCATGGCGACCGTTCGGTACCCAGCCCCGCGAGCCGAACGCGCGAGCGTGTCGTCATAGGGAAAACCTGCGATTTGAAACGGATTGACTTTTCCGTTCGGGGTACAGGTCGTTAGGGTCGAGAAGTCGGCTTCCGAAGAGCCCGTGTTGTGAAACGGTTTGACGGAATACCGTCTCGCTTGCGAGGCAAGACTTCGCAAGAAAGGCATGACGTCTGTTCCATCCACTTTGGCTTCCAAAATATCGTAGTCCAGGCTTTCGACTTGGATGATGGCGACGTGTGTCCCCAATGGCAAAGGCCGTTCCAGTCGGCTGAGTCGATCACTCTTGGCGGCAGCCTTTTCGAGAGCCAGGTTCAAAAGCCCGTCGTGATCGTAGGTCAACGCCTCTGCGGTCCACGCCAGCGTGTAGCCATAGATGTATTGGGGCGTCCCCATGTGAATGCGTTGAATCGGTTTGTGCCGAAGCAATCCGACCGCGCAAACCAGATAAATGACGCATGCCCAGGCCCCGGTCTTGCGTAGCGCTCGGGAATCTCCGGGGTATGTCCGGCTCTTGGACAGCAAGAGCCACTTGGCCCCACAGGCCAAACCGGTCAGCAACAGCGTCCAGGGGCTCACTAGCGACAACCCGTGATGTGCCACACCGACCCCTTCGCGCCACTGCATCGTGAGCATCGGCCAAGACAACGGATGCCCAAAATAGTTGGCCACGACAATCAGCGTGTTGAACGCAAGAAACCCAACCAAAAAGAGGCTTCGCTGGATCCAATGGTGGAGCAGACAAACCATGGCGGTGCACGCCGCCGCGTTGAGGACGAATCGCCTGAAAGCATCCTTGATCGCGCGTCCAACGGGTATGTCCGCGTTGGGGAATGCCGTGACGTGTTGCAACCAGAGCAGTTCCAATGCCCAACAGGCAATCAAACCGATGAGGAGTAACTTCACGCTCGATGAGGTCGTCAGGCGTCCGTGATCTCCGGGCGAAGACACGCCCCCAATGTCCCGGTGGGAAGCCGAATCCATGGCCATTCAATCATGCTCTCTCTTCACGGGGACGGATCACCATGTACATGTTGTCGCTGACCGGAACGCGATCGATCAGCTTTTGCGGGCGGACTTCGTAGCCTGCTTCACGCGCAAGCAGGCCTAGCGTATGCGGCGTGAAGTAATTGACGTGATCGGGGTACCGAAACCCACACCAACGTGGACCACGCAGCCTTCGATTCCAGCAAGCGAAATTGGGCACTTTGATGACGATGGAGCCGTGAGCACGAAGCGCGAGCCGAAGTTCGCGAAGCAATTCCAGTGGTCTTGCCTCATGTTCCAGGAAACAGGACATCAAGGTCAGATCGACGGAGTCTCGCTCCAGGCGTTTTGCCCCATCGAGAGCACTCGCTTGGATCACGCGACCCGCTTCGCCGATCCGTTCTTGCGCAGCGGCCGCGAGGCCTTTGGAGAGCTCGATTCCAAAAAGGCTGCACGCGCTGCCCCGAGCTTTCAGGCGTGATTGAAACAGCATCAGAAGGTCCCCTCGCCCGCATCCGATATCGACGACCTTGAGCGGATCGCCATGGCGATGGAGCTGACGAACTTCGCGCATCGCAACGTCCAGGATTTTTTTCCGTCTGGGCCAAAGACGCTTTCGAAGGTTTGCGATTCCCAATGAAACGCGCGCCAAGAAGGGCTCGTCATGCAAACGACGCTCGCGTTCTTTCGCAAAGGTCTTCTCCCAGGCCATGTCACTCTCAAGTGACTCGTACGAAGGGGGATTGAGAAGAAAGACAAAACCGGTCCCGGTGTCCTGGACCAATGTCCAAGGCGTTCGACAATAAGGGGTCAACGCGACGGGCGAGACGCGACCATTGATGGGATTCGTGACTTCCATTGGCTCGGCGTGGACACAGGGATCGGACGAGAACGCCATCCGCGTGCCATATTCATTCCGCCAAGGGTTCGTCAAGTCCAATGCGAGCCACGCCTGAACCGCTGGAACGAGGCTGGAGAACCAACGGTCCCCCATGACGGCACGGTCGTCGCGACGAGCACCTGACACAGAATATTTGGGCGACGCCTTCCGCAAACGTGGCCAAGAACACGCATGAGATGAACAGTTCGCTGATTTCCTCCATCCCCCATGCAAACTGATGGAGCTCATAAGAGACTGTCCAGCCAATCCGCCTCAGTGTTCCCATGCCGCCATCCACTCCCTTCGAAAACGCCGCGAGCGCGACGGCGGTGAAGGGAAGCACGCCCAATAACTCGCCGTTGAGGAGCCTACGTCGAACGGGTCCGTAATAGCGAGTTGCGACTCGGACCAGGAGCATGGCGATCGCGAGCAGCACCCATAAGGTGACGAGTTTCGCCGTCCAACCGTGCTCCGACTCCAGGAAAAAGGACGTCTTGAGGACACTGCCACCGGTGAACCGCGAGTGAAAGTCCCATTCCCGAGCCGCAAAACACAAACACACAGTGGCCAGCAGAAACGGGTGCAAGAATCTTTGGCGTTCAAGAAAGAAGGCAGGGAACCGCCACTGTGCCATGCCCGTCAGCGTCAGGAGACCGGCAACAACAACGTAGAGCCACGCTGACAATGACTCGACGATTCGACCTTCGCCGATCCAAGCGTCGCGTGTGGATTCCTCCACGCACAGAAGCAACCCCGATACCACGCAGGTGAATGCCAAGATCGTGGCGATCGACGCGATGAATCGAACGACGGACTTCTTGAACTCCCCAAGTGTTCGTACCCATCGGATCAACTTTTGTCGAAGTTCCATGCCTCAATGGCCTACAAGAATGGATGTCACGCGTGGTGAGTCGTTGCGATTCCTAATCAAGCAGCATAACGCTTGTCGGGGAGGTCTTCGGAACCTGCCCTATCGAAGTCATGGATCGGAAACGTTTGGCCCCCGGGTGACTGCATGACTGGGCGCAGGATCCTGATGAATGCGTCCATCGCGTGTACCAAGGCATGCTCCGTCCGAGAATCGGCGCCGCCATAGATCGGCAACCGTTGTCCGATTCGACTCGCGGAATCACGCAATAGGAACTCAGAGATCGCCGGGAGACTGCTGTACATTTGAGTGATGAACGCCATCGAACCGAGAGTCGGGATCAGGCCAACGAAGAATGCTCGTGCATGAGGCGTTCGTTGATGTCGGGACACCCACCAGCTCTGCAAGGTGATGATGGATCGACCAAGTGGCATGAGAAGGAATGGTAGGACCGAGTACCAGAAGCTGCCTCCGGTGATGGTCAGCGCAAAACCCGAGAGTTTCATGATCGAGGCTAATGGTGAAAACGCTTTGATCGCAAGGTGTTTTGCTAATCCTCGCGCGTAAATGCCAACCTTGGGATCCTCAAAGTCTCGCAGCAGTTTCTCGGCGATCTCGGCGTCGATCCATTCTCTCGATCGCCATCGGCGGACGATTTGCTGAAACGTTCGTCGTGCTCTCGCCGTTTGATAATTTCGATTGAGCAGCATCCGCTGGGAACGGTGCCAAAGCAGGGTGCGCTGGCGTGGATCCGCGAACCAGCGGTGCCATCTCGCGGGTAGAGTGTTGGCCAACACGATGTGGCGAGCGAAGCCTGCGCCTGAGACCATGTGGGCCCGCGGTAGTCGTTTTTCGCTTTGCCACTGGCGAACTTTGCGAGCCTTGAGGAGCCGGAGGACGGCGAGACGGAACCGGGGATGGGTGAAAAGTTGCCGCCACTGAGCACGGTGGCGTTCTCGCCCTAGGAAGACTTGAAGTCGGCGGCCCAGGATTGGAAAGAGTCCCAGGAGCCAAAAGAGGCTCCAGGAACCACGCGAAGCTTGGAGTTTTTGTTCGGAGGCGCTATCAATGCGTCTTTCAAGCTTCCATCGTCGGATGGCTTCCGTCCGGTAATGCCGTCGTCGTCGCCCGCTGAGCCAATTCCAAGGCGTGCGGAAGATCGCCACCTCACTGTCTTTCCATTGCTGGCTGTGATGGATCAGCGATTTCAGGTCGCGGTGAGCCCAAGCGGGAAGTCTTTCTTTTGCCTGGGCGAGTCGCCCCGCATCCAAATCATCAAAGGGGAAGAGGCTTGCGTTTCGCCACGAAAGCCTCAAATACCGGGGAAGTAGAACGGCAGGGATCCCAGATTCCAGATCGATGATCACGCTCTTCAGGCAATCGTTCCCAGAGCGTATAGCAGCGGTCTTGGCGCACGACTGGCTCCCGTCAGTTCGCGTTGGCGAAGGCGTTTCCACGACCAACAAATTGGCCGTCGAGACCATGGCTCCAGGACTGACTTGCCAACCGGTGCCATAGAGGCCAAGGTCGACCAAGTCGTTTTCGATGTCCCGCATTTGCGAGATCAATCGGGCCATTTCCCCGCCGGATTCTCGCCCGATCACGGGGCCACGGCCTTCGATCCATTGGCTGCCCAAGACCCAAGCGCCGCGCCGCTGACAGTAACGCAGATACAGAGGCAAGGCGACGCGTACATCGGCGCGCGTCTGTTGCAGTCGGGCCGCGACGACGCGACGACGATAGAAGCAGGCCCGAATCGCATGCCGATTGGATTGGTAAGCAAAGGGCGCCGCAAATGCGATTCGATAAAGGAGACGCGTCAGTCGACCCGGCGCGAAGACCTTCTCCACGCATCTCTCCTCCCGCCCGTCAGGCCAAGTGGCGTCGACCAACTCGGCCGTCGCCGCACGTCCCGCGCCAAGCACGCTCACGACGCGAACATGCGAAGGGGGATCCTCCGCAGGTGCAGCTTGCTCCGGTATTGATACAGTCAAATTCTTCATACTTCCGAGATTCCTACCTGTTGGCAGAATTCGGATGCAAGGCGAATCGGCCGCGGTCGACGTCTAGGCCGCTCGGCGGCGATCGGTCGCATGGATCGGGTATGGACGCGTCGGGGACTGTTTCGCCATCGCAATGGTTCGCTCCGCGGCCAGCCAATCGTCCTCGGATGCAAGGCGAACGGATCGTTCGGTGGGCATCCTGTGTCCGACGCAGAGATCCCCGTACAGCGAACCGGTTTCAAGAAAAACACGCGTCCGAAATGCGTGGACGGCACCATTGTGGATGTGGTTCGTTGGAAGCTGTGAGCGTCTCGAGAGGATGCTTGCCAGCGGGTCACCGGTCGACGGCACCATCCCATCGTGGGTTTCATCCAACTGCCAGCGAGCGTTGAATTCGACTGGAACTTCACATACGCTCACGACGCTATCCGCGTTCCTTTGAGCCAACAACAACAAAGCCGCGTCGATGTCTTCCGCCGTTCGAAATGGGCTCGAGGTTTGCAACAGCACCGTTGTCGACGGGAGTTGGCCCGAAAGCTCCAACAGGTGATCCAGCGATTGGCGGACCACGGACACGAGGGTGATTTGTCCCGCAGTCCGCTTCGCCGGGAGAACGAACGGAACCTCCGCCCCGTACCGGCGTCCGACGTACGCGATCTCATGGCAGTCGGTTGAAACAAGCACGCGATCAACGCCACTTGCTTCGGCAGTGCGACACGAATGCCCGATCAAGGGGACGCCGCCCAAGGGCCGGACGTCCATTCCCGGGACACCCTTCGATCCAGCGAGCGCCGGAATCAAACCCAGGACTTGGTCGTTGAATTTCACCACGCGATGACTCCCATCATCCGGAGAACACGACTCACTGAACCGGCTTTCACCGCCTTCCCGTCCGTCGCATTGACCTTTTACCACTTGGCCTTGTATCTGTTTGGCCGATTCAATGCGATGTCAGTTCTTTTTCTGCATCCGCCAACATCGGTGGATACGACGATTGCGAAAATCCTCGGGGACAGTCTGACGACTGATCTCACGGACATCGAACTCGGGTAACTCGGCAACATCCAATTTGAACCGGCGGAAATTGTTCGAGAAGAAAAGGACGCCGTCTGCCCGCAATCGACTTGCGATCCCCTTTAGGAGTGGAACGGCATCGCGCTGAACATTCCAATCCTCGTCGGTACGTTTGCTATTGGAGAAGGTCGGCGGATCAACGATCACAAGATCGAACTGCTCATCCCCCTTGGTGTCGCGCACGTAGGAAACCGTGTCCGTAGCTACAAACCGGTGCTCGTGGCCCGTGAAGCCGTTCAGCCGCATGTTTTGCCACGCCCAGTCGAGGTAGTTGCGTGACAGGTCAACCGATGTCGTGCTCTTCGCCCCGCCGGCCGCCGCGTAAACGCTGAACGAACCGGTGTACGCAAAGAGATTCAAGACGTCCTTTCCTTGAGCCTCCTCGCGGAACAAGGATCGTGTGATGCGGTGGTCCAAGAAAAGGCCGGTGTCGACATAATCGTCCAGATTGATCAAGAACTGCAGCCCGCCTTCATTGACGGCCGTCATGGCCCCAAGGTCCCCAAGACGCTCATGCTGGAGCGAGCCGCGTTGACGGCGACGCGACTTGAGGTGCACGTTCTGTGCTGGCACATCGAGTGCTTCCCCCGCCATGCGGGCCATCTTGTCGAGCCAGTTGGCGTGCGTGGCAGGGTCACGTTCGTGAGGCCGTTCGTACTCCGTGATGTGGAGATGGTCTTCATAGCGATCCACGACGAGAGGGATCTCGGGAATGTCACGCTCGTAGAGCCGATAGCACGTGATTCCTCGTCGGGTGGGCCAACGTCGCAAGTGCCGCGCCCGTTTGCGTAGACGCGTCGCAAACAGCTGTCCTTGGTGTTCGGCTTTTGCGTTCAGTTCTCCAAAGGCGGCGTCACCCTCCGCGTGGACCAACACGACCGGAGAGGTTCCCGCATCGTCCCCTGATTCGTCCGAACTCGCCGTCGTTTTCGTCCCACGGATCTCCTGAATGGGTTTCGGTCCATGGAACTGGAAGTAGGTGCACTCGATCCGACCGTTGTAAAGCTTGCGCCGACGGTCGGCCTGCCGCCCCATCGCTGCCTCAAATCCGGGGAACGCCGTGAGCACGTAGATCGACCACGTTGGCAGGTGGCGAAAGAGTTCGGGCATCGACGCGTAAAGGTCCTCGAGCGCAGAGTCAGGTCGCGCACGGGAACGATTCGCGTCGTCCCCGATTCGAAGCCCGTAGGGAGGATTCGTGATCAGGCAACCAAATCGCTTGCTTGATGTCAGGTCCCGGAAGTTGCCGGTTTCGAAATGTATGTCATCGCTGACGCCAGCCCGCGCGGCATTTTCGCGAGCGGAGGCAAGGGCGCGACGGTCGACATCACGACCGATCAAGCGAACGGGCAACTGCCCTCTGGATTGCGATCGTGCGGTTGATCGGAGGTCGGCGAGCTGCTGAGGCTGATAGCCCTGCCACGTCTCGAACGCGAACTCACGCGTTAACCCCGGAGCGATGCCCCGTCCCAGCATCGCGGCTTCGATGAGGATCGTCCCACTCCCACAGAACGGGTCCAGAAGCATGCGTTCGGGCTTCCAGTAGCTCAGAGCGACGAGCGCGGCCGCCAAGGTTTCTTTCAAGGGTGCCTTGGAAACGGCCACGCGATAGCCTCTTCGATGCAGACTGGGGCCGGTGGTGTCGATCGTCAACGAGGCCTCGTCCTTCAGAAGCATCACGTCCACTTTGACCATGCCAGCCGTCTCATTCAGCATCGACGTCCCGTGATCACGTTGGAGGGCTTCGACGATCGCCTTCTTCACGCTGCGTTGGCAAGCCGGGACACTGGACAGCTTTGACTGGATGCTACGCCCCGTCACGGGAAAGGCTTCGTCGACCGCGATGTGCTTGCCCCAGGAAACCGACCGGGTCGTTTCAAACAACGCGTCAAAGTCAATCGCCGGGAAACGAGCCACCTCGATCAGCACACGATCCGCGCAGCGTAACCATAGGTTGCACCGGAGAATCGTTTCGAAATCTCCCTCAAAGCTCACGCGGCCCGGGGCTGGTCCGATCGTGGCTTCGATACCGAGTGTCCTCAGCTCACGACGGACGATGGCTTCCAGGCCAAACGCGCAGGTCGCGATCAGCGGGAGCTCGCTGGTCGGAACCGTCACGATCCAATCAGCTTCAACAGCAACTCGCGAACCTGTTGAGGATTCGCGTTGGGATTCTGCTTCCTCGCTTGCCCGATGAGGCGTCCGACTGCCTGTTGTTTGCCCGCCTGGACGTCGGCCACGACCTGTGGGTTGTCAGCCAGCAATTGTTGGCAGAGCGTTTCCAGCTCATCCCCACCAACCGCCGTGATTCCGAGGTCGTCGATGGCTTCATCGACGGATGCCGTTTTCGAGATCATGTACTCCAACACGTCCCGGGCGCGTCCTTGATCAAGTTCGCCTGCCTTGACCTTGCCCAAAAGGCTTCCAAGCTGATCGGAGGACACAGGGAAGCCGTCGATGGTGAGTTCTTGTTCCTTCATGGTCCTCAGCACGTCTTGCTGAATGAAGGTGCTCGCACGCTTGCCGTCGCCAGACGCTCGGGCCGCGGTTTCGAAATAGGCAATCATACCGGGACCTTGATTCACAATGACGTCCGCGTCGTAGGCTTTGATGCCGTACTCGGATTCCAAGCGTTCCCGCGTGGCTGCGGGCAGCTCACCCAATTCACGCTGCGTTTCTTCGATCATCTCGCGTGGCAGGCGAACGGGTAAGAGATCGGGATCGGGGAAGTACCGATAATCGGCGGACTCCTCTTTCTCGCGTTGTGCGAAAGTCTTTTCCTTGACATCATCCCAGCCGCGCGTCGTTTTTGGAGCATCGTCAATGGTTTGCTTGTCGTCTTGCCATGCTTCCCACTGACGTTGCGATTCGTAGTCCAGGGCGCGCTGCACGTTGCGAAAGCTGTTGAGGTTCTTGATTTCCACGATGGGCGTGGCGACCTTCTTGCCGTCCGCGTCCAGGTGCAAGTTGACGTTGGCGTCAACACGCAGGCTGCCCTGCTGCATTTCGCAATCCGAGACACCCAGGTGCGTGAGCAGCAGCTTGAGTTCCGTGAGATAGGCTTTGGCTTGCTCAGCCGATCGCAAGTCTGGCTCACTGACGATTTCAAGCAAGGGCATCCCACAGCGGTTCAGGTCGATCTTGGTGTCGCTAACGCCCGCAGCTTCATCATGTAGGCTCTTTCCAGCATCTTCTTCTAGATGGGCACGTGTGATACCGATCTTGGTTTGCGATTGGTCGTCTTCGTTGGTGATCGTCAGATAGCCCTCCGCGCAGATTGGGAGGTCGTACTGACTGATCTGATAGCCTTTGGGCAGGTCGGGGTAGAAGTACTGCTTGCGATCCCATTTGGTCATCTCGGGAATGGTGCAGTTGAGCGCGAGTCCCGTTTTGACAGCCAACGCAATCGCGCGCTTGTTCATCACGGGCAGTGCCCCAGGCATGCCAAGGCAAACGGGGCACGTCTGCGAATTGGCAGGCATTCCAAATGCGGTAGTGCAGCCGCAGAAGAGCTTGGTCTTTGTCTTTAGCTGAACATGTACTTCCAGCCCAATGATGGTGACCACATCTTCGGGAAGCATGGAGCTGGCCATGTTGAATTCCAAGAAAGTAGCAAGAAAGGACGCACGTGCAGGTGGCGTACTATCCCCGACAGGCGGATGCCGCTCAAGTCAGGCACGTCCACACATCGGCTACATGGTTCAGGGAGGATCCGCTACAGTACGCGCAGACCCGTTTTGCCCCTCATGGAATCAGCCGATGGAAGCCAGCCGGTTGGTCGTCACGTCCGTCACAAAATCCTTTTCGACAGCCGGCGAGCCATTGGAGGTGTTGTCCGGTGTGGATTTGAGTCTGGCCGCGGGGCAGTCGGTGGCGATTGTAGGGCCATCGGGCAGTGGCAAGACGACGCTGCTGCAGATTTTGGGAACGCTTGACGAACCGGATTCGGGCGAAGTGCAGATTGCGGGGGAAGACCCCTTCTCGCTTGGCCCAACGGAGCGAGCCGGGTTTCGAAACCGGCACATTGGCTTTGTCTTTCAGGACCACCACCTGCTTCCGCAACTGTCGGTGCTCGACAATGTGCTGATACCCGCCCTGGCGGCTGGTCGTCCCGACGGTGAAACGGTTTCCCGAGCGGAGAGCTTGATCGAGTCAGTCGGGTTGGGAGATCGCATCACCCATCGGCCCGCCGAATTATCGGGCGGGCAACGCGAACGGGTGGCCATCGCCAGGGCGCTCGTGATGGAGCCCGATGTGATCTTGGCAGATGAGCCGACGGGTAACTTGGATGCCAAGACAGCCTCCGAAGTGACCGCATTGCTTCGCCAACTGCAAAGCGACCGCGGCGTGGTTCTGGTTGCGGTCACGCACTCGAGAGCCCTCGCGACGGCGATGGACCGGTGTTTCGAACTGCGCGAGGGACAGTTGGTTCGTGACGCCGCGTTCGAGAACGTCACTTAGTCATGTCGTCTCTGTCACCCGAAGCGATCCAGCAGATTCAAAGACTGGATTTGAAAGCCCGGATGGTGGTGCGAGGGTTCCTGCAGGGTTTGCACTCCAGTCCTTTGCAAGGGTTTTCGGTTCAGTTCAGCGATCATCGACGCTACACACGCGGGGACGACCCCAAGCTCATCGATTGGTTGGCCTACGCGAAGACGGACAAGTACTACGTCAAACGTTTTGAAGCGGAAACCAACCTGACGGGCTACCTGGTGATGGACCTGTCCGCTTCCATGGGATTCACGCAGTCGGAATCCATGACCAAGTTTGAGTACTCGACCTGCCTCGCCGCGGCACTGGCCTACTTGATGACCATGCAGCAAGATCCCGTCGGGCTCTTGACGTTTCGTGATCGCTTACGTGCGGTGTTGCCGGCAAGGAGCCGTCGAGGTCACGTGGGTGATGTGATGGCGGCCTTATCCGGTTTGCAGCCCGATGGCATCACCGACCTGGCGGTCAGCCTGACGCAAGTTGCCGCGATGATGAAACAAGCCAGTTTGATCATGCTTTTTTCTGATCTCTTGGCGGAACCCCGTGATGTCCTGTCGGCGCTCGGGCAGTTGCGCCATGGCGGCCACGATGTGATCGTGTTTCACGTGATGGATGCTGCGGAAGTGGGCTTTCCGTACCAGGGGCCGGTCGAATTCGAGGACCCGGAAACCGGCCAAGTCGTCAGCGTGGACGCCGACGGCTTTCGGGAGCAATATCTGAGTGAGGTGGAGCAGTTCCGAGGCCTTTATCAAGCCGGATGTAGCAAGCTACGGATCGACTATGTGCCTCTGGACACGAGCATGCCGTTCGATGCCGCCTTGACGGAATACCTGCAGCAACGCCAGACGCGTCTTTAAGAGGTCCTATGCCAAACGAGCAACCAAACATTGTCTTCATCATCACCGATCAGCAACGCTTCGACACGATTGCTGCGTTGGGGTACCCGCACATGGATACCCCACATCTGGACCGTCTGGTTGAAGAAGGCGTGGTGTTCACGCAGTGTCACGTGACCGCTGCCTCCTGTGCGGCGGCGCGGGCCAGCTTGTTCAAGGGCTATTACCCCCACACGACGGGCATCTACAAAAATGCTGACCGCTGGAGACGAGGCTGGATCGAACGTTTGAACGAGGCCGGGTACCACTGCACCAACATTGGCAAGATGCACACTTGGCCATTTGAAACGGAAATGGGATTCCACGAGCGATATGTCGTGGAGAACAAAGATCGCTATCTGGAAGGGCGCTATTACTTTGATGAGTGGGACAAGGCGCTTCGTTTTCGTGGCTTGGTGAAACAGCAACGCGAACTTTATCGCAAACGCGAGGACTATCATGAAGCGATCGGCGCGTTCCTCTGGGAACTCCCATCCGAAACGCATCCGGATCACTTCGTGGGTGACATGGCGACCTGGTGGATCAACGCGCATCCGCCGACACATCCGCTGTTCTTGCAAATCGGGTTTCCCGGGCCGCACCCACCGTATGATCCCACACCCGAGTTTGCGGAACGCTATCTGAAGAAATCGTTGCCGTTGCTGGACGTGACGCACGATGAATTGGCAGCACTTCCGAGGGCCTTGAGGGAACTGCGCGAGCACAATGCCGTGGTGGATCACGATTCAATCCTCGCTCCCCTGCACCCGACGCCGGAACAACGTCATCGCCAACGCGCGTTCTATCTGGCCAACGTGACCATGATCGATCAAAAGGTGGGCGAGATCATCAACGCGCTAGAAGCCAATGGCTATTTGGAAAACACGATCTTGATTTTCACAAGCGACCACGGGGATTGCTTGACGGATCATGGCCAGAGTCAAAAGTGGACGATGTACGACCAGATCACGCGCGTTCCCATGATCGTTTGGGCTCCTGGGCAGTCGTGGCGCCCGCGGCATGTCGACGCGCTCATTCAACAAATGGATCTCGGAGCGACCATCATGCAATGGGCCGGGATCGAGGTTCCCCGTGATTGGGAAGCGGTGCCGCTGAACGAGATGATTGAGAATGGAGGGTCAGACTCAGCCTTTCGCGGACGCGACTTTGTCTATTGCGAGCAATCGGGGGACGCGGTGCTGACGGGTTGTCAGTTCATGACCATGGTGCGAGACCGAACGCATAAATTGGTGCATTTCCTAGACGATCCTGACGGCCAACTGTTTGACTTGGAATCGGACCCGAGTGAGGTGAACAACTTGTGGTCGGACGCGCGTGCAAGCCACCACCGCACCCGCTTGCTGAACGAACTTCGCGAGTGGCGCATTCGTAGCGGCTTGCACGCCAAGGACTGGTGTGCCGATTGGCGATAGCGACGCGATTCGATACCGACAAACGATCGTCGGCAGTTCGAGACACTTCTTTGCTCCCCATCCATTTACGAAAACGGAATCTCATGCGATCGATATGCCGACTTGTCTTGCTCACCTGGTTTGCTTGCGATGTGGCGGTCGGCATGCCTGCGGACGTTTTCTCCGCCGAGCCAGACGCAACCGCCACATCGCAACCGATCCAGGTGACCAAGGTCTCGGGGATCGACCAGAGTTTGATGAGCAAGTCCATCCAGCCGGGTGACAACTTTTACGAGTATGCCAATGAGGCGTGGCTCCAGGAAACGGTGATACCGGCTGATAAGTCCAACTATGGCATCTTCACCGTTTTAGATGATGAAACGCGAGCAAGCGTGCGTGGGTTGATCGAACAAGCCGCTGCGAAGGATGCCAAAGCAGGAACCGCGGCGCAGAAGGTCGGGGACATGTATGCCTCGGTCCTGAACACCGAATCGCGGAACGCGTTGGGGCTGGCGCCGATCGAAAGATTGCTGAACTCGATCGGCGCGATCCAGAACAAAGAGGAGTTGTTGACGGTTCTTGGGCAGTTAACTCGGGCGGGCGTGTACGGACCGGCGGCACCCTACGTCAGCGTCGATGCCAAAAAGAGCGATCAGTACACCGTCTACCTGACGCAGTCGGGATTAACCCTGCCCGATCGTGATTATTACTTGGAAGCGGACGAACGCTATCGTTTGGCCCGGGTTGCCTTGAGGGAATACCTGACCGACTTGTTGGCGATCGTGGGTGTTGGGGAACCGAGGACTGTGGCGTCCGCGATCCTTGCGCTGGAAACCGGCATCGCAAAAGCTCAATGGACAAAGACGGAGAACCGTGATCCGGTGGCGACTTACAACAGGATGACCATCGGGGAGTTGACGGAGTTGGTCCCGGCGATGCCCATCCAGCCCATGTTGGCAGCGGCTGGGCTGGGCGACCAAGAATCCGTGGTGGTGCGACAACCGAGTTACTTTGAGAAGCTCGGTGAGATCTTCGAAGGAATCCAATTGGACGTTGCCAAGAACTATTTGTTGGCTAAGACGATGGACGCGTACGCGCCGATGCTGACGGAGGCACTGGAACGACGCCACTTCGAGTTCCATGGGCAGCAGATAAGCGGTACGGACGAACAGCAGCCGATTTGGAAACGAGGCGTTGATGCCACCAACGGTGTTCTGGGTGAAGCGGTCGGCCAAGTTTACGTCGAGACCTACTTCAAGCCGGAAGCCAAGCGGCGAATGATCGAGTTGGTTGAGAATCTGAAACGCGCGTTTCGTGAGCGCATTCAAACTCGCCCGTGGATGACCGAGGGGACCAAGAGGCAATCACGCGAGAAGCTCGACAAGTTCACGACCAAGATTGGTTACCCCGATGAATGGAAGGACTACCGCGAGTTGAAGATCACGGCTCGATCACCGGCCACAAATCAACTGTCAGCGGCGCAATTCGAACATCAACGCGATCTCGACAAATTGGGCGGACCCATTGATCGCAATGAGTGGCACATGACACCGCAAACGATCAATGCCTATTACAACCCAACGATGAATGAAATCGTTTTTCCCGCCGCGATTCTGCAACCACCGTTCTTCAACATGGCAGCGGATGATGCGGTGAATTATGGGGCGATCGGTGCGGTGATTGGACACGAATTATCCCACGGATTTGACGACAAGGGCAGCAAATACGATGGGGACGGCAATTTGCGCAACTGGTGGACACCGGAGGATCGCGAAGAGTTTGAATTGCGGGCCGCTGGATTGATCGAACAGTACAACCAGTACCGTCCGTTCGAGGACATGAACGTGAATGGGGAACTGACGTTGGGTGAGAACATCGGCGATTTGGGTGGGCTTTCCGTGGCGTATGAAGCGTACCGTCTCTCGCTGGATGGCAGCCCGCCGGCCGTCATTGATGGGCTGACAGGTGACCAGCGTTTTTTCCTTGGTTGGGCGCAGGTTTGGCGCCGGTTGTACCGCGAACAAGAGCTTCGCAAACGCTTGCTCACCGACCCGCACAGCCCGAGCGAGTATCGCACAAACGGGATCGTTCGAAACATGGACGCCTGGTACGAAGCGTTTCAAGTTTCCGAGGAGGATGCGCTGTACTTAGCGCCCGAAGAACGCGTCCGGATTTGGTGACACTTTTCCGTTGACACGGTGGCCAAAGATTTGCTAGCCCACGGGGTCGAGAGTAGCCGTTCCTTCCGCGCCCTGTTGGCCCCGCCATGCCCTACGTCCGTCGAAGCGATGATCGTCGACGACGTGTGCTCTTGAGCAATGGCGGGATGGGGCCGGCTGCCGTCCCCGGCACCCGGTCTTTTCACCGTGACGTCTCACCGCGCCCCGTGGTGGCGTACGGGAAACGTGCTCGTCGCCCACTTCGCGGCCGCTGGTTTGCACTCGTGCCGCTCACTCGGCTTGCACTCACACAGTTTACCGCCGTGATTCTGTTGGCGACGTGCGCGTTGGTGGGAACGCACTACCTGACGTTGACCGTCCCGGCTTTGGGGACGCGTTCAGCATGGGTGAACGTTTTTCAGTCGGACGCACCGGGTTCGATGGGTCGCTTCATACAAGCAGGCTTCTTGGGACTTTCCGCGGCAGCGGCGTATCTCGTCTACCAGTTGCGACGCCACCGCAATGACGACTTTCACGGGCAATACCGTCTTTGGAGGTGGATGATCTCGCTTTTTGTGATCAGCGCCGTCACCACGATGGTGCCGTTGATTGAGTTGCTGGGCGGCGTTCTGGAGTGGGGAATCGGGCGGCGAGTCGCGCTGTCAGGGGCGGACTGGATGCGGCTGCTTGGAAGCATTGCTTGCTTCGCCGTCGCGGTCCAGTCGGTGATTGAATTGCGAAGGCATTTGGCAGCCATGCTGTGGATGCTTCTGGGCTGGTCGGCGGTTACGACGCCGGTCGCCATGCAGTGGCACGGGATCGAAATCACGACGCCCCTGACCGCCACCATCGCGTCGAACGCTTGGTTGGTTGGCGCGTCTGCCTGGCTACTGGGGACGGTTTGGTATTTGAAGTGCTTGGTGCGCGAGGTGCGGTGTTTGCCACAGCAGCCTGGCTTCTTCGCGAATTGGTTCGCTGCGAACGAAGGTGAAGACGAAGTGGAACCGAAGTCGAACAGGCGAGAACGAAAACGGGCCACTTCCAGAGCCCCTTCCAAACAGGTTGACGAGGTCATCAGCGCCAAGAATGTCAGCCCCAAGAAGCGAGACGCAACCCAGGCAGCCAAGCGAGTCGATGTGGCAGCAGAGCGGCAAAGGGACGATGACGTTGAGGCCGGGGGCGAGAAGCCGAAAAGGACTTGGTTTGGTTTGCGACGTCGCAAACGGGCGCCGGAGGATGCCGAGGTGAAACCTGAGGCGGAGGCCAAGCCAGAGATCGCCAAAGCAAAACGATCGGTTCCCAAACGCGATGATCCAGTGGAGGAAACGGCCAAGGAGCCCAAGAAGCGGCGGTTCGGCTTGGGACGGTTCCTATCGCGGGGAGAGAAGGACGCGTCGTCCCACGAAACCGAGCCGCAGCCCGCCGTGCAGGCGACCCAAGCAGAGTCCAAACCGAACGTGTCCGCTGCGAGCAAGCCGTCCGGTGGTGGAGACGGGACGGATGCGGAAACCGACCAGATCGATTGGTCATCACTCAGCAAGGCGGAACGTCGCCGTTTAAGAAAGCAATTGAAACGCAGTGGCCGTGCTGCTTGATGGCCGCATGTCGTTGGCCACTGAGCGTTGGCTCATGGTGTTGCGTCCACAGGGGGAATCGCGTGGTAACCGCTCGCTAACGAGAGCGTCCCGCTTAAGACGTAACCCATCGGGACGTTGTCACGGAAATGGAAAGGGAAATCGTGCTCGTACTCAGCCGCTTAGTGGCGGTACTCGTACTCCTACTCGACTCGTTGCTGTCTCGAGTACGAGTACCGCTTCGCTGAGTACGAGGTACGAGTACGATTTTCAGCGTGACCGAGGCTTTTTGCCTGGCTTGCTAAGCTGGACGCTCTCTAACGCGATTCGGCTGATATGCAAACTGACATTGCAATGGGATGGCGTAAATCTAGTGTTCGCCGAAAAATTCGGGCCAACGCAAGTCAGCTGCAAGTTCGTTTGATCGATTTGACGACCTCGGCCCGACGTGATTGTTGCTCACGGGAATAAACGCACGCCACCAGCTCGTGAAATGCGGTTTGCAGGTCCTCCGCCAATAGATCACGGGGCTGATAGGTAACGTCAAAAAGGGTGTGCTTGGTGAAGTCCGTGCAACGCAGGCGACCGTCGCGTTCCAGTTGGCGATAAAGGGGTGTTCCTGGAAACGGTGTTTGGAGCGTGACTTGGACTTCGCCAAAAGGGGCCGTGCAGAGGAACTCAGTCAAACGCCGGATGGACGCTTGAGTTTCGCCATCGGCGCCCACGATGAAACACGCGTTGACAACGACGCCGCACCCTTGGATGGCGGCCGTCGCGTCCATCATCGCGTCCCAGTTCGTGCGTTTGGCGCCCATGCCGGGATACTGGAACACGGTCGATTCCATCCCCACCAGGACTTGCTGGCAGCCGCTCTCAGCGAGAGACTCGCAGAGCTTTGGTTGCGTGCCCAGCCGCCAATCGGATTCCGTGAACCATCGTGTGCCAGACGTTCTCAACAGGTCTAGCAACGGCTCGTGTTCTCTTTGCAATGCGAATGTGTTGTCGTCGGCCAATTCCAACCAGGCTCGCGGACGTTGTGCGGTGATCGCCATCGGTTCCTACTGATACACGCGAACCCTGGGGACATATCGCGATCGCTTCCCCACGATACAATATTCCCAGCCCGTGACCTGTCCCCTGAGTGAAATGCCCTGGTGTGTTGCATGAGCGTCCCTTGCCAACCTTGGAACTCCGCCTTGATCGTCACGTTGTTGTGAACGCCGCCCAACAAGTCCGAGCCGCACCGAGATCGGCGGAGCAACTGGCACGTCAACGGCGTGAGATCAAGTTGCCGGGTGAAGATTTGACTTTGGCGGAAACGCTGCGAGTCATGGACGTGGCACGTGAGATGCGAGATGAGCGTCGCACCGCTGAGGAGATGTTTCGGCACGACGAGGTGCGTCTGCAACTGCGTGAGAAGCTGATGCGGACGGCTCGCATGAGTGGCGATGACGTGACGGAAGAGCAACTGGATGCGGCGATCGAGCAATACCTGGCGAACCAGCATGTTTATGAAACCCCGCCGGCGTCGATAAGCAAGTTCTTCGCCTACTGTTGGATCTGGCGCGCCCGAATTGCCATGGCCGCAACCGCAGCCGCCGCTGCCGGCGCGTGGCTGTTTTTCTTCTAGGTCTTCCTGCAATCTACCGCGACGGGCCTTCACGTCTTCGCCATTGTCAACCTGTCTTATGCCGCTCTCTGGTCCTCAAGTTCTGCAGCAACTCCACTCCGCTTACAACGGGGCGGCAACGCGTTTGGAACAGCAACGCGCTGCATTGACTGAAGCGATGGACGATGTCACGGGCTTGGAACAGAAACGTGAAGAGTCGCTATCGGAACTGGCACGGTTTTACCTGCCCAGCCTCAGTTCGGATGCGATCGCGAAGACGCTGGTGGAGGTTCGCCCCGCCATGCGCGACGTCTTGCTGCGCAAACAGCATCGCGAACGAGAGTTGTCGGAACGCCTGCAAACACAACGCGAACACTTGCAGGCCATCGACAGCCGCTTGAAAGCACTCAACGAGCGATTGGACGAGGCGGAGGCAAGCGAAGATCAACTGATGGCAGCGGTTGAAACGGATCTCCGTGGCAACGAGAGGTTTGTTCAGTTTTCCGATCGGGCGGCTTTGGCCGAAGCCGCGCTGGAACGCGCTGAAGCCAATTTGGACGAAGTCAGCCAAGATGCGGCTCGAAAGCTGCCGGCCTACGATGAGTGCAAGTTGTTCCAGTATTTGAAAGAACGCGGCTACGGCACATCGAAATACACTCAACGGGGATTTAGCAAGCGAATGGATCGGTGGATCGCAAGAATGGTCGACTATCCGAAATCGAAACGCAGCTACGATTTTTTGCGGGACACTCCATCGACCATGCGCAAGATCATGGCCGAGGATCGCGCGGCACTGGAAACGGTGCTCAACGAGCTGGAGTCCATGCGGGATGAGTCAGCGGCTCGAATGGGACTGACCGAGCAGATCGGCGCGCGAGAAGTCTTGCAGGCGGATCGGAAGGAGCTGCTGGGTGAAGCGGATGTGGCACAGGAAGCGGTTCAGGCTACGGAAGCCGAGCTGAATGAACTATGCCAACCCGACGGCGCTTACTACCAGGAAGCGATTGACGTTTTTCGTGGGATGCTGGGACGGCTTGATTCCAAGGACCTGCGTCGGGAGGCCCGACGGACGATGGAGTTGACAGATGATCAAATCGTCGCGTCCATCCGTGGCGTTGAGGCCCAGATCGACCGCCACGATGACGAAATGGACCAGCGACAAGACAACCTGCGACTTGCCGAGCAAATCCACTCTGCGGTCGGGAGGCTGATTCAGCGTTTTCGTGGTTCAGGATTTGATAAGAGTCGCGCCATGTTCCATGACACATTGGACCTGATGGGGGAACTGGATCGTCTGCGGCATCCGGCGGATGTCGAGGATCTGTGGGTTCACATTCGTAGGGCGCAATCGTGGGGACCAACGACCATGGATCGAGTGACTCAGGTCGCGACTCATCCGATGACCCAGGTGTTGGTCAATGCCATGGCGCACGCGGCGGCAGGTGCGATGCAAAACCATGCCCGTCGCGCGGGACGTCGCCGTCTTCGATAGCGATCCCTAGTGCGCTCTGTACCAGCGACTTCTGATATAATCGTGGTTCTCTGGTTTCGTTACATCATCCATAGGAATTGTTAGATGACCCGTTCCATCCTTGCCATCGTCGTCGTGTCAACGAGCTTGGTGCTTGTTGGCTGTTCGAATTCAGGACCATCCAATACCGTCGAGGATGCAGAGCAATCCGCGATTGATGCGTACCTGGCAAATGAAGCTGCGGACCAGGAGGCCATGGATAGCTCGCTGGGTGACGAATGAGACCTGCGGTGAATTCGTTTCCGGCAATGTGAATCGCATCCGCGCGACGCTGCCATCGCATTGTCGCGCATGGTGAGATGAGGTCTCAGTCCATTAAAAAATCTCGGTAGCGGTGAGGCTACCGAGATTGTTGAAAGCAACGCGTTAGGCAAGGAAGCGTCAGAACTCGCCGTCGATCACCTCGCTGCTGGCCCTTGTGCCCAAGGCACCCCAGAGACCATAAGGACTCTGAGAGCCTGGAACGGAGAATGCGTCCGGTGGAGCGGGCGTGAAGCCGGTGTTTCCATTGCGAACCATGGCTGCCCGACGGTTACCTGCTTCAATTGAGTTCGTGATGAACTTAACAGCGCCATCACCCATCAACACGTGAGCACCGCCTTGGTGCCGGCTCGACGGTGGGAACATCCCGGTCTGCCCGGTATTGTTGCCTCCACAGATCGCCGCATTCGGGGGATGGATCGTGTGGACGCCCGAAAAATTCGGTCGGAAGTCGGCCCACTTATATCCACGTCCATTGTTGGCACCACCCGTGGCTTGCCCCGCGACCCAGAACTGAGGTCGGGCAGGATCAATCTGATTCTGTTCGACGCACCAGTTCGGATTGTTCATCACATCCCGCGGCGGGTTCTGCGAGCCATTGTTGGTCTGCGTGCCACGCGTATCCCGGTCACCCAGGTCCGTGGTCAACTCGGCCATCGCGATGGTGTTCGCGAGACCATCGAGAACGTCCCGAAATTTCGCTCCCTGGTGCGGCACGAACATGCCGCGGTCACACGCTCGGGATTCTTGCGACCAACCATTGTTGTTGACCTTTTCTCCCGTCTGATTGTTATGCGATCGGGGGCCGCGTACACCCATGACAATGGAGTCCCCCAAACATGCTCCGTAGTTGGTCCGTCCCTGGGCAGGAAGCCCAATGCCAGGATCGCTGGGACAACGTAGCGTTGGGATATTGGTCACCCAGGGTCGATACTGCAGGAACTGCATGGTTGGACCCATTGCGGGCCAGGGGTCCGCAAGGGGCGTGTTCGGATTCAGAGCATTGACCAAGCTGGGATTGCTGATCTCTTCCCAAATGGCTTGTTGCTCCATGAACGGCGTCAAACCAACCAGCATGCTCAAACGCCAAGCGTTCGCGTCGCCATAGTTGCTCCACCAGTTGGTCGTGACGCCTGTGTTACCAAAGGGCGCGGCACCGCCAGCTGCACCCCCTGTGCCCGCACCATGCATGGGCAGCTGGTTGTACGCAGCGTGGTAATTGTGGATTGCGAGTCCGAGCTGCTTGAAATTGTTACTACAGCTCATGCGTCGAGCAGCTTCACGAGCGGCTTGGACGGCGGGCAACAGCAAGCCGACCAACACGCCAATGATGGCGATGACAACAAGGAGCTCAACAAGCGTGAAGCCCTTCTTCCGGGCGGGACGCTGTTTCATGATTCACCTCAAAATACGAACTGAGAAAACTGAAAATGAAATGGAAGACGACTTCAATTCAGAACATCGCTGGTAGCTTAACCGACCGGCAACAACTTCGGATCGAAAAATCTACGCCAATAACGGGTCATTTTCACGCAGTAACAGCCAGAGCTACTGAGCGATGTCTAATGTTACTTAATTCTATGATTGAGCGTCTGAATCCTCAGTTAGGGGTTTTGGAACTACCCACGTGAGAAGAGGTTTCTGTGCCCCGAAAGACCCTCAAGATGTGTATCCCTCACGACAAGTCTGGTATTTCAGGGGATGGTTCGGTTAGGACATGAACTGACCGCGAGGGCGCCCGATGATCACTGGAGTTCCTTCACGCGGACGTTGCGCCAAGAGACTTGGTAGGGCCCCGTCCCTTTCTTGATGGAGTGAACCTGAAGACCAATGATGCCAGAATTATCCCGGTGGTCTTCAAAGTCCGCGACGGCCGTGCCGTTGACGAAGCTTTGGATGCGATTGCCCTTGGCAATGATTCGAAACTGATTCCACTCGCCGGGTTTGTAGATGGCCTGTGACTTGGCGGCGTCGACGCGCTCGTCCAGCCATCTGGTACGACGTCCTTCATCCCAAAAATTCCCGCTGCAGCCGTTCGGGCCGTTCGCTTCGCCCCGAATCTCACACTGGTAGCCATACATTTCGCCCTTCTCACGCATGCGTTTCGGATTGGACTCCTGAGGCGTTTCTTGGGGATAGAGGTGGCTGCGGACTTGGACTCCGGAATTGAGTTCGGGATCGCACTTGACCTCGAACTCGAGTTCGAAGTCTGCGAACGGGCCCTTGGTCAGGAACGTGTTCTTGCCGGCACCGGTGGTGCCGGTGATCACGCCGTCGGTGATCTCGTAGCTAGCGTCACCGCCGACTTTGGTCCAGCCTTCGAGTGAATCACCCGCCGAAAGAACCACCCAGTCCGAGGCAAGGAGTGTCGTTGGAAAGAGGAGCGAGGTGAGAAGGCAGAGCAATGAGGGAACTTTGAACATGGTTTGGATGTGGAAGGTGGAAGGTGGAAGGTGGATTGCGTCAGTCGTTGTCTTTGATCGCCAGGAGTTGTTGGGTCATGGCGTCGACGATGTCAGGATGCGTTAAAGCCAGGTCGTTTGTTTCTCCGGGGTCATTTGCGAGATCGTAGAGTTGATAGGGTTTTTCAAACGGTTTTCCTTTCGGCTGTTCTCGGCCGCCACTTCCGTTGCCCGCCACGAGTTTCCAGGAACCGTCACGGAGCGCGAACATGCCGCCTCCCGAATGACAGACAAGCGGGTCTCGTTTCCATGAGGCGGATGGGTTCGTCAGCACCGCTGCAAAGCTTCGGCTATCGGGCCCTGCGGACTCGGGTGCATCGAGCTGCAACAGTTCATCAAAGGTCGCCATCAGGTCGATTAAGCCGACAACTGTGTCGACTTGGAGTCCGGCGTGCTGCCGGTTTGGGAGACGCACAAAGAACGGGACACGATGTCCGGCTTCCCAGATATCCGCTTTCGTCCCGCGCCAGGGGCCATTCGCGGTGTGCACGGACCCGCGATAGGCTTGGATGGAATCATCGTCGGTGTGGTCCGTTTCGGTTTCGGCGTAACGATACATGTAGGACCCATTGTCACTGGTCACGACGAGAAGCGTGTTGTCTGAGATGCCGGCCTCATCAATGGCGTCGAGGACCCGGCCAATGGTCGCGTCCACTTGATGGACAAAGTCACCGTATGGGCCGAGGGGCGTTTGGCCGCGAAAACGTTCGGCGGGCCAGAGGGGTTTGTGCGGCGCGGTGAGTGGGAAGTAAAGGAAGCCAGGGCGATCGGAGGTAGCAAACCCGCGGATCCGCTTGATCGCTTCGTCCGCCAAGCGGTCCAAGCAGGCCTCCATGTCAAAGTCGGCTGCACGGGGACCGGCGCGGAGGAACTTTGGAAAAGCAGCTTTGTCTTGCACGATCATTTTCGTGGTGGTGGCACGACCGTTGTCAAAATAGACGTAGGGAGGAAAGTCGAGGGAGGCGGGGATGACGAATGAGCTTTCAAACCCATGGTCGCCGGGGTAGGCGGAGAGCGGCTGAGAGAAATTCATGGAGACGAGGTCTTCCGGGGGCCGGCCGCCACCGGGCAACCCCAATCCCAGGTGCCATTTGCCCACCACCGCGGTATCGTAGCCGGCATCGCGGAAAACACTTCCCAAAGTGGCACGCTGCCGATCGATCAAGGGTTTCCCATAACCATTGAGCACGCCACGTTTTAGATGCGTTCTCCAGCAATAGTGCCCCGTCAGCAGACCGTAGCGCGTGGGAGTGCAGACAGCCGAGGGAGTGTGAGCATCGCGGAAGGTGATGCCTTCGGAAGCCAAGCGTTCAAAGGCCGGCGTTGGGATCTTGGAATCCGGATTGAGCGGCGTGACGTCGCCCCAGCCGAGGTCGTCGGCCATGATGACGACGACATGGGGTGGGTCCGCAAGTACGCATTGGCTTACGGCATGGCTCAAAACGAGGAATGCGCAGACGAATGAAACAGTGAAGGCAAGCGACAAACGCGAACAAAAAATCCTCGCCTGAAATTCGTCGGGGAGGTTCGAAAGGCGAGACCGCCTTGGACGGTGGGAAAAAAGGACCATGAGGCTGAATGGGAGATGTGGGCTGATCGTGGGGCTGGTGAAGAGGCTATGATAGTGGCATGAACGGCGAGGTGGTCTCCTTAGCCGCATCCCTTCGTCGTGACACACAAGCAGAAGAAACCACTGGATGAATGCGCCTGACCCGGATCAGGGAGCCCTGACGGAAGAAGATGCCGGACGCCTTGCTTCGGCGCGGGAGCGAGTGCTGGAGCAATTGGGCAAGGTAATCGTGGGCCAACAGGAGGTGATCGACGACATTTTGATCGCGCTCTTCAGTCGCGGCCACATTTTACTGGAAGGTGTGCCGGGACTGGCCAAGACCCTGATGATCAGCACGTTGGCAAAGACGCTGGATCTGTCTTTCAGTCGGATTCAGTTCACACCCGATTTGATGCCCGCCGATGTGACGGGGACGGAGATCATCGAAGAGGACCGTGCCACCGGGCACCGGGAGATGAGATTCATGCCGGGGCCTCTCTTCGCCAACGTGGTGTTGGCGGATGAGATCAATCGAACGCCCCCCAAGACGCAGGCGTCGTTATTGGAAGCCATGCAAGAGCGGCAGGTCACTGCCGGACGCGAACGGCACGCGTTGGATGACCCCTTCTTCGTCTTGGCGACACAGAATCCCATTGAACAGGAGGGAACGTACCCGCTGCCCGAAGCGCAGCAGGACCGTTTCATGTTCAAGATCTTCGTTGACTACCCCTCCTTCGATGAAGAGTTTGAGGTGGCACGTCGAACGACCGGGACGGTCCAAGCGGAACCCGAGCCGGTTTTAACGGGCGAGGAGATTCGTCGCATTCAGGACGTCGTTCGGCAGGTGCCCGTCAGCGACCATGTCATCCGATACGCCCTGGCCCTCGTTCGACAGACACGCGTCAATGAGGAGGGCGCTCCCGACTTTGTCAAGGAATTGGTTGGTTGGGGCGCGGGACCACGCGCCGTCCAATTCATGATCTTGGGGGCCAAGACGCGGGCCTTGTTGCAGGGACGACACCACGTTCAGGTGGATGACATCGCGAAGCTGGCGGCGCCGGTTCTTCGGCATCGCATGGTTGTCAACTTCACGGCCGAGAGTGATGGAATCAGCAGCGACGATGTGATCGAGCGGATCGTGCAGGCGACGCCACCAACCGAGGATGAACTTTCACGCGATGCCCGCTTCCAAAAAATATTTGCATCCTGAGGTCACCGCTCGCATCCGGCGGCTGGAA